>PNKD01000119.1 GCA_013822265.1 Leptothrix sp. (in: b-proteobacteria)
GAGGATCAGCCATGGCCATGCATGTGTGTACCGGCGCGATGATGATGTGCAGCTTCGGCGCGGCGCCTTCGACCTTCAGCGCGACGCCCAAGATGGTGAAGACCGGCAACATGGACGCCGGCAACATCATGGACAACGTCGCCATGATGAACATCCCGCCGTTCGGTGTGTGCACGAGCCTGGCCAACCCGCAGGTGGCGGCCGCCACGGCCGCCGCGATGGGTGCGCTGACGCCCATGCCCTGCCTGCCGGTGATCCCGGCGCCCTGGATGCCCGGCGCGCCCACCGTCCTGGTGGCCAACATGCCGGCGCTGAACAACAGCTCCAAGCTCATGTGCGCCTGGGCCGGGGTCATCTCGATCAGCGTCCCGGGACAGTTCACCGAGCTGATTCCCTAGCGCCATGAAAAGAGCCCGCCAGAGGCGGGCTTCCGTCGCGCCGACCCGTCGATTCAGGACGGCGGCGTGGCGCGGCCGATCTCGACGCGGCGGTTTTCCGGCGCAAACGGGTCCTGCGCATTCTTGGGCGCGTTGGCGCCAACACCCACCGGCACGATCATCTTCGGGTCGGCGCCGAGCTCGACGAGATAGTCGCGCACGGCTTCGGCGCGCCGCTGCGACAGCGGCAGGTTGACGGCCGCCGCACCCGAGGCGTCGGCATGGCCTTCGATGCGCACGGCCTTGCCATTGCCGCGCTTGGCCTTCAGCACTTCGGCGAAGATCGCGAGCTGTTTCTTCAGCGTGTCGGGCAGCTCGGCCGAGCCGAGCTTGAACGACGACGCCGGCAGCGAGTAGCGCACCGCGGGCTTGAAGCCCATGCACTTGAAGCCGGCGGCCTTCAGCTGCTCGCAGGCGTCCTCGGGGAACAGGCCCTCGGCCACGGCCTTGGCATCGGGCACGGTCTGCCCCACGTCGATGGCCTGCTGGGCCAGTGCGGGGAAGGCCACGGCGGCGGCCAACGCCAGCGTGCTTCGGGCAATCAGGTATCGGGGCTTCATCGTAGGGCTCCTTTTCAGAGAGAGGCCAGAGGGGAAGGCCGCAGCGGGCCATGGAACCAGGCTTGGCCGGTGCACGGGCAGCGCTGCGAAGCACTGGCGAAAAGCGCAAGCCCATGATACGCGCGCGGCGCCGCGCTCGCATCACTCATGCGCAGGGCGCAGGCCTCGGCGTGCCACCCCGCGCACCGCCCGACAGTGGGGCCCGCCCGAGGGTGACGACCCCCGGCGGGCCGTGTATCGTCGGGCCGGATGCCCGCGACCGCGCCGTGGCACACGAGGCCCGAACAAGACGCATGGACCGCATCTCTCGATGACTTGGCACAACAAGGTGATGTGGACGGAGGGCATGTTCCTCCAGCCCCAGCACTTCCAACAGCAAGACCGCTTCGCTGGGCGGCAGCTCGATGGCCGCATGGCCGCCGGCAGCCCCTGGCCCTGGGGATTCGTGGCGCTGCAGGTCGACGACGCTGCGCTGCTGCAGGGCCGCATCATGCTCACCTCGGCCCGCGGCGTGCTGCCCGATGGCCTGGCGTTTTCGGTGCCCACCGACGACCCGGCGCCGCCGGCCTTCGACGTGCCGGCCGACACACGCGACCAGTTGGTGGTGCTGGCGGTGCCGCAGTCGCGGCCCGGCGTCACCGAAAGCGACGTCGAGGCCAGCGAGGGTGCGATGCCGCCACGCTGGCGTGTTGCCGACCTCGGCGTGGCCGACATCCATGCCAGCAGCCTGCGCGAGGCGCCGCTGCAGGTGGGGCGCCTGAACCTGCGCCTGATGCTCGAGGGCGACGCCAACGACGGCTACGTCACGCTGGGCGTGGTGCGCGTGATCGAGCGCCGCGCCGACGGCCGCGCCGTGCTCGACACGCACTACGTGCCGCCAATGCTGCACGCCCCCGCGCAGCCTGTGCTCGACGGCTACGTGCGCGAGGTGCACGGCATGCTGCACCAGCGCGGCGAGGCGCTGGGCGCGCGGCTGGCCCAGCCCGGCCGCGCCGGCACCGGCGAGATCGTCGACTTCCTGCTGCTGCAGGTCATCAACCGCTTCCAGCCGCTGTTCGCGCACCTGCAGCGCCTGCCGGTGCTGCACCCCGAGCGCTTGTATGACCTGTGTCTCGGCCTGGCCGGCGAGCTGTCCACTTTCCGTGAGCAGCGGCGCCCGGTGGCCTACCCCGAGTACCGCCACGACGACCTCGCAAGCTGCTTTCGCGCCGTCATGGCCGACCTGCGCCAATCGTTGTCGCAGGTGCTCGAGCAGACGGCGCTGCCCATCGACCTGCAGGAGCGCAAGCACGGCATCCGTGTCGCCGTCATCGGCGACGCCGAACTGCTGCGCACGGCGATGTTCGTGCTCGCCGTCAACGCCCAGATGCCGGGCGAGGCGCTGCGCATGCGGTTTCCGACGCAGGTCAAGATCGGGCCGGCCGAGCGCATTCGCGACCTCGTCAACCTGCAACTGCCCGGCGTCACGCTGCGTGCGCTGCCGGTGGCGCCGCGGCAGATCCCTTACCACGCCGGCTACACCTATTTCGAGCTCGAGACGCGGGGCAACGACCTGTGGAAACAGCTCGAAGCCTCGGGCGGCCTGGCGATGCACATCGCCGGCGACTTTCCCGGGCTGGCCATCGAGTTCTGGGCCATCCGCGGCTGAGCGCGGTCGTGAACGGCGGCCATTCACCAGGGGCAAGTGATGAGTGACAAGGACACGCCGCACGACCCCTTCGCGGCCTACGAGTCCGACCGCACGGTCATCAAGCCGAGCGCCGGCCGTGGCGCAAGGCCCGGGGCGCCCGGGGCGCAGCCGCCGGCGGCGTCGCCGGCAGCGGCCAGCGCACGCCCAGCCGCACCGCCGCTGCCCGATCTGCCCGACCACGCCAGCCTGAACCCGCTGGTGCAGGCCGCCGCGCCGCTGCTCAGCGCCGCGCCGCGACTGCGGGCGACGCTGCGTCACCCCAACCCGGCGGCGCTGCGCGACCAGCTCGTCGAGTCGGTCAAGCGCTTCGAATCGGTGGCGCGTGCGCAAGGCCTGCCCAACGAGCAGGTGGTGGCGGCGCGCTACATCCTGTGCACGCTGCTCGACGAGTCGGCGTCCAGCACGCCCTGGGGCGGCTCGGGGGCCTGGTCTTCGCAGAGCCTGTTGGTGCACTTCCACAACGAGGCCTGGGGCGGCGAAAAGGTCTTCCAGCTGCTGACGCGGCTGGTCGAGAACCCGGCCCAGCACCGCAACCTGCTCGAGCTGGTCTACGCCACGCTGGCGCTGGGTTTCGAGGGCCGCTACAAGGTCATGACCGACGGCAAGGCACAACTCGACAACCTGCGCGAGCGGCTGGCGCAGCAGCTGCGCGAACTGGCCGGGCCGGCCGACCGCACGCTGTCGCCGCAGTGGCAGGGCGTGGCGGCGGCACCGGCGCGGCTGACCGACGGCGTGCCGCTGTGGGTGGTGGCCGCGGCACTGGCCGGCCTGCTGCTGGCGCTGTTCCTGGTGCTGCGGCTGACGCTCAACGCGCAGACCGATGCCACCTTCAGCGCGCTGCAGTCGATCAGCACAGCACTGCCTGTCGCGCCCGCGGCACCGCCGCCGGCGACACCGGCCGCGCCGCCGCCGCCACGCCTGGCGGTGCTGCTGAAAAGCGACATCGACGCCGGCGACGTGCAGGTGCAGGACCTGGCCGACCGCTCGGTGGTCACGCTGCGCGGCGACGGGGTCTTCGATCCCGGCAGCGCCGAGGTCTCGGCCAAGGCCAGGCCGCTGTTCGAGCGCATGGGCGCAGCCTTGACCAAGGTGCCGGGGCAGGTGCTGATCGCCGGCCATACCGACAACCAGCCGATACGCTCGCTGCGCTTCCCGTCGAACTGGCACCTGTCCAAGGACCGCGCAGCCGGGGCCAAGGCCTTGCTGGGGCAATTCGTCAAGCCCGAGCGCCTGAGTGCCGAGGGCCGCGCCGACACCGAGCCGCTGGCCGACAACGCCACCGCCGACGGCCGCGCGAAGAACCGCCGTGTCGAAGTCACCCTCTTCGCGACGGCGCCGAATTGAGATGAAAAAGCTCTTCCAAGTGCTGTTCAGTCCGCTGGTGCTGGGCACCATCGGGCTGCTGCTGCTGTCGCTGCTGATCGGGTGGGCGGGGCCGCTGCTGGCCTTCGGCGCCGCGCGGCCGTTCGAGGCGCCGTGGGTGCGTGTCGCCCTCGTCGTGGTGATCTGGGCGATCTGGATAGGCGTGCAGGCCTGGAAGGCCTACCGCCGCAGACGCACCAACGCGGCCTTGCTGCAGGGCCTGGGCGCCGGGCCATCGGCCGCCGACAAGGAAGCCCAGGTGCTGGCGGCGCGCTTCAACGAGGCCGTGCAGCGCCTGAAGTCCGCCAAGGGCAAGGGCCTGTTCGGCGGCGGGCTGCAGCTGTACGAACTGCCCTGGTACGTCTTCGTCGGTGCCCCCGGCTCGGGCAAGACCACGGCGCTGATGAACGCCGGGCTGCAGTTCCTGGTCGGCGACGCCCAGGGCGGCAAGGGCTCGGTGCAGGGCGTGGGCGGCACGCGCAACTGCGAGTGGTGGTTCACGCAGGACGCGGTGCTCATCGACACCGCCGGCCGCTACGCCACGCAGGAAAGCGACAAGGACGTCGACGCCAGCGCCTGGGACAACTTCCTGGCGCTGCTCAAGAAGACGCGCCCGCGCCAGCCCATCAACGGCGTGCTGCTCACCGTCAACGTGCAGGACCTGCTGCAGCAGGGCAGCACCGAGCGTGTCGAGCACGCCGCCCAGCTGCGCGCGCGCCTGAACGAACTGCAAGCCAAGCTCGGCGTGCGCGCGCCGGTCTACGTGCTCGTCACCAAGGCCGACCTC
The DNA here is from genome assembly GCA_013822265.1 of Leptothrix sp. (in: b-proteobacteria). Classification (GTDB taxonomy): domain Bacteria; phylum Pseudomonadota; class Gammaproteobacteria; order Burkholderiales; family Burkholderiaceae_C; genus Rubrivivax. The sequence goes on from PNKD01000119.1 coordinate 4,837, forward strand.
ATCGGCGGCTTCAACGAGACCTTCGAGGGCCTGGCCCAGGACGACCGCAACCAGGTCTGGGGCTTCACCTTCGACGCCGCCACGCCGGCGGGCGACGACCCGGTGGCCGCCTTCCCGGCGCTGTACCAGCAGCTGCAGCAGCGGCTGGTGGCCCAGCTCGTCGACCGCCTGGAGGGTGAGCGCGACGTGCTGCGCCGCAGCGCCATCTTCGCCTTCCCGCAGGAGTTCGCGGCGCTGCAGGCGGTGCTGGGCGACTTCCTGCGCCAGGTGTTCTCGGGCGGCGGCACGGTGCAGACGGCGCCGCGGGTGCGCGGCGTCTACTTCAGCAGCGGCACGCAGGAAGGCTCGCCGATAGACCGCGTGATGGGCTCGCTGGCGGCGTCGTTCGGCATGGGTGGGCGCAGCGCGGCCATCGCCCCGGGCCGCGGCAAGAGTTTTTTCCTTCACCGGCTGCTCAAGGACCTGGTGTTCGCCGAGCGTGGCCTCGGTGCGCTCGACCCCGTGGCCGAACGTCGGCGCCACGTGCTGCGCCTGTCGGCGATGGGCACCATGGGCGTGCTGGCGCTGCTGGTGGCGGTGGGCTGGGCGGTGAGCCGGGCGCGCAACCTCGACCACGCCGCGCAGGTCGCAGAGCGCCTGCCCGCGCTGCGCCAGGCCGTGCAGGCCCTGCCGCCGGCCACCAGCGCCGATGTCGCGCAGCTGCCCGCGCCGCTGGCCGGCGTGCGCGACGCGGCGCGGCTGGCCGACTTCGACATCGCCGAATCCCCGCTGCTGCACGCCCTCGGCCTGTACCAGGGCGACAAGCTGGACGCCGGCGCGCAGATCGCCTACCACCGCCTGCTCGAGCGGGCGCTCATGCCGCGCGTGGCGCGCCGCCTCGAGGAGCGCCTGCGCGCCGCCAACAAGGACAACCTCGAGAACGCCTACGAGGCCCTCAAGTCCTACGTGATGCTGCACCAGCCCGAGCGTTTCGACGCCGCCGCGCTGCAGGCCTGGGTGGGCGTCGACTGGGACGCGAACTACGCCCGCATGGCCCCCGAACAGCGTGCACAGCTCGATGCCCACCTGGCCGCCGCGCTGGCGCTGGGCGCACCCAAGGCCGTGCTGGCGCGCGACGACAACCTGGTGGCCAGCGTGCGCGAGATGCTGGCGGCCTACCCGCTCGAATACCGCGTCTACAGCCGCATCAAGCGTCAGTACCGGCCCGGCAGCGCGCCCGACTTCACGCTCGCCGGCGCGGCCGGGCCGAACGCGGCCCAGGCCTTCGAGCGCCGCAGCGGCGAGCCTCTGACACGCGGCGTCAGCGGCCTGTACACGCGCGACGGCTACCGCAAGCTGGTGCTGCCCGCGGTGCAGCAGGCAACACCGGCGCTGGCTGCCGAAGAAGGCTGGGTGCTCGGCCTCAAGACCGACCCGGCGCGGCTGCGCGACGCCGCGCTGGGCAACGCGCTCGGCGACAAGGTGCGGCGGCTGTACTTCGAGGACTACATCAAGGTCTGGGACGCCTACCTGGCCGACGTGCAGCTGGTGAAACTGGGCGACCCCGAGCGCGCGCTGGCGGTGTCGCGCCTGCTCGCAGCGGTCGACTCGCCACTGGCCGGCTACCTGCGTGGTGTGGCCGAGCAGACGCGGCTGGTGCAGCCGGCTGCGGCCGCCGGCGCGCTGGACCAGGCCGCCACCAAAGCCAAGGCCGAAGCGGCGCGGCTGGCCGGGGCGGCAGCCGACACAGCGGGCGGCACCGGCGGGCCGCTCGAGCGCATGGTCGACGACCACTTTGCCGGCATCCACCGCCTCGTCACCGGCGACCCGCCGCCGCTGACCGCCACGCTCAAGCTCTTCGGTGACCTCTATGCGCAACTGGCGGCCGTGGATGCGGCCAAGAAGAGCAAGTCGCCACCGCCGCCGCCCGGCGGTGCCGAGCAGGTCAAGGTGGCCGCCGCCGGCCAGCCTGAGCTGGTGCGTGGCATGGTCGAGCAGATGGCCGATGCCGCCGCCGGCCAGACCCGCGGCGCCGAGCGCGAGGGCCTGACGGCCGAGCTCAAGCCCATCACCGACATCTGCAACCGCGCCATCGGCAACCGCTACCCGTTTGCCAGCGGCAGCCGCGCCGACGTGCTGCCGGAGGACTTCGGCCAGCTCTTCGGTGTCGGCGGGCTCTTCGACGAGTTCTTCCAGCGCCGGCTGGTCGCGCTGGTCGACCAGTCGACCAAGGTCTGGACCTACCGTCCGCTGGCCGACGGCTCGCGGCCGGTGTCGCCGGCGGCGCTGGCCGAGTTCCAGCGCGCGCAGCGTATCCGCGAGGTGTTCTTCCGCAGCGGCGGCAAGACGCCGGCCATCCGCATCGAGATGCGCCTTTCCGAACTCGAGCCTTCGCTGAAGGAGCTCAATTTCGACATCGACGGCGCGGTGCAGAAGCTCACCAGCAGCGGGCCGTCGATCACCATCAACTGGCCGAGCACGCGCGTGGCCTCGGTGATGCGCATGAGCACCGGCCTGGGCAACGCCGGGCCGCTGGTGATGACCGAGGGGCCGTGGGCGCTGTTCCGCCTGTTCGAGCGCTTCCAGGTCGAACCCGGCGACGTGCCCGAGAGGTTCAGCGTCATCATGAACCTCGACGGCAAGCGCGCGCGGCTGGAGGTCACCGCGGCCAGCGTGTTCAACCCCTTCCAGCTGCGCGAGATCAAGCAGTTCCGCTGCCCCGCGGCGCTCTAGGCCGGTTTGAGCGCGACCGCCATGCCCGCCGCAGCGCCCCCGGGGTGGCATGGCAAGCTGCCCTCGCTGGGCGACTTTGCGGCGCGCCGGCTCGACGCGGCTTTCATCGAACCCTGGGACGGCTGGCTCGCCGCCGGCCTGCTGGCGCTGCGCGAGGCCAGGCCCGCGGGCTGGCTCGACGATTACCTGGCCTCGCCGAGCTGGCGCTTCCTGCTCATGCCCGGCGTGCTGCCGGGTGCGGCCGGCACGCAGGCCTGGTGCGGCGTGCTGATGCCCTCGGTCGACCGCGTCGGCCGCTACTTCCCGCTCACGCTGGTGCTGCCCCTGGGCGCCGGGCCGGCGTCGGCGCAGGAGAGCGCCGCGCTCTGGCCCTGGCTGGCGCGGCTGGACGAACTCGCGCGCGACGCGCTGTACGAAGACTGGACGGCAGACCGACTGGAAGAGCAGCTTGCGCGCATGGCGCTGCCGGCGCTCGACGGGCCGCTGCCCGACCTGGCGGGCCCCGAGCGCGCCGGGGCGCTGGTCGAGGCGCCGGTAGGCATCGCGCGTGATCCGGCCCGCCTCATCGGCAGCGAGGCCCAGCGGGCCTGGGCCCGCGGCGTGCATGGCCGCGCCTGGTGGCATGCCCATCCCGACGAGCAGGCGCCGCGCCTGCTGGTGTCGCAGGGGCTGCCCGCCGCGGCGTCGCTGCACCGGCTGTTTGGCCCGGCTGCGACAATCTGAGCTTCCGATCCTCTTCCACCGATCCGCTGCGCATCGCGCCACCGGCCATGACCCCCGACGCCCCCGACGACGACCGCACCGTCATCCGGCCCCCCGGTTCGACGCCGCCCACGGGCTTCCAGCGCACCGAGTGGTCGGCCGGCCAGGCGCCGCCGCCGCCCGCCGCACCGGCGCCCCAGGAAGACAAGACAAAGATCGTGGCCCCGCCGCCACCGGACGATGGCGGCCACCTGCCGGTGGGCACCATGCTGGCCGAGTTCAGGCTCACCGAGCTCATAGGCGAGGGCGGCTTCGGCGTCGTCTACAAGGCCTTCGACACCTCGCTGGAACGCGAGGTGGCGCTGAAGGAGTACATGCCCTCGTCGCTGGCCCAGCGCATCGGCGGCGGCACGCAGGTGCAGGTCAAGAGCGAGCGCTACCGCGAGACCTTCGAGGCCGGCCGCAAGAGTTTCATCGGCGAGGCCAAGCTGCTGGCCAGCTTCGACCATCCGTCGCTGGTCAAGGTCTACCGCTTCTGGGAGGCCAACGGCACCGCCTACATGGTGATGCCGCTGCTCAGGGGCACGACGCTGAAGGACGTGCTGCGCGAGATGCGCCGCAGCGGACAGCCCATCGACGAGGGCTGGCTGCGCAGCGTGCTGGGGCCGCTGACCGAGGCGCTGCTGGTGATCCACGGCGAGCAGGTCTACCACCGCGACATCGCGCCCGACAACGTGATGTACCTGCCCGAGAAGAACCGCTGGCTGCTGCTCGACTTCGGCGCCGCGCGCCGCGTCATCAGCGAGCAGACGCAGGCGCTGACGGTGATCCTCAAGCCGGGCTACGCGCCGGTGGAGCAGTACGCCGAGATCCCCGGCATGAAGCAGGGCCCGTGGACCGACGTCTACGCGCTCGCCGCCGTCGTGTACTTCGCCATCATCGGCAAGACGCCGCCGCCTTCGGTGGGGCGGCTGCTCAACGACACCTACCAGCCCTTGTCTCAGGCCGCCGCCGGCCGCTACAGCGAAGCCTTCCTGGCCGCCATCGACCGCGCCCTGGTGGTGCGCCCCGAAGAACGCACGCAGAGCATCGGTGAGCTGCGCCAGGACCTCGGCCTCGCAGAGGTGGCGGCGCTCGAAGACCACTACAGCACGCAGCCGCTGCCGCCCGGCACCGAGATGCCGCAGCGGCAGGCCGGCGAGGCCACGCGCGCCCACACGGGCCTGCAAACCGTGGCGGCCATGCCCGGCGCCGCGGCGCGTGCCGCGCCTGCACGCAGGCCGCCACCGCTGTCGACACCGGCACCCGCGCGCGCACCTGGCGCGGGGCTGGGCAAGGGGCCGATGATCGGTATCGGGGCGGTCGTCGTGGTGGCCGTGGCGGTGGGGCTGTATTTCGCGCTGGCGCCCAAGCCGCGCCCGCTGCCCGCCGAGCAGGTGACGGCAGCCGCGCCGGCCCCTGTGCCGGCCTCTGTGGTCGCGGTGGCCCCACCCCCTGCCGCCGCGCCGGCGCCCACGGCCGCGCCCGCCACCTTCGACCCCTCGCTGGAACTCGACCGCGTGGTGCAGGCGCAGTCGCCCGGGTTCGGCGTGCGCCTGCAGACCAACAAGGTCAGCTACCGCATCGGCCACGACTACCTCACGATGACCGTGCACGCTGAGCGTGAGGGCTACCTCTACCTCTTCGTCCACGGCGCCGACAAGACGCTGATGCAGCTCTATCCCAACATCACCTCGGGCTCGCTGAAGGTCAAGCCGGGGCAGGCAGTGAAGCTGCCGCTGGGCAACGAGACGCCCTTCGAGACCACCGGCCCGGCCGGCCCCACCGACTTGCTGGTGATGGTGTCGCCGCGCCAGCGAGATCTCAGTGCGCTGCAGCCGAAGAAGGACGGCACCATCCGCGTCTATCCGCTAGGCGCCGAGGCCGCCGCGTTGGCCGCCAAGTTCGACGGCCCCGGGCCGGTGATGGCCGGCAAGCCGCTGTGCACGCCCGGCGCGGCCTGTGCCGACGAGTACGGCGCGGCGCTGGTGCGCGTGGAGGTCGTGCCCTGAACAAGGCCTTCGTCAAGGAACCCGAGGGTCCTGACGAGGACGACGAGACCCCCGGCCTGCCGCCGCTGCCGGCCGGCGCGCGCAACTACCTCACGCCCGCCGGCTACCGCCGCCTGCGCGAAGAGTTGATGACGCTGCTCGACGTCGAGCGCCCGAAGATCGTCGAGATCGTCTCCTGGGCGGCCAAGAACGGCGACCGCAGCGAGAACGGCGACTACCTCTACGGCAAGAAGCGGCTGCGCGAGATCGACCGCCGCCTCCGCTTCCTGAGCAAGCGGCTGGACATCGCCGAAATCGCCGACCCCTCGGCGCACCACGGCAGCGACCAGGTCTTCTTCGGCGCCACCGTCACCTACGCCACGGCGGCGGGCGAGGAGCGCACGGTCACGATCAAGGGCATCGACGAGGCCGACAGCCTGAACGGCGAGGTGAGCTGGATCTCGCCCATCGCGCGCGCGCTGCTGAAGGCGCGCGAAGGCGACGAGGTGGCGCTGGTCACGCCCGGCGGCGTCGAGAAGATCGAGGTGCTGGAAGTGCGCTACCCGGCGCCGCTCAGCTGAGCTTGCTGCGCGACACGCGCATCACCACCGGCGAGCGCCGCAGCGTGCGCAGCACGTCGGCCAGATGCACGCGGTCGCGCACGCTGAGCAGCAGGCGCAGTTCGGTCGTCTCCTGCGTCGGCTCGGCGTCCATGTCCAGGTGCGTGATGTCGGCCTCGGCGCTGCTGACGGCCAGCGCGACCTGGGCCAGCACACCCTTGCCGCTCTTCACCAGCACGTGGATGTGGGCCTCGAAGGTACGCGTCATCTCCTCGGCCCAGTCGACGCGCATCCAGCGCTCGCTGTCGCGCTCGAACAGCTTCTTGCCCGTGGGGCAATCGGCAGTGTGCACGAGCAGCCCCTCGCCGCGCCCGAGGTAGCCCACGATCTGGTCGCCCGGGATCGGCCGGCAGCAGGCGGCGAACTGGATCGAACCGCCCTCGCTGCCGTCGACCAGCACCTCGCCCTGGGTCGGCGTGGTGTCGTCCTGCGCGTAGCGGCCCATCGTCAGCATCACCGCGTCGGGCTTGATGCCGCGCTCGCCCATCATCTGCGCCAGGCGCTTGGCGACGATGATCGCGATCTTCTTGCCCAGGCCGATGTCGATCAGCAGTTCGCCGCGGTTGCGGTTGCCGCTCCAGCGCGTGAGCTGCTGCCACAGCGCGGCGGCGTCGGTGTCGGTGGGGTCGGACGAGGGCGGCTGCAGGCCTTCGGCGCGCAACGACTGCACGAGCAGCTTCTCGCCGAGCGCGCGCGACTCCTCGCTTTCCATGTTCTTGAGGTGGTGGCGGATCTTGCTGCGCGCGCGCCCGGTGCGCACCATGCTCAGCCAGGCCGGGTTGGGCCGCGCGCCCGGCGCGGTGATGACCTCGACCACGTCGCCGCTCTTCAGTTCGGTGCGCAGGGCCACGGGCTCGCCGTTGATGCGCACCGCCACCGTGTGGTTGCCGACGTCGCTGTGGATGGCGTAGGCGAAGTCCACCGCCGTGGCGCCCCGGGGCAGCGCCAGGATCTTGCTGCGCGGCGTGAAGACGTAGACCGCATCGGGGTGCAGGTCGATCTTCACGTGCTCGAGGAACTCGGCGGCGTCGCGCGTCTCGTTTTGGATGTCGAGCAGGCTTTGCAGCCACATCGTCGACAGGCGTTGTGCATCGGCGGCCGCGCCCTTCTTGTCGCTGGTCTTGTAGATCCAGTGCGCGGCGATGCCCTTCTCGGCCACCGCGTGCATGGCCTCGGTGCGCACCTGGAACTCGATCGCTGTGCCCAGCGGGCTGACCAGCGTCGTGTGCAGGCTCTGGTAGCCGTTGGCCTTTGGAATGGCGATGTAGTCCTTGAAGCGCCCCGGCACCGGCTTGTAGAGCTGGTGCAGCACGCCCAGCGCGATGTAACACTCGGTGAGCGAGGGCACGACGATGCGAAAGCCGAAGATGTCGCTGACCTGCGCGAAGCCAGCGTGCTTCTCGCGCATCTTCTGGTAGATCGACGAGATCGTCTTCTCGCGCCCGCTCACCTGCACCTTGATCTTGTGCTGCGCGAAGGTGCGCTGCACCTCCTGCTGCACGCGTTCGACGATGTCGCGGCGGTTGCCGCGCGCGCGCTTCACGGCCTTGCCCAGCGCGCCGTGGCGCCAGGGGTGCAGCAGCTCGAAACACAGCTCCTGCAGTTCGCGGTAGGTCTGGTTCAGGCCGAGGCGGTGGGCGATGGGGGCGTAGATGTCGAGCGTCTCGCGCGCGATGCGATGGCGCTTGTCGGCCGACATCGCCTGCATCGTGCGCATGTTGTGCAGGCGGTCGGCGAGCTTGATGAGGATCACGCGCACGTCGCGCGCCATCGCCAGCAGCATCTTGCGGAAGCTTTCGGCCTGGCTCTCCTCGCGCGTGTTGAAGTGCAGCTTGTCGAGCTTGGTCAGGCCGTCCACCAGGTCGGCGGTGGGCGCGCCGAAACGCTGGATCAGCTCGGCCTTGGTGATGCCCTGGTCCTCGATGGTGTCGTGCATCAGCGCGGCCATGATGGCCTGCGCGTCGAGCTTCCAGTCGGCACACATGCCGGCCACCGCGATGGGGTGGGTGATGTAGGGCAGGCCGCTGGCGCGGAACTGCCCCAGGTGGGCGGCGTCGGCGAACTTGTAGGCCTCGCGAACCAGCTTCAGGTCGGCCTTGGACAAATAGCCCATCTTCTCGACCAGCGCCGCGAACGACGAGGCCTCGACCGTGGGCGCCTGCACGGGCGTGAGCATCGGCACGCGCTGCAGCCCATGCAGGGCGGCAGGCAGCAGGTCGGCGGCTAGGGAGCGCAGGCTCATGGGTCGAATTTATCGCGGAACGGATGCCCCCCGAGCTCGCTGTCGCTCCACGCAACGCCGCAGGCGGGGCTTGCTGGGCCGTCCAAGTCCGCGCAGGCGGACTTTGAGCCGCGGCCTGCGCGCCCCGAGGGGGCCGTCCGCCAGCGG
>PNKD01000120.1 GCA_013822265.1 Leptothrix sp. (in: b-proteobacteria)
CGCTGCGCGCTCCGGGATGAGCGCTTGGGAGCGGCCCGGCGCGGTCACTGGTCTACCCTCCACGCTGCGCGCTCCGGGATGAGCGCTTGGGAGCGGCCCGGCGCGCTCATGCGTTGAAGGCCAGCGCGCGCTGCGCCGGCAGCGCGCCTTCGAGCTCGAGCAGCGCCTGCTTGCGGTGCAGGCCGCCGGCGTAGCCGGTGAGCGCGCCGCCCGCGCCCACCACACGGTGGCAGGGCACGATGATGCCCAGCGGGTTGCGACCGATGGCCGCACCCACGGCCCGCGCGGCCGTGGGTCGGCCCACCGCGCGCGCGACCTCGCCGTAGCTGCCCAGCGTGCCCGGCCCGATGCCGCACAGCACCCGCCACACGGCGCGCTGGAAGTCCGTGCCCTGCGGGTCCAGCGGCACCGTGAAGGGCCGCCGCGGCGCCTGCCAGTACGCCGCCAGTTCACGCGCGGCCAGCGCGAGGTGGGGATGATGGTCATCCACCGCGGCGTCGACCGTGGCGCTGCGGTGCGCCTGGTCGTCGAACCACACCAGCGCCAGGCCTTGGGCGGTGGCGGCCAGCGTCAACGCGCCCAGCGGGCTGGGCACGCGGCACTGGGCCTGGAGGCGGGGGTTGTTCATTCGGCGTTCTCCACGAAGTGCCACAGCCGCATCACGGCATAGGCGCGCCAGGGGCGCCAGCGTTCGGCCAGCGCGGTGATGTGCCGTGCGTCGCGGCCGAGGTGGCGGGGTGCGCCGGGCGCGCTGGCGCCCAGCGCGTTGATGAGGCCGATGTCGGTGGCCGGCCAGGCGTCAGGCCAGGCCAGCGCGCGCATCGCGATGACCTGCGCCGTCCACTCGCCGATGCCGGGCAGCGCGCGCAGCGCGTCCAGCGTGGCGGCCAGCGGTGCGCCGCGGTGCAGCGCGATGCTGCCCTCGGCCACCGCGGCGGCCAGCGCCTGCAGCGCCTTGACACGCTGGCGCACGATGCCCAGCGTGCCGATCGCCTCGGGGTCGGCCGCGGCCAGCGTGGCGGCGTCGGGAAAGACATGCGTGAGCGCCGCGAAGGGCGTGTCCAGCGGCGTGCCGAAGCGGTCGACGAGCCGCTGCACCAGCGTGCGCGCGGCCTTTACCGTGACCTGCTGGCCGAGCACCACGCGCACCGCGGTTTCGAAGCCGCACCAGGCGCCGGGCAGCCGCGTGCCGGCGCGCAGCGGCAGCGGCAGCAGGGCCATCACCGGGTCGACCTGCGTCGGGTCGGCGTCGAGGTCGAGCACGTGACGCACACGCTGCAGCACCGCGCCCAGCACCGGGCTCAGGCTGGCAGACGCGGTGACGTGCACCTCGTGGCGCGCCGGCTCGAAGCGCAGTTCCAGCCAGCCGCGCAGCGGCCGGCCGCGGTGCTGCCAGGCCAGCGTGCGCCGCAGCGCCAGACCCTCGACCTGCTCGACGCCCTGCATCTGCCGGCGCTCGAAGAAGCCCAGCAGCGCCCCCAGGTCGATGGGCGGGCGGTAGGCCAGGCGCAGCGGCGAGACCGCGTCGCCGCGCGAGCGCCGCGCCGGCGCACCTTCGCGGCGCAGCTGCGTGGGCTGGAAGCGGTAGCGCTCGACGAAGGCGGCGTTGAAGCGCCGCAGGCTCTCGAAGCCGCTGGCCAGCGCCACCTGCGCCACGGGCTGGTCGGTGTCGGTGAGCAACTGCTTGGCCAGCAGCAGGCGCTGCGTGCTCAGGTAGGCCAGCGGCGAGACACCGTGCGCGGCCATGAAGATGCGGCGCAGGTGGCGATCGGTGACGCCCAGGCGGGCCGCCAGCGCCGTCAGCGGCAGGCTGTCGCCGGCGTGCACGGCGTTCTCGATCAGCGACGCGGCGCTGTCGGCGAGCGAGCGCGACGAGTCGGTGTGCGACAGGCCCGGCGCGATCTCGGGCCGGCACTTCATGCACGGCCTGAAGGCAGCCGCCTCGGCCAGCGCGCGGCTGGCGAAGAAGCGGCAGTTCTCGCGCCGCGGCGTGCGCACGCGGCACACCGGCCGGCAATAGACGCCGGTGGACGTGACGCCGACGAACAGCCGCCCGTCGAAGCGCGCGTCGCGCGCTTTCAGCGCGAGGTAGGCGGCGTCGGGGTCGAGGTCCATGCGGCCATGATAGGTCGCAGGTTGACGATGACTCGCCGCTTTCGGACCTGTCCCTGGGGCGATCATCTGGGGCAGCACCCGGGCCGATGCTGCGGCCCGCGCGGGGCCGCAGGCGATGCGGGGCGTCTGCTCGGCGGCGTTCAACGGCGGCCGCCATGCCCTGCGATACGGCGGCGCGCGGCGCGGCCGGGTGTTCGTGCAGTTCGGCTCAGCCGCGCCCGGCTGCCGCCCTCGCCCCGGTCGGGGCGGCCTCGGCGGTGCGCTGCAACTCGCGTCCACTTGCCCTCAGAGGTGGGGCGTGGTCGGGTCAGCGCAGCGGGATGAAATTCTCGGTGTGGCGGGGCTGGGGCAGGCCGGCGGCGCGGGCGGCGGCGTCGATGGCGGCGGCGAGTTCGTCGCCCAGGCCCGCGGCGTGGCGGTAGGTCTCCATCCAGGTCTCGATGCCCTGGCTGGCTTCGGACCGCTGCAGCAGTTCGCAGACGAGCCCGGGCTGCCGCGCCTGCAGCCGCGCCTGCAGGGCGCGCACCCGCGGCGCCAGCGCGTCGTGCTGCGCGGCGTCGACCTTGTAGTAGACGTAGAGCAGGGCCCTTTTGGTCATGGTCGCTTGCCCAGCCCGGCCCAACGCTCGACGAGGTCGGTCTCGATGTCGAAGAGGTCGAGCACGCGACCCACGCTGTGGTTGACGATGTCGTCTATGGTTTGGGGCCGGGCGTAGAAGGCCGGCACCGGCGGCATCACGATGGCGCCGTTGTTCGTGGCCTGCAGCATGCTTTGGATGTGACCGGCGTGCAGCGGCGTTTCGCGCAGCATCAGCACGAGGCGACGGCGTTCCTTCAGGACGACGTCGGCGGCACGCGTGAGCAGGCCGCTGGTGCCGCCCCAGGCGATCTCCGACAGCGTGCGTATGGAGCACGGCGCGACCACCATGCCCATGGTCCTGAACGAGCCCGAGGCGATGGTGGCGCCGACATTGCGCGCGTGGTGCACCTCGCTGGCCAGGGCTTCGACCTCCGGCGCGCCGATCTCGCACTCGGCCGCCAGCGTGAGGCGGGCCGACTCCGTCATGACCAGGTGCGTCTCGATGCCACTGCCCTGCAGCGCCTGCAGGATGCGTATGCCGTAGATCGCGCCCGAGGCGCCGGAGATGCCGACGACCAGGCGCCGCGGCGTTTGGGCGGGTGAGTTCATGCCCGGATTCTGGCGCCCTCGGCGCTGCGGCGCTTTGCTTCGGCTCGGCCCGTGGCGCTACCGCACGGCGTCTCGGTCGCGCCGGGGGTCAACGGCGCCGGGCTCGAGCTATGGTGGCGCTGGCGGTCAACTCGGCGTTGAGCGCGGCCTCCAGCGGCGAGCGGCACAGGCCGGCGACGTCGTAGCGCAAGTTTTCGTACAGCGCGGCCGTGTGCGGCGCGGCATCGAGCAGCAGCGCCAGGTGTTCGTCGGCTTCGGCCGCGGCCAGCAGGGCGGACACGCGGCGCGCGACCTCGCGGTACTGCGCCGCGCTGGCCGAAGTCGGCGCGGCTTCCAGACGTTCCAGCAGGCCGGCCAGCGCCGCCAGCGTGTGCAGGCGGGCGGGCAGGGGATGGCGGGTGTCTGTGCTCATGGGCAGAAGTTTGGGCGCGCGGCGGCCGTTTCAAGGGCCCGGTGCCGGCTATGCTGGCCCGCATGTCCTCTCGCCCAGAACCCCTTGCTCCCGACGTGGCCCCGGCCAGGCCCGGTTTCACCGAACTCGGCCTGGCGCCGGCGCTGGCCCGTGCGGCCGCGGCGGCCGGCTGGGCACGGCCCAGCGCCATCCAGGCGGCGGCGCTGCCGGCCATCCTGCAGGGCCGCGACGTGCTGGCGCAGGCCCCCACCGGCACCGGCAAGACCGGCGCCTACCTGCTGCCGCTGCTGCAGCGCCTGCTGGCCGTACCCGAAGTGCTGGCCGAACACCCGCGCCGGCTGCGCGCCCTGGTGCTGGCGCCCACGCGCGAGCTCGCGGCGCAGGTGGCCGCCGCCGCACGCGCGCTGGCGCCGCAGCTCGAGACCGTGGTCGCCGTCGGCGGCCTGTCGATCAACCCGCAGATGATGGCGCTGCGTGGCGGCGCCGACCTCGTCGTGGCCACGCCGGGCCGCCTGCTCGACCTGACGCGACAGAACGCGCTGCGCCTGGCCGACCTGGAGCTGCTGGTGCTCGACGAGGCCGACCGGTTGCTCGACGAAGGTTTTGCCGACGAGACGCGGCGCGTGCTGGCGCTGCTGCCGCGCCGGCGCCAGACGCTGCTGTTCAGCGCCACGCTGGGCGAGGCCGTACGCACGCTGGCGCAGCGGGTACAGAACGACGCGCTGTTGCTGCAGGTGGCCGAGGGCCTGGCGGCGCCGACGCAAGAGAATCAGCCCAAGCCCCCCGCGGCAGCGGCCATGCCCGCAGTGCCGTCGCACATCACCCAGCGTGCCGTCGTCGTCGACACCGCGCGCCGCACGCAGCTGCTGCGCCACCTGCTGAAGGCCGAGGCCTGGCCCCGCGCGCTGGTGTTCGTGGCCACGCAGTACGCTGCCGAGCACGTGGCGGACAAGCTGCGCCGGGCCGGCGTGCCCGCCGCGGCGCTGCATGGCCAGCAGAGCACGGGCCGGCGCAGCAGCGCGCTGGCCGACCTGCACGCCGGCCGCGTGCAGGTGCTGGTGGCCACCGACCTGGCCGCGCGCGGCCTCGACCTGCCGCTGCTGCCGGTGGTCGTCAACCACGACCTGCCGCGTTCGGCGGTGGACCACGCGCACCGCATTGGCCGCACCGGGCGTGCCGGCGCTGCCGGGCTCGCGCTGAGCTTCGTCTGCGCCGACGCGCCGGGCAGCGAGGCGCACATGCGCCTCATCGAGAAACGCCAGCAGCGGCGCGTGCCGCGCGAACAGGTAGCCGGCTTCGAGCCGGCCACCTTGCTGCCGCCCGTGCCGGCCGACCCGCACGGCGGTGTGAAGGGCCGGCGCAAGAGCAAGAAGGACAAGCTGCGCGAGGCCGCCGCCGCGCGGGCGGCCTAGCCGCTGGGCCATTCGACCTTGCCGATGCGGCGAACGGCGCCGGTCATCACCGCGGCGTCGGCTGTCCAGGAGGCGGCGAACTTGGGCGCGTCGAGGTACTCGATGGGGCTGCCGGCCTTGTCGATGATGGCAGTGGCGCCGACACAACACCTCACCAACCCCGGCCTGCCGGGCACGCCGGCCGACTACATCAAGGCCATGGGCGAGAGCAGCGTCAAGGGGATGACCCGCCACGCGGGCGACCGGGTCGAGTTCTGATCGCGGCCTCGCCATGAGACAGGCCCGCTCGTCGATCGGGCCTTCGTATGGTGGCGCGGGAAGGGCGCCGTAACCGGATCGGCCAGCGCGCTGCGTGCCGGCGCGCAGCGCCTCCGTGTCGAGCAGAAGGCGAGCAGTCTGCTTGCGGTAACGTCCTTCAGGCGTCGAGTTTTTTTACATGGTTTGCGTCGCTCAACCCATCCGGTTCTGCAAGAGACTGATCGATAAAGCATTTTTGTTGTGGCCCAGGTCTTGCATCTGACCGCGCCAGTCCTCCAACTGACAGGAAATCCAATGTCGATCTCTCGCTTCACCAAGTCTGCATTTGCGGCGGTCACGCTTCTGGTCAGCGCGCTGGCTGCCCATGCGGGGCCTGTCCTCTGGCTGAGCACGGGCGGCCCCAACCAGTTGGCAACGGTCGACGTTGCCACCGGCGCCACGACCGTGGTCGGCAACACCAACGTGTTCCTGACCGACATTGCCTTCGATCCGACGGGCAATCTTTGGGGCATCAGCTTCAGCGACTTCTACAGCGTCGACAAGACCAACGGCAACGCGACCCTCGTCGGCAGTCTGGGCTCGTTTGCCGGCACCGCCAATGCGCTGGTATTTGGAGCCGACGGCACGCTGTACATGGCAGGCAGCAGCCTTTACAAAGTGAACACTTCCACAGGCGCCAGCACCCTGGTGGGTGCGATTGGCTTCCAGTCTGCCGGCGACCTCGCCTTTGTCGGCGGCGATCTGTTCATGGCGGCCAGCAGTGGCCAACTCATCGACGTCGACACCACAACGGGCGCCGGCGCCGCCATCGGACCCATCGGGGTCGCAAGCACCTTCGGTCTGGCCTCTGCCGACAACATCACGCTGTACGGCATGGCGGGCCAGACGGTGTTCACCATCGATACCACCACGGGGGCTGCAGGTGCGCAGGTGACCTTCAACCCCACGCTCGGTTTCGCCGCCGGTTCGGCCTTCCAGACCGAGTCGGGCGCATCGGTGCCCGAGCCCGGCAGCTTGGCGCTGGTGGGTGCGGCCTTGCTTGCGGCGGGCGCTCTGCGTCGCCGCGGCGCCGTCTCGGCCTGAGTGGCACAGGCGCCTGGCGCCTGTTCCGCAATAAGCGCACTTCGGTGCGCTTTTTCTTTTTCGTGTCGAACCCGGCATGAGCGCGACCTTCGGGGCGAAAGTTTCCGGCCGGGCCGGCCATCCGCAGCCTCGCCGCTACGGCGTCCCGGTGACAGGCTTGCGCGCTGTCGGCTCGCCCATGCCTTCAAGGCCCGCATCGGTCGATTCGGGCATCAGGCTCTGCTCGCTCGGCGGCAGGCGCGCCGTGACGAGGGAAGTCGTCTGGTGCCATCGGGCCGGTGGCGACCCTTCATCTCCCAGCGGGTGGCAGCGGCAAGCGCCAGGACGAACCGTTGATGACGATCGTCACTGTCCGGCAACGGCAGACGGCGTAGTAAGTGCAAAGGGAGCGCAAACGCTTCCTCCATGAAGGAGAGCCTCATGAGCCTTCTGACCCTTGCGTTGGTCGCGGCCGTCGTGGCCACCGTCTACGCCTTCATCGGCGGCTTGACGTCGATGGTTTCGGGCGGCGAGGTCAACCACCACAGCAGCGAGCAGTGGATGGTGATGCGCATCGGCTTCCAGCTGCTCGCGGTGGTGTTGCTGCTGTTCGCCGTGCTGATGAAGTGAGCGCCGCGGCGGCCCGCTCAACTGGCGGGCCGTCGCCGGCCGGGCGTCGCCCGATGGCTGGTTGCAGGGCGCCGCCGGGGGCAGTGCGGGCGGTCGGCGCAGTGGTGGTTGCCGGTCTCGCCGTCTCCGCCCCCACAGCGGCTACATCGCCTTGAACAGGTGCACGTAGGCGCGGCTCACCGGCAGCTCGGCGCCATGGCCGCGCAGCCGCAGGAAGAGCCGACTGGCCTCGTCGCGTCGCGTGCCCGCCAGGAAGGCCAGGTTGACGATGGTGCTGCGGTGCACCTGCACGAACTGCTCGGGGTCGAGCGTGGCGGCGAGCTCGGCGATGGGCGTGCGGATCAGGTGCTCGGCCGTCGCCGTGTGCACGCAGGTGTACTTGTCGTCGGCGCGGAAGAACAGCACAGCGTCCACCGCCACCTGGTGCGTGAGTTCGCCGCTGCTGGCGCGCACCCAGCGCAGCCGCGCCGGTGCCGCACCAGCGGCCGGCCGCGCGGCCGGCAGCAGCCGCTGCAGCGCAGCCAGCAAGCGGGCCTCCTCAGCACCCTCACCCGCACCCGCACCCGCACCGCCAGCCGCCGCCGACGGCGGCGCCAGCGCGCGTTGCACGCGCTCGAGCGTGCGCTGCAGGCGGGCGTCGCTGACGGGCTTGAGCACGTAGTCGATGGCCTCGTGCTCGAAGGCCTGCACCGCATACTCGTCGTAGGCGGTGACGAAGACGACACGCGTCGGGCCCTCGATGCCCTGCGCCACCTCCAGCCCTGTGAGGCCCGGCATCTGGATGTCGAGGAAGGCCAGGTCGGGCTGCAGCTCGGCAATGCGTTCCGCGGCCTCGACACCGTTGCGCGCCAGGTGCAGCACCTGCAGCGCGGGCCACAGCCGCGCCAGGTGGTCGCGCAGGCTGCGCGCCAGGTGCGACTCGTCGTCGGCGATCAGCGCCGTGGTCATGTGCTCGGCTCCGTGGTGCCGACGCACGACGTGTGCGGCGTGGCCGGCAGGCGCACGACGGCCAGCGTGCCGGGGTGGGCGGGCCGCACCTGCAGGCTGGCCGCGGAGCCGTAACGCGCCAGCAGCCGGCCGCGGATATTGGCCAGCGCCATGCCGTGACCCTGGCGCACGCCGGGCCGCGGCGGCGCGTCGGGGCCACGGCCGTCGTCGCGCACCTCGAGCACGAGCTCAGCCGCGACGACGCGCGCGCTAACGCTCACGGTGCCGCCCTGCAGTTGCGGCTCCAGCCCGTGGTGGATGGCGTTTTCCACCAGGGGCTGCAGCAGCAGCGGCGGTACCCGCACGGCGCGCGCGGCGTCGTCGGCGTCAACCTGCCAGCGCAGCCTGTCCTCCATGCGCGCGCCCAGCAGGCGCAGGTAGCTCTCGGCCAACTCGAGCTCGTGCGCGAGCGGGCTGGAGTCGCTGCGCATCGCGCTGAGCGAGCTGCGCAGCACCTCGGTGAAGTCGTGCAGCATCTGCTTGGCCTTGGCCGGTTCGTGGTCGATGAGCGAGAGCACGCCGGCCAGCGTGTTGAACAGGAAGTGCGGCTCGATCTGGCCCTGCAGCAGCCGCAGCTGGGCCTCGGTGGCGCGCTTCTCGGCCTCGATCTGTCGCGATCGCGAGGCGAAGTAGTGGTGGAAAAAGAAGGTCAGCAGCAGCGAGATCAGCAGCGAGCCGGCGATGATGTTGGTGCCCCAGGCGCCCTGTATCCACTGGCGCAGGTTGGCGCCGGCCAGCGTCAAACCCAGCGGCCAGCCGACGACGACGCAGGCCAGCGGCACGCCCGAAAAGAAGAGCGTGCGCTGCCACGGCCGCCAGCGCCGCACCGTGGCCTGGCCGCCGAAGAGCTTGCCCAGCAGGTCGAAGGTGGCATGGATGAGCGCGCCGATGGTCAGGCAGACGACGAGGTTGCGGCCGTACCAGTAGATCCAGCCCGACCCGTTGCGCCAGGCGCTGTCCGACTCACGCGCGAAGGCCAGGAAGCCGAGCACGGTGAACGGCACCGCCAGGGCCATGCAGAACAACAGCGTCCATGCCCACTGCAGCCAGTAGGGCCCCACGCGTTCCAGGGTGCCGCCGGCCCAGGACTGCCAGGAGGCGCGCAAGAGTGCTCGGTCGATGGCCATGCGGCGCAGTGTAGGCAGCGCCGGCAGCGCGCGGGATGCGTGCCGACGAACGGCAAGCCGCGGCGGTGGATCGACGGCCGCGGGCTCCGGCTGCAGGCCGCTGCCTACAATCGCGCCAGCGCATCCACACGGCACCTCATGCAGATCGATCCCACCGTCTTCAAGGCCTACGACATCCGCGGCGTCGTCGGCAAGAACGTCGACGAGGCCTTCGCCGAGCACCTGGGTCGGGCCTTCGGCAGCGAGGTGTCGGCCGCCGGCGACAAGGCCGTGGCGGTGGGGCGCGACGGCCGGCTGTCGGGCCCGGGCCTGGCGGCGGCGCTGGTCCGCGGCCTGAAGAGCACCGGGGTGGATGTCGTCGACATCGGCATGTGCACCACACCCATGCTCTATTACGTGGCCGCCACGCGCGGCAAGCACGGCTGCAACAGCGGCATCATGGTCACGGGCAGCCACAACCCCAAGGACTACAACGGCTTCAAGATGGTGATGGCCGGCCGCGCGATCTACGGCGACGACATCCAAAAGCTGCGCCACCGCATCGAGGCCGAGAGCTACACCACCAAACGCGGCCGTGTCGCGAAGATGGACGTGCTGGCGGAATACACCGCGCGCATCGTCGGCGACTGCAAGCTGGCACGGCCCATGAAGATCGTCGTCGACAGCGGCAACGGCGTGCCGGGTGCCAGCGCACCGGCCATCCTGCGCGCCTTGGGCTGCGAGGTCATAGACCTCTACTCCAAGGTCGACGGCGACTTTCCCAACCACCACCCCGACCCCAGCAAGCCCGAGAACCTGGCGGTGCTGAAGACCGTGGTGCGCGCCACCGGCGCCGAGCTCGGCCTGGCCTTCGACGGCGACGGCGACCGGCTGGGCGTCGTGACGAACTCGGGCAAGGACGGCGGCAACATCATTTACCCCGACCGCCAGGTGATGTTCTTCGCGCGCGACATCCTCAAGCGCAACAAGGGCGCGACCATCATCTTCGACGTCAAGTGCTCGCAGCGCCTGCCGGTGGCCATCCGCCAGGCCGGCGGCAAGCCGCTGATGTGGAAGACCGGCCACTCGCTCATCAAGGCCAAGCTCAAGGAAGTGGGCTCACCCTTCGGCGGCGAGATGAGCGGCCATCTCTTCTTCGGCGAGCGCTGGTACGGCTTCGACGACGCCATGTACACCGCGGCGCGGCTGCTCGAGATCCTGTCGCGCAGCAAGAACCCCAGCGCCGAACTCGATGCCCTGCCCACCAGCTTCAGCACGCCCGAGCTCAACGTGCCCTGCGCCGAGGGCGAGCACCACGCCGTGGTGACCGAACTGCTGGCGCGCGCCGCCGACGGCCGGCTCAGGTTCGAGGGCGGCGAGGTCGGCACCATCGACGGCCTGCGTGTCGATTTCGCCGACGGCTTCGGCCTCATCCGCGGCAGCAACACGACGCCGGTGCTGGTGCTGCGTTTCGAGGGTCACACCGACGAGGCGCTGCACCGCATCGAGGCCCAGTTCATGGCCGCGCTGCGCAGCGTCAAGCCCGACGCCCAGGTGGCTGCGGCCGCCCATTGACCTTCCGGCCCCGCAGGCGCCGGCTGCTGCTGCTCGCTGTTATCCCTTCGGCCTCGCGCCCGTGTGCACCGGAGTGCTGAATTGACCGAGACGCTGGTGCGCGCGGCCTACGCGCTGCTGCTGCGCCTGGCGCTGCCGGCCTACTTCGCGCGCCTGTGGTGGCGCGGCCGGCGCGAGCCCGCGTATCGCGCACATTGGGGCGAACGCTTGGGGTTCGCGCCGGCTAACCCGTCCACCGGCCGGCTGTGGCTGCACGCCGTGTCCCTTGGCGAGACGCATGCCGCTGCGCCGCTGATCGCCGCACTGCGCGCCCGGCGCCCCGGCCTGCGACTGCTGCTCACGCACGGCACGGCCACCGGGCGCGAGGCCGGCGCCCGGCTGCTGCGCGAGGGGGATGCCCAGGTCTGGCTGCCCTACGACACCCCCGGCGCGGTGCGCCGTTTCCTGCGGGCCCATCGGCCCGTCGTGGGCGTGCTGATGGAGACCGAGATCTGGCCCGCGCTGCTGGCCGAGGCCGAGGCTGCCGGCGTGCCCATGGTGTTGGCCAATGCCCGGCTGTCGGCACGCAGTGCCGCCAAAGGCCTGCGCCTGCGTGCGCTGCTGCACCCGGCGCTGACAGGTCTTGCATGCGTGCTGGCGCAGACCGAGGCCGACGCCGCGCGCCTGCGCGAAGCCGGCGCGCGCGGCGTGGCGGTGATGGGCAACCTGAAGTTCGACCTCGCGCCCGACCCGCAACTGCTGGCGCGCGGCCGCGAGTGGCGCGGTGCGCTGGTGCGCCCGGTCGTGCTGGCCGCCAGCACGCGCGAAGGCGAAGAGGCGCCGCTGCTGCAGGCCTGGTCGGCGCTGCCCGCGCCGCGCCCGCTGCTGCTGCTGGTGCCGCGCCATCCGCAGCGCTTCGACGAGGTGGCCGCGATGGTGGCCGCCGCCGGCTTCAGCCTGCAACGCCGCAGCAGCTTCGGCGAGCGGCCGCCGGTCGACGCCGCTGCAGCCGATGTCTGGCTGGGCGACAGCCTGGGCGAGATGGCGCTGTATTTCGCGCTGGCCGACGTGGCGCTGCTCGGCGGCAGCTTCGCGCCGTTGGGCGGCCACAACCTGATCGAGGCCGCGGCCTGCGGCTGCCCGCTGCTGATGGGCCCGCACACCTTCAACTTTGCGCTCGCGGCCGAGCTTTCGCTGGCCGCTGGGGCGGCCGAGCGTGTGGCCGACATCGACGCCGCCGTGCAGCGTGGCGCGGCGCTGGCGCACGACACGGCGGCCAGGGCGGCGATGAGCGCCCTGGCACTCGATGTCGCGGGCCGGCACCGCGGCGCCGCGGAGCGCATGGCGCAGGCGGTGCTGGACCGGCTGCGCCGCTGAACGCGCGGTGGGCACCGTCGCTCGGGCCGCACCGCCCGGGCTTCGCGGTCAGCCGAGCGGGCGGCATATGGCCAGTACCGTGATGTCGTCGGACTGCTCGGCCGATGCCGCGAACTGCCGGATCTCCTCGGACACCGCATCCGCCAGCTGCACGGCCGGCGCGCCTTTCGCGGCAGCCGGGCAGGCCAGCAGGCGCTCTTCGCCCAGCATGCCGCCGCGGCTGTTCTCGGCTTCGGTGACGCCGTCCGTGTAGAGCAAGAGCGTGTCGCCGGGCCCGAGTTCGACCTCGCCGGCACGGAAGCTCAGGCCCGGGATCATGCCGACGAGCGGGTTGACCGGCTCACCGAGGTATCGGAACGCGCCGGCGCCGCCGGCCATCGCCGGCGGGTTGTGGCCGGCGTTCACGTAGCGCACGACGTTCGTCTCGAGGTCGAGCACGCCACAGAGCGCGGTCAGGAACTGGTGCGCGGTGTTGTAGTTGCAAAGGTCGTGGTTGAGGCTCGCCACGAGGTTCTCGATGCAGCTGCCGCCCAGGCCCTGGCGGCCCGACTGGGCGGGCAGCACAGCGACGGCGCGCACCATGAACAAGGCGGCGGGCAGGCCCTTGCCGCAAACATCGGCCATCACGAAGAAGACGTGGCGGGCATCGAGGAAGAAGATGTCGTGGAAATCGCCGCCCACCTCACGCGCCGTGCGCATGCGCCCGGTGCAATCGAGCCGGGCATCGCCCGTGAACAGCGGCTCCCTGGGCGGCAGGCTTTCCTGGATGGTGCGCGCGTACTGCAGCTCGCGCTGCGCCTGCTCCATCTCCATGAGCTTGCGCATGCGCCTCAGCGTCATCTGGTCGCTTCGCCGCAGGCGCTCGGCCATCTCCGAGATGAGGTTTCGCGACACGGGCGGGATCGCCATCAGCCGGTTCAGGAAGGTGTCGCTGTCGATCACCAGCAGCCGCGTGCCCTTGGCCGCGACGACGTCGGCCGACACCGCGTGGTCGTCGATCACCGACATCTCGCCGACGCAGTCGCCCACGCCCACCTCGATGAACTCGCCGTCGCCCGGCTGATCCAGGAAGATGCGCAGGCCGCCGCGCAGCACCAGCAGCACCGAATGGTTGGCCTCGCCCGGCTCGAGCACGATGGTCTCGCCGGCGATGTCCTGGATCGTCAA
>PNKD01000121.1 GCA_013822265.1 Leptothrix sp. (in: b-proteobacteria)
ACCGACTCGTCCATCTCGCGCATGCGCACGAAGTAGCGGTCGTAGTTGTCGCCCTTGATGCCCACCGGCACGTCGAAGTCGAGTTCGGCGTAGGCGAGATACGGCGTGTCCTTGCGCAGGTCGCAGGCCACGCCGGTGCTGCGCAGGATGACGCCGGTGTAGCCGTAGCTCAGCGCGTCGGCGGTGCCGATGATGCCGACATCGCGCATGCGGTCGATGAAGATGCGGTTGCGGTCGACCAGCGTATGCACGCGGGCGATGAAGTCCTCGTACTCGACGAAGATGGCTTCGAGCCGCGTCAGCCAGCCTTCGGGCAGGTCGCGCGCCAGGCCGCCGATGCGGCCGTAGCTGTAGGTCACCCGCGCGCCGGTCAGCGCGGCCAGGTGCTCGTACATGTGGTCGCGGATCATCACCAGGTAGAGGAAGGCGGTCATCGCGCCCAGCTCCATCAGCCCCGCGGCGATGCAGGTCAGGTGGTCGACCAGCCGCGAGTACTCGGACAGCAGCGTGCGCAGCACGGTGCAGCGGCGCGTGATCTTCACGCCCATCAGCGTCTCGACGGCGTCGCAGTAGGCGAAGTCGTTGACCAGCGCCGAGACGTAGTTCAGGCGGTCGACGTAGGGGATCAGGTTGTGCCAGGTGTGGTCCTCGCACTCCTTCTCGAAGCCGCGGTGCAGGTAGCCGCAGTGCACGTCGGTGCGCAGCACGCGCTCGCCGTCGAGCTCGGCAATGATCTGCACCGTGCCGTGCGTGGCCGGGTGGCTGGGGCCGATGTTGACGATGACCGAGTCTTCGCGCTGCGTGCCCTCGAAGATCGAGCGCACGGGGTTCGCGATGAACTCGCCCGGGGGGCGGAAGGGTGCGTCCACGTCAGCCGGCTTTCAGTTGCGGTAGGGCACGAGCGGTTGCTCCTGCTGCTTGGGGTAGTCCTTGCGCAGCGGATGGCCCTTGAAGCCTTCGTAGAGCAGGATGGGGCGCAGGTCGGCGTTGCCGCGGAAGCGGATGCCGTACATGTCGTGGCACTCGCGCTCCATGAAGGCGGCCGAGCCGTAGAAGGCGACCAGGCTGTCGACCACGGGCTCGGCCTCGGGCACGCGCGTCTTCAGGCGCACGCGCAGCTTGTGCGCCGTGCTGTAGAAGTGGTGCACGACCTCGAAACGCGGTGCACCGCCCTCGCGGCCCAGCCAGTCGATGGCCGTGACGTCGAGGAAGATGTCGAAGCCGAACTCGGTCTTCAGGCGCTGCGCCGTGGGCAGCAGTTCGGCCCGCGCCAGCTGCAGCACCAGCACGCCGTGCGAGACGGCGGCCGGGCCCGCGGCGGGCACGAGTTCGGCGGCCAGGCGATCGAAGAGGGGGGCGCTCATGCTCAGAACCTGTCGTTCACGATGAGGTGCTGAGAACGCGCGATCTTGTCCTGCAGCTGCATGATGCCGTCGATCACCATCTCGGGCCGCGGCGGGCAGCCGGGGATGTAGACGTCGACCGGCACCAGGCGGTCGATGCCCGGCACCGCGGCGTAGTTCTGGTAGAAGCCGCCGCTGGTGGCGCAGACGCCGAAGGCCATCGCCCACTTGGGCTCGCACATCTGTTCCCACACGCGCAGCAGGATGGGCGCCTGCTTGTGCGTGACGGTGCCCACCACCATCAGCAGGTCGGCCTGGCGGGGCGAGAAACGCGGCAGCGCGGCGCCGAAGCGGTCGGTGTCGTAGGGCGTGGCGCTGACGGCCATGAACTCCATCGCGCAGCAGGCCGTGACGAAGGGGTAGGGAAAGATCGAGAACTTGCGCGCCCAGCCGATGAGCTCGTCCTTGCGCGTGGTGATGATCTCGAAGGCGCCGTCCTTGGTGTGGCCGGCGGGCACGATGGGGATGGTGCGTGGGTACATGTCAGCGGCGCCCGGCCGTTCCGAAGGCGCTGAGCGCCCCCTCGGGGGGCCGCGAACGAAGTGAGCTTGGGGGCTTCATATTCACTCGGTGACCATCTCGATCAGCCGCGCCTTGTAGACGTACAGCACGATCAGCACCAGCAGGAACATGAAGAAGAAGAAGGTCAGCAGCATCACACCGGTGAGCGGCTGCGCGCCCAGCGCCCAGATGAAGAGGAAGATCGTCTCGAGGTCGAAGAGCACGAAGACGATGGCCACCGCGTAGTACTTGATGGGCACGGCCTTGACGTTGAGCGTGCTGACCGGTGTGGCGCCGCACTCGAAGGGCTCGAGCTTGGTCGCCGACGGCACCGGCTTGGGCCCGACGACCTTGTTCAGCAGCAGCGTGAGCGCGACGAAGCCCAGTATGGCCGTGAGGTACAGCAGGAAGACGACATAAGGGTTCACGAGTCCATCCTCAGCGCGAAGCGGGTGTCGACGCGCCAGACATCGCGCCCTCCCGGTCCAGGTTCGAGTGACACTTGTCGGGCGCTCTTGAGCGGCATGCTTGTCTTTGATCCCGGTCCTGCATCACCGGCGAGGCTGGGCTTGTTGAAGTGGACGCAGGATAGGGGCCGGCCTTGCGCGCCGGCTTGCGGAAGATCAAGTGCAGACGGAGGCGCCGGGCTTGCGGGCGGTGTACGGCGCGGGCCTGAACGCGGCGGCAGCACGACGCCTGCTGGCGGCGCCTTGAGGGACGTCAAGCTTGCGGTGATGCGGGGCAGCGCAGAATTCGGCAGCGTCCGAAATCCGCCGGGCGCAACGTGCCGAAGCATTCGGCGCCTGAACGCCATCGAGGAGACATGCCGTGACGCAAGACCTGTTGCAGGTGCTACAGCAGCACCCGTTCGTGGCCGAGTTCCAGCCTGCGTACGTGCAGCGGCTGGCGGCGCTGGCGCGGCAATCCCGGTTCGCCGAAGGCCAGGTGATCTTCCACGAAGGCGACGAGTACTCGGTCTTCTACCTGCTTGGCGAAGGCATGGTGGCGCTGGAGATCGAGGCGCCCGATCAAGTGTTGCGCGTGCAGACGCTCTATGCCGGCGACGAGCTCGACTGGTCGGCCCTGCTGCCGCATGCCGGCAAGCACTTCCAGGCCCGCGCGCTGACCCCCGTGACGGCGCTGGCCTTCGAGGGCGCTGACCTGCTGGCCGGCTTCAAGGCCGACCCCGAGTTCGGCGTGGCCTTCATGCTGCGTTTGCTGGGCGTCGTCTCCGAGCGCCTGCGCGCGACACGCATTCAGCTGCTCGACGTCTACTCGAACGTGGCCCGACGCGCGGGCACCTGAGGCGCGCCCAGCGCCGCCATCAGCGGGTCGGCCAGGTCGCGCAACCAGCGCTCGGACGGCGGCGCACCCAGGTCCTGCAGCCACCTCTTCAGCGTGATGCCTTCGTAGTGCGGCATCACCATGTAGGCGGTGCCGTTCTCGGCCCAGAAGCGGTAGACCTTGACCAGCGACGGGTGGTCGAAGGAACCGAGCAGGCGCGCTTCGTTCAGGAAGCCCTGCAGCCCCTTGTCGTAGAAGGCCTGGAAGCGCGGCAGCCGCGGGCCCACGCGGCCGTCGGGTGCCCGCGCGGCCAGCGTGGCGGGCCGGTACTCCTTGATGGCGACGTTGCGGTCGAGCCGAGTGTCGCGGGCGCGGTAGACGCAGCTGTAGCCGCCCACGCCGAGCAGCTTCTCGACGACGAACTCCTGCAGGGCGTGGCCGGGCCGCAGTTCGCTGCCCTGGTCGCGGCGCGGCATCAGCAGCGTGCGTTGCTCGGCGCGTTCACGTGGATCGTCTTGCATGGCGGCCCCTGGGACGTTCGCGGTGGCCCGGCGTCGGGCTCGGCCCCGGGGGCAGTGTAGGCCGACGCGCAGCGCCGCCGGTCGCAGCCCGCGGCACGCGCTTCGCCGAAGCAAGCACCTAACAAGGGTTTGCGCTAGATGGGGTAAGCCTGCAGGTGCGTGCCGCCGGCGGCTGCGCGCGAGGCCCCTAGACTCCTGGGTTCAACGATTCGGGTGGCTGCTCACCCCGCGCGCACTGCATGAGCGACGACATCATTCTCGAGACCCGCGCCCTGACCAAGGAGTTCAAGGGCTTCGTCGCGGTCGACAAGGTGGCGCTCAAGGTCAGGCGCGGCAGCATCCATGCGCTGATCGGGCCGAACGGGGCCGGAAAGACCACCTGCTTCAACCTGCTGACCAAGTTCCTCACGCCGACCTCGGGGCAGATCCTGTTCGAGGGCCACGACATCACCGCCGAGACGCCGGCGCACATCGCGCGGCGCGGCGTCATACGCTCGTTCCAGATCTCCTCGGTGTTCCCGCACCTGTCGGTGCTGGAGAACGTGCGCGTCGCGCTGCAGCGCCGGCTCGGCACCTCGTTCCACTTCTGGAAGCCCGAGAGCAGCCTGCGCCAGCTCGATGCCCGCGCGCTCGAACTGCTGCACTCGGTCGACCTCGACAGCTACGCCGCGCTGCAGGCGGTCGAGCTGAGCTACGGCCGCAAGCGTGCGCTCGAACTTGCCACCACGCTGGCGATGGAGCCCAAGTTGATGCTGCTGGACGAGCCCACGCAGGGCATGGGCACCGAAGACGTCGACCGCATCCGCCAGCTCATCAAGAAGGTGGCGGCCAGCCGCACCGTGCTGATGGTCGAACACAACATGAGCGTGGTGGCCAGCCTGGCCGACACCATCACCGTGCTGCAGGCCGGCGCCACGCTGGCCGAGGGGCCCTACGAGCAGGTGTCTAAGAACCCGGCGGTGATCGAGGCCTACATGGGCCGCGCGGCCACCGAGCTGAAAGGGGCGCACTGATGGCCGCGCCCTTCCTCGAGATCAAGAACCTGCACGGCTGGTACGGCGAGTCGCACGTGCTGCACGGCGTCGACTTTCACGTCGACGAGGGCGAGGTCGTGACGCTGCTGGGCCGCAACGGCGCCGGCCGCACCAGCACGCTGCGCGCCATCATGGGTTTGATCGGCAGCCGCAAGGGCTCGATCAGGATCCGCGGCAACGAGACCATCGCGATGGCCACCCACCGCATCGCGCGGCTGGGCATCGGCTATTGCCCCGAAGAGCGCGGCATCTTCTCCAGCCTGTCGGCCGAAGAGAACCTGATGCTGCCGCCCACGCTGGCCCCGGGCGGCATGAGCGTGGCGCAGATCTACGAGATGTTCCCCAACCTGCGCGAGCGCGCCGGCAGCCAGGGCACGCGGCTGTCGGGCGGCGAGCAGCAGATGCTGGCGGTGGCGCGCATCCTGCGCACCGGTGCGCGGCTGCTGCTGCTCGACGAGATGTCCGAGGGCCTGGCGCCGGTGATCGTGCACAAGCTGGCCGAGATGGTGGTCAGCCTGCGCAAGCAGGGTTTCACCATCGTCATGGTCGAGCAGAACTTCGTCTTCGCGGCCCAGCTTGCCGACCGCTTCCTGGTCATGGAACATGGCCAGGTCATCCAGCAGTTCACCCGGGACGAGCTGCCGTCGCGCATGGCGCGGCTGCACGAGTACCTCGGCGTCTGAAGACGCCCCAACGCCACCCCCCAACAGGAGACCCTCCATGAAACTCAGGACCATCGCCGCCGCCTGCGGCCTGACCGCCTTGACCGCCTTCGGCGGCGCCCAGGCCCAGATCTCCGGCGACGTCATCCGCATCGGCCTGATCACCGACATGTCGGGCCTGTACGCCGACCTCGACGGCCCCGCCGGCGCCGAAGCCATCCGCATCGCCATCGCCGAGCACGGCGGCATGATCAACGGCAAGAAGGTCGAGTTGCTGGTGGCCGACCACCAGAACAAGGCCGACATCGCCGCCACCAAGGCGCGCGAGTGGTTCGACACCCAGGGCCTGGACATGCTGATCGGCGGCACCAACTCGGGCACCAACCTGGCAATGGCCAAGGTGGCCGAGCAGAAGCAGAAGCCCTTCATCGCCGTCGGCGCGGCCACCTCGGCGCTGACCAACGCACAGTGCTCGCCCTACACCGTGCACTACGCCTACGACACGGTGGCGCTGTCCAAGGGCACGGGCAACGCCGTCGTCAAGGGCGGCGGCAAGACCTGGTTCTTCCTGACCGCCGACTACGCCTTCGGCCACCAGCTCGAGGCCGACACGGCCACCGTGGTCAAGGCCGCGGGCGGCACCATCGTCGGCGCGGTCAAGCACCCGCTGTCGGCCAACGACTTCTCGTCCTTCCTGCTGCAGGCGCAGAGCAGCAAGGCGCAGATCCTGGGCATGGCCAACGCCGGCGGCGACACCATCAACACCATCAAGGCCGCCAACGAGTTCGGCATCACCAAGAACATGAAGCTGGCCGGCCTGCTGCTGTTCATCACCGACATCCACTCGCTGGGCCTGCAGGCCACGCAGGGCATGTACCTGACCGACAGCTGGTACTGGAACCGCGACGCCGAGACGCGCGCCTGGAGCCGCAAGTTCTTCGAGAAGATCAAGCGCATGCCGACGTCGATCCACGCCGCCGACTACTCGGCCGCCAACTTCTACCTCGCGGCCGTGAAGACGATCGGCAGCGACGACGGCACCAAGGTGATGGCGCAGATGAAGAAGGCCAAGACCAACGACATCTACGCCAAGGGCGGCTACGTGCGCGCCGACGGCCGCATGGTGCACGACATGTACCTGATGCAGGTGAAGACGCCGGCCGAGTCCACCGAGCCCTGGGACTACTACAAGGTCGCCCAGGTCATCAAGGGCGAAGACGCCTTCACCACCAAGGCCGAATCGAAGTGCGCACTCTGGAAGTGATGCGCTGAGGCCCGTCGCGCGGCCCCGCACGGGGCCGCGTGGCCAGCCGCCGCGCCGCTGTTCCGCCCACTTCGCCTGCTACGCACGCCCTGCCCCATGGACATCTTCGGCATTCCGATACAGGCCTTCGCCGGCCAGCTGCTGCTGGGCCTGGTGAACGGGTCTTTCTACGCCATGCTGAGCCTGGGGTTGGCCGTCATCTTCGGGCTGCTGGGCATCGTCAACTTCGCGCACGGCGCGCTGTACATGCTGGGCGCCTATGCCGCATGGATAGGCATGAACAGCTTCGGCCTGAACTACTGGGCCTCGCTGGTCGTGGCGCCGCTGGTCGTCGGCGCCATCGGCGTGCTCATCGAGCGCACGCTGCTCAAGCGCCTGTACAAGATCGACCCCATCTACGGGCTGCTGCTGACCTTCGGTCTGGCGCTCATCGCCGAGGGCGTTCTGCGCGAGCAGTTCGGCGTCTCGGGCCAGCAATACCCAGTGCCCGAACTGCTGCGCGGCGCCACCAACCTGGGCTTCATGATCCTGCCCAACTACCGGGGCTGGATCATCTTTGCCTCGCTGTTCGTCTGCCTGGGCACCTGGTTCCTGATCGAACGCACGCGGCTGGGCGCCTACCTGCGCGCCGGCACCGAGAACCCGGCGCTGGTGCAGGCCTTCGGCATCAACGTGCCGGTGATGGTGATGCTGACCTACGGTGCCGGCGCCGGCCTGGCCGGGCTGGCGGGCGTGCTGGCCGCACCGGTGATCCAGGTCACGCCGCTGATGGGCAGCCAGCTCATCATCATCGTCTTCGCCGTCGTCGTGATCGGCGGCATGGGCTCGATCCTGGGCTCCATCGTCACCGGGCTGGCGCTCGGGCTGGTCGAGGGGCTGACCAAGGTCTTCTACCCCGAGGCCTCGAACATTGTCGTCTTCGTCATCATGGCCATCGTGCTCATGGTGCGGCCCGCCGGGCTGTTCGGCAAGGAGAAGTGATGAGCACCAGCGCGCTGTCCGCCATCGACCGCCGCGGCCGTGTGGTCTGGCTCGTCGGCCTGGCCCTGCTGATCGCCGCGCCCTTCATCGGCCTGTACCCGGTGTTCATGATGAAGGCGCTGTGCTTCGCGATCTTCGCCTGCGCCTTCAACCTGCTGCTGGGCTACACGGGCCTGCTGTCGTTCGGACACGCCGCCTTCCTGGGCGCGGCGGCCTATGCCACCGGCTGGCTGGTGCGCAGCGCCGGCCTGCCGCCCGAACTGGGTGTGCTCGCCGGCACCGCCTGCGCCGGCGTGCTGGGGCTGCTGGTGGGCCTGATCGCGATCCGCCGCGAGGGCATCTACTTCGCGATGATCACGCTGGCGATGGCGCAGATGGTCTATTTCGTCTGGCTGCAGGCGCCCTTCACCGGCGGCGAAGACGGCCTGCAGGGCGTGCCGCGCGGCGAGCTGCTGGGCACCTTCCCGCTGCGCGAGCCGCTGCTGATGTACTACGTGGTGCTGGCGGTCTTCGTCGCGGTGTTCCTGTTCATCGTGCGCATCGTGCACTCGCCCTTCGGTCAGGTGCTCAAGGCCATCCGCGAGAACGAGCCGCGCGCCATCTCGCTGGGCTACGACGTCAACCGCTTCAAGCTGATGGCCTTCGTCATCTCGACCACGCTGGCCGGGCTGGCCGGCTCGATGAAGACCATCGTGCTGGGTTTCGCCACGCTGTCGGACGCACACTGGTCGCTCTCGGGCGAGGTGGTGCTGATGACGCTGCTGGGCGGCATGGGCACCTTTGCCGGGCCGGTGATCGGCGCCTTCACCATCATCGGTCTGCAGAACTTCCTCGCCGACCGCGTGGGCTCGTGGGTCACGGTGATCATCGGCGCGATCTTCGTGCTGTGCGTGGTCGGCTTCCGCCGCGGCTTCGTCGGCGAGCTGCTGGCCTGGCAGAAGCGCCGCGAGGCGCCGAAGGACTGAGGCTGCGCATGAGGGTCCGGAAGGACCCGAGTGGCTGCCGAAGGGCGAGCGGCGACTTCACGCCGCGAGACTGAGGCTGCACGTTCAAGCCCGCAAGGGCTTGAACGGCTGGCGAAGGCCCTCACGCGATTTCACTCCTGAGGGCTGACCAGCCCGGCCGTCCGGCCCGCGGCCCACGCGGGCTGGTAGGACCGCAGGCGTTCCAGGTCGAGCACACGCACGCCGCCGTACTCGATGCGGATGACGCCGGCCGACTGCAGTGCCGCCAAGGCCTCGTTCACGCGCTGGCGCGACAGGCCCACGAGGTAGCCCAGTTCCTGCTGCGTGATGCGCAGCACCTCGCCCACGCCGGGGTAGAGCACGGGGTGGAAAAGCGCCGCCAGGCTGCGCGCCACGCGGGCGTCGGGTTGGCTCAGGCGATCGATCTCGCGGGCGGCGATGAACTGGCCCAGCCGCTCGTTCAACTGGTTCATCACGAAACGGTTGAAGCCGATGCTGCGGCCCAGCAGCCAGTGGAAGGTCGGCGCCGGAATGCCCGCCACCACGCTCTTGCGCAGGGCCTGGATGTTGTAGCGGTAGACCTCGCCCTTCAGCACCGTGCCCTCGCCGAACCAGCCGCCGGGCGACAGGCCGGTGAAGGTGATGGGAATGCCCGTGCCGTGCCGCGATGCGCTGTCGTTGCTCATCTTCAGCAGGCCGTCGACGAGCCCGAACCAGTAGGTGACGGGCCGGCCCACACGACAGACCAGCTCGCCGGCATCGACCTGCACCACGCGCAGATCGGCCAACGCCCGCGCCCGTTCTTCGGCGTCCAGCGCCACCAGCCAGGGGATGTGTTGCAGGTCGTCGGGCCGCGCCGCGCGCGAACGCGAGGGCTGCACTGCCGGCGCTCGCGACGTCGATGGAAAGCCGGGGTGCGACATGGTGGGCAACGCCGCCCCGGGGCCGGGAAAGGCCTGACAGGGCGAACCCGAAGATTGTCGTCGCAATGACAACCCGGCGTCAAAGTCGCGCCCAGAATGCGCAGCACAGCACAAGGAGACAAGTCCGTGCCGAAGACCTTTCCCCGCCTGATGCTGGACCACGCGGCGCAGCGCCCGGACGCCCCCGCCTTGCGCGAGAAGGTCTACGGCATCTGGCAGACCACCACCTGGGCCGAACTGGCGCTGCTGGTGCGGCGTCTGGCCTGCGGGCTGGCGCATGCCGGCGTGGGCCGCGGCGACCACCTCGTGGTGGTGGGCGAAAACCGGCCGCGCCTGTACGCCACCCTGCTGGCCGCGCAGGCACTGGGCGCGGTGCCCGTGCCGCTGTACCAGGACGCCGCGGTCACCGAGTACACGTTCCCGATCAACAACGCCGAGGTCGGCTACGCCATCGTCGAAGACCAGGAGCAGGTCGACAAGATGCTCGAGTTGCGCGCGCAGTGCCCCACCTTGAAGCGCATCTGGTTCGACGACCCGCGCGGCCTGCGCAACTACGCCGAAGACGGGCTCGACTCGATCGACGCGCTGGTGGCCACCGGCCAGGCGCACGACGCCGCCAACGCGCGCCTGTTCGACGACGAAGTGGCCCGCAACCAGCCCGACGACGTGGCGGCGATGTTCTTCACCAGCGGCACCACCGGCAACCCGAAGGGCGTGGTGCACACGCATGCCACGCTGCTGGACCGCGCCAGCGCCGGCCAGCGCTTCGACAAGCTCACGGCGCAGGAAGAGGTGCTGGCCTACATGCCGCTGGCCTGGATCGGCCAGAACATCTTCAGCTATGCGCAGTGGCTGGCCTGCGGCTACGTGGTGAACTGCCCCGAGAGCGCGGCCACGGTGACGATCGACCTCAAGGAGATCGGCCCCACCTACTACTTCGCGCCGCCGCGCATCTTCGAGGGCCTGCTGACCAGCGTGATGATCCGCATGGAGGACGCGGGCAGCCTCAAGCGCAAGCTCTTCCACCACTTCATGGACGTGGCGCGGCGCGTGGGGCCGGCGCTGATGGACGGCAAGACCGTGGGCCTGGCCGACCGGCTGGCCTACGCACTGGGCAACGCCTTGGTCTACGGCCCGCTGCGCAACACGCTGGGTTTCTCGCGCGTGCGCGTGGCCTACACCGCGGGCGAGGCCATCGGGCCCGACCTCTTCATCTTCTACCGCTCCATCGGCATCAACCTCAAGCAGCTCTACGGCAGCACCGAGACCGCGGTGTTCGTCTGCCTGCAGCCCGACCACGAGGTCAAGGCCGACACGGTGGGCGTGCCCATCGAGGGTGTGCAGATCCAGGTCACGCCCAGCGGCGAGATCCTGGTCAAGAGCCCGGGGCTGCTCAAGGAGTACTACAAGAACCCCAAGGCGACCGCCGAGGTGTTGACCGCCGACGGCTGGTACCACACCGGCGACGCCGGCTTCCTGGATGCCACCGGCCACCTGAAGATCATCGACCGCGCCAAGGATGTCGGCCGCCTGATGGGCGGCAGCAGCGACGGCGCGATGTTCGCGCCCAAGTACGTCGAGAACAAGCTCAAGTTCTTTCCCTTCATCAAGGAGGCGGTGGCCTTCGGCGACAAGCGCGAGAAGGTCTGCGCCTTCGTCAACATCGACTTCGAGGCCGTGGGCAACTGGGCCGAGCGCCGCAACCTGCCCTATGCCGGCTACACCGACCTGGCGGCCAAGAAGGAGGTGCTGGCGCTGGTGCAGGACTGCGTCGAGAAGGTCAACGCCGACCTGGCTGCCGACGCCATGCTCGCCGGCAGCCAGATCAGCCGCTTCCTCGTGCTGCACAAGGAACTCGACGCCGACGACGGCGAGCTCACGCGCACGCGCAAGGTGCGCCGCGGCTACATCGGCGAGAAGTACCAGGTGCTGGTCGATGCGCTGTACGGCGGCAAGAGCGAGCAGTTCATCGAGACCGCGGTGAAGTTCGAGGACGGCCGCAGCGGCAGCGTCAGCGCCACGCTGCCCATCGTCGACGCCAAGACCTTCCCCGCGATGAAGAAGGCCGCCTGATGTCCGACCCCCAAGCTCACTTCGTTCGCTGCCCCCCCATGGGGCCGCTCAGTGCCCTTCGGGCGGTCGGGCGGGCACTGAAATGAACACGCGCGACATCGGCGACGTCATCCTCGACGTCAACAACATCAGCCTTCGCTTCGGCGGCGTGAAGGCGCTCACCGACATCAGCTTCGACGTGCGCGAGCACGAGGTGCGCGCCATCATCGGCCCCAACGGCGCGGGCAAGAGCAGCATGCTCAACTGCATCAACGGCGTGTACACGCCGCAGGAAGGCAGCATCACCTTCCGCGGCCAGACCTTCAAGGGCATGAACAGCCGCCAGGTGGCCGAGATGGGCATGGCGCGCACCTTCCAGAGCCTGGCGCTGTTCAAGGGCATGAGCGTCATCGACAACATCATGAGCGGGCGCAACCTGCGCATGAAGACCAACCTCTTCCAGCAGGCCATCCGCTGGGGCGCGGCCGAGCGGGAGGAGTGCGAACACCGCGAGTTCGTCGAGAAGATCATCGATTTCCTCGAGATCCAGGCCCACCGCAAGACCCCGGTGGGCCGCCTGCCCTACGGCCTGCAAAAGCGCGTGGACCTCGGCCGCGCACTGGCGATGGAGCCGCAGGTGCTGCTGCTGGACGAACCCATGGCCGGCATGAACGTCGAGGAAAAGCAGGACATGAGCCGCTTCATCCTCGACGTCAACGACGAATACGGCACGACGGTGGTGCTGATCGAGCACGACATGAGCGTGGTGATGGACATCAGCGACCGCGTCGTGGTGCTGGACTACGGCAAGAAGATAGGCGACGGCACGCCCGACGAGGTGCGCGCCAACCCCGACGTCATCAGCGCCTATCTCGGCACCGGCCACTGAACAGGGCAGACCATGGGACCTTTCCTCGAAACCCTCTTCGGCGGCCTGATGACGGGCATGCTGTATTCGCTGGTGGCGCTGGGCTTCGTGCTCATCTACAAGGCCAGCGGCGTGTTCAACTTCGCGCAGGGCGCGATGGTGCTGTCGGCCGCGCTGGCGATGGCCCGTTTTGCCGAGTGGTTCCCGCAGTGGCTGGGCTTCGACAACAAGCTGCTGGCCAACGTGCTGGCCTTCAGCGCCGCCATGGTGATGATGGTCGCTGCGGCCTGGATGATCGAGCGCCTGGTGCTGAGCAAGCTCGTCAACCAGGAGGGCATCACGCTGCTGATGGCCACCCTGGGCATCGCCTACTTCATGGACGGCTCGGGCCAGACGCTGTTCGGCAGCGACATCTACAAGATCGACATCGGACTGCCCAAGGATCCGATGTTCCTGCTGGAAAACGTCTTCCAAGGCGGCCTGCTGGTCAACAAGGAAGACCTCTATGCCGCCGTCATCGCCGCTGCACTGGTGGTGATCCTCACCCTGTTCTTCCAGTACACGGCC
>PNKD01000122.1 GCA_013822265.1 Leptothrix sp. (in: b-proteobacteria)
TCCACCGGCATCCGCACGCCGATCGGCATCAAGGTCTTCGGCAAGGACCTGGGCGAGATGGAGAAGCTGGCCCGCGAGATCGAGGCCGTGGTCAAGACCGTGCCGGGAACGACATCCGCCTTCGCTGAACGGCTCACGGGTGCCAGCTACCTCAACATCGAGCCCGACCGCGCGGCACTGGCGCGCTACGGTCTTTCGGTGGGCGAACTGCTGGACGTCATCGGCACGGCTCTGGGCGGCGAGATGGTCACCACCACCGTGGAGGGCCGTGAGCGCTTCGGCGTCACTGTGCGCTACCCGCGCGAGTTGCGCAGCAACCCCGAGCTGATCGAGCGCGAGGTGCTGGTGCCCATCATGGGCGGCGCGATGGTGCCGCTGGGCCAGGTGGCCAAGGTGGTCGTCGCGCGCGGCGCGCCGGGTATCCGCACCGAGAACGCGCTGCTGTCGGCCTACATCTTCGTCGACATCCGTGGCCGCGACATCGGCTCCTACGTGGCCGACGCGCGCAAGGCGGTGGCCGCGCAGGTGAAGTTCCCGGCCGGCTACTACATCACCTGGAGCGGCCAGTTCGAGGCCATGGAACGTGCCATCGAGAAGATGAAGATCGTCGTCCCGGTGACCTTGCTGCTGATCTTCCTGCTGCTCTATCTGAATTTCCGCCGGCTCCCAGAGACCTTCATCGTGATGCTGTCGGTGCCGTTTGCGCTGGTGGGTGGTGTGTGGCTGATGTGGTGGCTCGACTACAACCTGTCGGTGGCAGTGGCCGTCGGCTTCATCGCGCTGGCCGGCGTTGCCGCAGAGACCGGCGTGGTGATGCTGATCTACCTCGACCAAGCCTGGGAGGAAGCCCAGGAGCGCTGCCGCCTTGAAGGTCGCCGGCCCGGGCCGGCCGACCTCTACGGCGCGGTCATGGAAGGTGCCGTCGAACGTGTGCGACCCAAGATGATGACGGTGGTGGCCATCATGGCCGGCCTGCTGCCCATCATGTGGGGCAGCGGCACCGGCTCTGAAGTCATGAGCCGAATTGCGGCACCGATGGTCGGCGGGATGATCTCGTCGACGGTGCTGACGCTCGGCGTCATTCCCGCGCTCTATGCCCTGGTCAAACAGTGGCAGTTGAAGCGTGACTCCAGCAATGCGTCCGCGCACCATGCGGATGTTGCGCAGCCCGCGGCCGAGGCCTCATGACGGCGGCCGTGCCCTTTCACGTGTTCAGGAGAGTTTCAATGAAGGCAAATCCCAGATCGTCAAGGCGTCTTGCCGCAACGCTGCTCCTTGCCGGCGTCGCGCTCGCAGGGTGTGCAGACCTCGTCACCTCACCAAGCGCCTCCATCCAACGCCAGATAGAAGCTGCGCGCACGCCAGCCGACCACGAAGCGCTGGTCGTGTACTACGGCAAGGAAGTGGCTGCGGCGCGGGCGAAGGCCGAGGAGCATCGCAAGATGGGCAAGGGCTATGCATCGTGGCCGGGCGGTGGCCGGGGCGGTGGCAGTTGGTCCGCGCACTGCAATTCGATTGCCAGCAGCTACGACGAGATCGCGTCGAAGTATGAAGCCATGGCCGCTGACCACCGGCAAATGGCGGCACAGGCGAAACCCTGATCGCGGCACGACCAGCCGGGGCACAGCGCCCGGCAACTTTCGCCGGCGGCGCCCTCAACAGGCGCTCTGGCACAGATCACAAGGACCCCATCATGAATCGTCGTCATTTCCTGAACAGCGCCGGAGCACTCGTCAGCTGGGTGGCGCTACCTGCTCTGAGTGCATCACCGTTGCCCGAAGTACAAGTCTTCAAGAGCCCCACCTGCGGATGTTGCGGTGCTTGGGTCACTCACATGCGATCCACCGGCTTCACCGTGAAGGTGATCGAGGTCAATGATGCCGGCGTCGAGCGCAAGCGTCTGGGCATGCCGGATCGTTACGGCAGCTGCCACACGGCCACTGTCGATGGCTACCTGCTCGAGGGCCATGTGCCGGCCGCCGAGGTGAAGCGGCTGCTGGCCAAGAGGCCCAAGGCGCTTGGCTTGGCCGCTCCCGGCATGCCGCAGTCCGCACCGGGCATGGACGTGCCTGGGCGGAAGGATCCGTATCAAGTGCTGCTGGTCGACGCTTCCGGGCAGTCGAGCGTCTTTGCAAACTATCCGAAATGAGTACCGCGGGCTGAGGCACGTTCGCCCGCGCGAGCGGAGCGACATCACCGTGCACCCGTCGTTGACGGTGACTTGCCGGATGACGCGCCATGGCTGAACCGTCCCGCATCGGCGTGGTGCTGAGCTCCGGTGGAGGACGCGGCGTCTATGCCCACACCGGGTTCCTGTTGGCGCTCGAGCAGCTCGGCATTTCGATCTGCGCGAGCGCAGGTTGCAGCGCCGGAGCGGTTGTGGGTGGCGTTGCCGCGAGCGGCACCCGCCTGGCCGATTGGGTGCAGGCCATCGCGGCAGTTTCACAGCGGGATTTCTGGACGCCCGACTCGATGCCACGAATTCTCTGGCAACTGGCCGCGCGTCGCGGGCGTGGCTACACGGGTCTCTCGGGCACCAGCGCGGCCATTTCGTTTTGCCGCCGCGTCCTCGCGGTGCCGACCTTCGAGCAGTGCCGCTACCCGTTTTACGCTGTCGCCATGGGCCTTGGGCAAGCTCGCAAGGTGGTGTTTTCGGCCGGGGAACTCGCGCCCCGCATGATGGCCAGCGCAGCCATACCGGGCCTTTACAGGCCAGTGCAGATCGACGGCGATCTCCATTGCGATGGTGCGCTGGTTGACCTGGCCCCGATGGACGCGATCTGTTGCAAGCACGGGCTCGATGCGCTCATCGTCCACCACGTGGCGCGGCGCCATGACCGGCCGGACAGCATCGAGACGATTCTGGGCAGCCGCTGGGCGTTCGCCGAGATCTCGGCACGGGTGATCTTTCATCGGCGCCCTTGGTATCTCTCCGACGAACCTCTGACCCTGCGCCACTGCCCGTGTGGCTGCGGTGCGGTGATCGTCGTCATCGAGCCGGATCTGCCGGAACTCGGATGGCCCCTGACCGCAGGCGGGCCCAGGGTACAGCAAGCAGCTCTGTCACAGACCACGGCACTGTTGAGGCCGCTTGCGGACGCCTTGCTGACCGATCCGCGTGCCCGCTTTCGGTTGCGGGTCGGCGAACCCGGCGGCAACTCAGGGCATCACGCGGCCGTGTGTGCACCGGGGTCGCCGTGACGCAGGCGCCGGGGCCCGCGTCAGAACAGTTGCTGCGCTAGCAGGCGTCGACAGGCGAGCCCTGTCGACGTCACTCACGTTGGCCGCGTTCGGGTGGTTGCCACACGGCCCCGAGGAGACGCTTCCACGAGGCCATGCGCCCCCCATTCACGGGGATCCAGGTTGCGTCCTTGTAGTCCGCGTGCGCGGCCTCGCCGTGCTCGGCGTGCCGGTGCATCGAGACCGAACGGATCTGCACTTCGAAGATCAGGTCGTCTGCGTCCCGCACGCTGGTATGCAACCCGCGGTAGCCGTTGGGCTTGGGCAGGACGATGTAGTCCTTGAAGCGGCCGACGACCGGCACATAGAGATCGTGAACCACGCCGAGCGCGTGGTAGCAGTCCGCCTCCGTGGGCACGACGATGCGCAGCGCGACGAGGTCGTGGACCTGCTCGAACGCCAGGCTCTTGTGGCGCATCTTCTTCCATTGGCCCGCCGCGTGTTTGACCCGGTGGCAGACCTCGACGTTCGGCACGCCCCGGGCAGCCAGGGCACGGCGGATCTGTGCTCCGCGTGCCCGGGCCGACGCTTCAAGCCTCGGACGCTCTGCCTCGATGCGCGTCGAGATGTCGTGGAACCCGTCCGGGTCGAGCACACGCAGGGCGGCGTCTTCGAGCTTGATGCGCAGCTCGGGCTGCCCGATCCTCTCGGCCTCGGTCGTGCCATGGTCCCAGACGATCTGCGCCAACGAACGCGTTGCGGTATCCCCTGGATCGGCGCGCATCAGGCGCTCGAGACACACCTGAAGCCGACGCACGGCTTCGCCGGCGTCCTGGTGGATCAGTGAAGGGGCGGTCGCAGGCGGCGGCCCCATCGTGAGGGGGGAATCTGCTTGCCGCTGTCCATCGCCCGTGTAGGCGCGCCGTTGCGCCGCGACAAGGTGCTCGACAGTACGACTCAGTTCCTGGCCGAGCGCGCGGAAGCGCCAGCCCAGCCAACGGATCTCCCAGGCGCCACCTGGATCGGGCATGTCGTCCCAGTATCCCCGCTCCATCTTGCGGACACCGCCCAGCAGGCGGTCAATCGGCCCCGTGACCTCGCGACGGATCACGATGAACAGCAAGGCGAGGATCAGCAGGGCGGTGACGCCGACGTGCAGGGCCCAACCCCACCACCGCTGGGCCCGAGCGGCGAAGAACCCACTGCCGTCCACCTTCACGAGCAGTTCGACGGACTCCGGCCCGAGCGCCGGGGCCATGAGCGGCACTGCCGCCGTCAGCAGAGGCTGCCGGTCAGCTACCCCTTCATGGGGTGCGCCGATCAGCACCTGACCCGTGGCGTTTGCGACACCAAGGAAGTGATAGGCGTGCCCATGGCCCTCGTAGGCGGAATGGACCCGCAAGATGGCACTGCGCGCGTCTTCGGGCGTGACGGCAGTCTGCAACTCGATGATCAGTGGGTGCAGCGATTCGATCAGCTGCGCCTGCCGTTCACGCAACTCGGTGCGCAACTCCAATGCGAGCTGAGTACCGGAGACCGCAGCCATCACGCCGGTGACGACCAGCGTCGTGAAGAGGCCAAGGCGCAGCCCGAGGCCCAGCCATCGACGTGGGGGGCCCGCGCCGGCGTCCGCCGCTCGCTCGCCGGCCATGGCCGTTTGCTCACCTTCGCGATTCAACACCGTCTCCATGATCTCAGCGGCGCGGTCAGTCGGTTGCTTGTCGATCGCGGGTGTCGAACAGCGTCGCGAACAGGGATTCAATGGCCGCATCACGCTGGCGGCGCCAGTCGTCGAACACGGCGCTGCCGGCATCCAACGCGCGCAACTCGGCAGCCGCCCAGGGGTGGTGCGGGGCCAGCGGCGCGCGGGCTGCCGTGGCCCACGCGGCAGCCGCGTCGATCCCGTAGGCAAACGGGTTGAGGGCATGCGACCAGGCCAGCCGGCTGGCACGCATCGGATGCACCCACTTCAACGCAGCAGCGAGCAACGGGCCGCCGACCGCACGCGCCACGGGCCCCACTGTCTGCTGGTAGCAGGCGTCGGCAAGCTCAGAATGCCTTCTCACGCGCTCGAAGGCGTCCGTCCCCGTCGCCTTGGGCAGGTCCTCGACACGCCTCGTCTCGAAGCAGACGCTGTACTGGGGCTCCAGGCAGTCCACGTCGCCGGCTGATTCGAGGATGCGCATTTCATAGAGGCCGGGCTCGAGCCCTTCGAGTGCATCGAGGTTGTCGAGGATGGCACGGTGCTCGCGTCGTGCGACATCGGCCGAGACGAATATGCCCAGGTGTCCGACATCGGGGTTCAGCAGGTAGACGATGCGCTGACCGCCGGCAATGAGGGCTTGCGTCGTCGGCCAGACCGCAGGCACCCAGCCCAGCGCCTGCTGCGGCGGCGTGATGTTGTCACCGCTCGAAGCGAAAACCAGCATCGGACTCTTGAGCCGGCGCAGATCGGCGTGGCAACACTCGCAGATCCGGAAGCCCCCTTCCTCCAGCCGATTGCCGATGAACAGGTTCTCGACGATCGAGACGATCTCCTCGCGCGTTAGAAAACAATACTCGCCCCACCACCGCTCGAAGTCGACGAAGCGCTCCCGCTCGGCCTCGGGGCGGGCGAAGAGTGCCTTGTACTTGCCGAAGAAGGCGTGGCCGGGATCGAGTTGCTCGAAGTTGTGGGCCAGCCACGCACCGTCGAATTGGCCGCCGGAGAGGTCGGCCATCAAGCGCGCTGCCCACACACCGCCGGTCAGCCCACCGGCCAGCCGCATCGGGTTGACGCCCGCTTCGCCGCCCCAATACGAAAGCGGCGCACCGTTGAGTACGGTCGGGCCGGTGACACCTGCACAGTCGGCGGCGAGCATTGCCACGGCCCAGCCAGCCTGGCAGTTGCCGTAGAGCGCGGGGCCTTGGCCTGGATGGCGGCGCGCCACCTCGGCGACGAAGCGCCGCAGCGCATGATGCACACGCGCCAAGGTCTGTTCCGGGCAGGGCTGCATGTGATGGGCCACAAAGTAGACCGGGTGACCTCGGTGCAGCGCCATGCCCACTTCCGAGTCGCGCTTGAAACCACCAATGCCCGGGCCATGCCCTGCACGGGGGTCGAAGATGATCACCGGCCGGT
This sequence comes from Leptothrix sp. (in: b-proteobacteria), assembly GCA_013822265.1. GTDB lineage: Bacteria > Pseudomonadota > Gammaproteobacteria > Burkholderiales > Burkholderiaceae_C > Rubrivivax. Next base: position 6,302 of record PNKD01000122.1, read on the forward strand.
CGTTCGCACCCGCGCAGCGTTCGAAGCAGGCGTCTCCGTCGGGCAGTATGCGAAGAAGCGAATAACCAGCCGGCTCGGGGAAGTCACGCGCATCCAGCACCACTTCGAACGGGAACTTGAGTCGCAGCGGCAGGCCCGCGCGTTCGTCTTCAAGAAGCGCGTCACCCCGTTCGACCAGCGCGTGCATGAAGAGCGCGCTTCGCTGCGACACGTCGATCAAGTAACGCAACCAGTCCGGCTGTCCGTCGAACGTGGTCGCATCCGAGGTACCTGGCAACGGTGCCGTCGTCACCGCAGCCGCGGCAACTGGAGGCGTCGGTGCGGCGGCCGCCTTGATGGCGCCTGGCCCGCCAGTCTTGGTTCTTGAACTGCGCATGGTCAATCGTCTCCTTGGTCGTTGCTGATCAGGATGGCCTTGACGGGATCAACCGACCCCATGCCGCGCCAGTGCTCGCCCAGTCCGGCCGCCAGGGGCTCAGGTTCGTGTTGTCCGTGGCGGCAAGTCATGCGCCAGCGCTTGTGCAGCACCCGGTGGCAGTACTCGAACGAGAGCTTGCGCGGGTCGAGCCCCGTCGCCTGAGCAAGCAGCACGCAACTGCATTGATGGCCGTGTTCCATGCGGGCCTTGCCGTTCGGGACTTCGTCCGTCGTGATCTGCATGAGTTGGTCCTTGGATTGCGATGGCGATCCGTCACCCGCGCGGAAGGTGATCGTCCTGTCGATGCGGCCGCCGTCCCATCCGAGCTTCGACGGGTGATTGCCGGGGGGGCATGCGCATGTGCATCGGCGATTCGGGCACGGTCAGAGCCGGCCGTCCTCCGTCGATCGACACAGGCTCCCCGTTGGGTCCGTCTGCCCAACCGCTGCGCGCGATGTAGCGCGTGGCAGCGTCGGGCATGACCGTGAGCTGCTTGGTGTTTGCCACCACTGTGTCGGACGGAACGGCGTCCCGGGGGCAAGTCAACTTCTGCCGGGAAACCTCGCCGACGCGGTGACAGCAGGTGCCGTCTGCTTCCAATAGGCGGCGTGGCGCGGTCACGCAGCCTGCCAAGAGCAGCGCAGTTGCCCCCAAAGACAAGTAGTGCGCTCAGTCGACCCGGATTCATAGAGTCTCCCTGTGATGCCCGCCGCAAGGAGATGGCGGTCCTGAATGCGTCGGCACCGGAAGCCATCGCGATGCGGCGGAACCCCTTGTTTCAACCGCTGGTCGCAAGCGTTCGCGCCCTGAGTGCGACTGAACCAGACGCTGCGATGCGCCCTTGCCGGAGGCTGCCCTTCAATGCTGCCCGTCAGGAGCGCGCCTGAGTTCAAGAGAGGCCCGGGGCAGCGAGCTCAAAGGCCCCAGCAGGCGCGTGGGGCCCATTGCGAACAGTCCAGGCGGCTCCGGCCCGCTCACCGGCGATTCAGCAAGTCCTTGCCGATGGGGACGGTGGCTCCTTTGGCGTCGAACGCGGCCGGTGCCATGCGTTGCAGTTCGACCGCGCGGCCATCGAGCCCGCTGAACTGCCAAACGAAGGACTTGCCGACGCTGACGAAGCGCAGAACCTCGCCATGTTTCGCGTTGACGTGGCTTGCCGCGGCGAGTTCGACAACGCGCGAGTCTGGCGTGGCGTCTGCGGGTCACCCATGGTCTTGTGTAGGACATGATGGGTACCTGTTGAATTTGAACGAGGATCCCAAGGACTTGTTCTAGGCCGCAGGCATGGGGTGGAGACGAGAGCGTCGGAGCGAGGAGAACGCTGCTGGGGCCAGATCAACTGGACCGGGTAGCGATCAACCCTCGGCCGGTTCGATGTGGCGTGGTCAGTAGCCCCCGCGCTCTTCAGCCTTGATCCTGTTCAGGCGGGCGAGTTCGTTGCCGATCATGATGATCTTCTGGCCATCCCGGGTCTCCATGACATGACCGGGCTTCATGCCGACGGTACGGCCGAGCCGATCCTCCATGGACATCTTGCCGTCCTTGAAGAGGTACACGGTCGAACCGTCCTTGAGATCGAACTTCGTGACGCCACTGGCCGCGTCAACGGCGAAGGTGGTGGTAGCGGTGGCAAGCAGAGTGGCCATGATGGCGAGTCTCTTGAGCATCTTGTTCTCCAAATGAGGGGGGTTGCAATGGCGCAAGCTCTTCGAACCTGCGGAACTCAGTGTGCCCACCAGCCCATTACGGCCTGTGGACGGCAGCATTACAACGAAGCCATGTTCGGGTCCGCCGATGGATAGGCCGCGAAGGCCGCATTGAGCGCCGTCGTGCGACGGTGCACCAGCAGCTTGCGGCTTGGTCGACGGGTGTTGCCAGGCTGCTGGAGGATCGGGTGCCTGTGCGTCGGCACTCTCGCTTGGCACAGCGGGCGGCAGACAGCACACGCCAGCCCGAAGCCGCGGCCCCAAGGGCCGCACGGCCATACCGAGCCGACTTGGCCTGCCTTTGGCAGACGAATCGCCCCCACAAGGCAGCTTCCGATTCCAGGTTGCCGCAACTCCGGCATTGCGGCGTCTTTGCCGCTTCTGAGTAGCTACGCTGACCCGGCAAGCTGCGCGCGCGGCCGTGTGAGCGCGTCGGCGGTGCGGTCGTTGACACGGAGCCCGAGCACCAGTTGCCGGCAGGCGACCGGTTGCGCTCCAGGTCGGGTTTGAAGTCGGTGTGGAACTGCTCGCGCCACTGATCGCGGCGGCTTGCCCCCGCGTGACCGCAGGTCTGCCTTTGCGCGGGGCATCCGGGCCTTGCCGGTGGCATCGCGTTCGCCACTCAACTGCGTGGGGTCGGTGCCGCAGCGGGGGTTGGCGCATGCACATGACGAATCCGTAACTCAGCAGACCAAGTCCCGAAAGGTTCGGACAAGCACACTGGCTTCGGCAGGTTCGACAAACCTGCCGCTTCGACAACCTTCAACTGATTCGTCAGGCGTCGGTAAGTACACCGTCCATCACGTCTTCTTTTCCATCACCCAAGAGCGACCCTCTCAATGAATTTGAGTGGAGGCTCGAGGATCAACTCCCGGAGGTTCATCATGTCCATCTTCAGTCAAGTCTCGGTCGCCCTGGCGTTGGTCACGGCGATCTCCGGCGCCTCGGCGCTGACCAATCCGCGGCACCACTTCAACAACGGCGAGTGCTTTTACGGGCAGGCCCTCGACGCGCCTTCGAGTGCACGAACTATCGACCTGAGTGCGTCGAAACACATCAACGCGGAGTACGGCGAGGTGCTGCGCTTCGTCAGCGGCGGCAAGACCTTCACCTGGCAGTTCAATGGCCTTGACAGACTCGCCGTCGATTTGCAGTTGATCGCGCCTGACGGTTTCGATGCCAAGAGCGCAAAGGTCCACGTTGCGCCGAATCCGTTGACTCGTTGGTAGTCGAGCCCGCCGTGGCGGGGCTGCCGCCCGGGGCCACGATGCCCTTCGCCGGCCTCGCCTTTTGCTGATTGATGACCGCAACTTCCGACCCTCGCGGTGCGCTGGTCGGTCAGGCGCGTCGACGCTGTGGGCATCAAGGGCCTGGGTCCGACGGGGGCCAAGCTGCCGAACTTCATCCACCCGACGCTCGTCGTGCCCTTCGACGCGGCCATCGTCGAGCGTTACAACGCACTCACCGAGTTCGGGGTCAAGGTCGGACGCCGGGACCATTGCCTGGCTTTGCGTGAGGGGGGCTGCCTGATCTGGGGTTCGCCCTGGGCTTCGCAGTGTGGAATCGGCAGGCCATGGCCCGCTTCGACAGCGGCCTCAAGTGCTTGGGATTGCGGAGCTGCTGTGAGCGGCCTGCCTCACAGCTTGAAGTCGTCGAACGAGATGCGCTCGTCCTTGACTCCCAGGGACCGCAGGCACGCCAGCGTCGCGGCCAGCATGGCCGGCGGCCCGCAGACGTAGAAGTCGCAAGCGGCCAGGTGCGTGTGTTGGCGCAGCAGGCGGGCCTCGACCGCTTCGTGTACCCGACCTGTCAACGGCGGCGCATCACCGGCCGGTGCTTCAGGGTCGTCGGACAGCACCAACTGCCACCTGAAGTTCGCGTGTTGTGCGGCCAGTCGGGTCATCTCGTCCTGGTAAGGGCTCTCGCGCAGCGTGCGCGCGCCGTACCAGAAGTGCAGCGGCTCCCGCGCGCCACGCTGTAGCAGCTCCAGGATCATGGCCCGCAGCGGGCCCATGCCGGCGCCGCCGCCGATGAAGATCTTCTCGCGCCCGCCGGGCTGCAACGCAAAGTCACCGAAGGGGCCGTTGAACGCCACCTCGTCACCCACTTGCAGACCATACAGGTAGGCCGAGCCGCGACCCGGTGCGTGCCGGCCTCCACCGGCATCGGGCGTCAGAAATCGCACCAGCAGACTGAGGCGGCCATCGGACAGGTCGACCGGCGTGGACAACGAATACGAGCGGCGCAGCGCGGCCTTGTTGTGCCACTTCGCGGGCAGGGCCAGCCGGCCCCAGTCGGCAACATGCTCGTCGGGCACCTGCAGCTGCGCCGGGCTCATCACATAGGGCGGCACGTGCAGCTGCACGTAGGAACCCGGCCGGTAGGCCGGCCCGGGCTTGAAGCCGGGCTTGAGCACCAGCTCGCGCAGCAAGGGGCTGACGGCGCGCACCTGTTCCACGGTTGCCGTGTGGGTCGTCCACGACTCGGCGCCACCGCCCACTTCCAACTGCAGGTCGGTCGATACCGGCAGGTTGCAGGCCAGGCGGTAGCCCGCGTCGAGCTTGGTGCGCGACAGCTGCAGGCGGTCTGCCGCCGTCGCTGGCGGTGCCACGCCCCTGACACGTACCGCGCACAGCCCGCAACTCTGGCCACCGCCGCAGTTCGACGGCAGAGGCAGGCCGTGGCGCGCCAGAGCGACGAACACGGTGTCGCCCGACGCGGCCGCCACGCCCCGCAGGCGTTGGCCATCGGGTGTCAGCACCACCAGCTGTCGTTGCGCCCGCCACCGGCGCGGCACGAACTCGGCCAGGCGGAAGCTGGTGAACAGCAGCCAGGTGCCGCTCAAGGCCAGCCACAGGCCGCCCACTGCCGAGCCTACGACGAGCGCGTTGTTGAAGTCCTTGCGTCCGGAGTAGTCCATGATGTGGAGCATCCAGAAGAAGTCGAACAGGCGCCAGGTGTTGTTGCGGTGCGCCAGCAGATCACCCTGCCGCGACAGATACACCGTGGTGTCCTCCGCGTCCGAGAAGGGCACACGCCACACGGGGCCGTCGTGGCTGCGCGTCTCCAACGAAGGCTCCACCAGCTGCGCCATGCCGGGCTGTCCCGGACCCTTGTAGGTGGCCACGGCCAGTCGCTGCGCCAGCGCCGGCGTGAGCTCGACCGTCTGGCCGCTGCGGGCGTCGACCAATCGGGTGCTCTTGCCGGCCGCCAGCCGGTAGACGGGCAGGTCCAGCAGCCAGGCCGTCGTCAGCCCGTGCACGGCAGTGCCGGCGCGTGCCAACACCTCGTTGGGCGACAGCACATCGTGCGGCCATGGCGGCTGGGCCTGGCGTGGCACACGCGTGTCGCGGCCACGCGCACGCTCGGCGTCGAGCACGCTCATGACCACGCCGCTGCTCATCCACAGCAGCAACTGCAGGCCGATGATCAGTCCCAGCCAGTGGTGAATGCGGCGCATCCAGGCCGCGCTCATCGGGCGCCCCTTTTGCGGAAGCTGTAGAAGACCAGCCACGCGCCGCTGAGCGCAAACAAGAGGCCGGCGATGGAGAAGCTGCGCAACAGGGTGTTGTTGACGTCGGTGCGCGCGTCGTAATCCATGATGTGCAGCATCAAGAAAAAGTCGAAGATGCGCCAGAGGTGGTGGCGTCGCGTCAGCAGCTCACCGGTCTGCGGCGACATGTAAAGCGTGGTACCGGCGCGGTCGTCGAAATTCACCGCCCACATGGGCACGGCTCGGCGCGCGACCTCCTGCGGCGCCTGGGTCACCCAGACCACGTCGCGGATGACGCCTTCGCCTTTGTAGATCTTCTTGGCCAGTGTGGCGATCACCTCGTGCTCGAGCGGGCTCATGACGGCGCCAGTCGCGGCATCGACGAGCCGGGTCTGGCCGCGCTCGCGAACCTCGTAGACTTCTTTCCCGAGCAGGCGTTTGAGGTGCAGCGTCTGCAGCTCAGGAAACTGCGCACGCAGCTCGGCCAGGCCCAGGCGCGGCTGGGCCGGCTGCAGTGGTTCGCGCACCACATGGACGAGGTGGTCACCGTGAATGACGTCCAGCGAGATCGAGGTCATGTAGACGCCGCTGGCCATCCACAGCAATGCCTGCACGCCGATGATGAGCGCGATCCATTTGTGGGTGCGACGCACCCAGAAAGCAAGCTTCATGTTGTTCCGTCCTGTGGCTCTTGAGTCCCATGTGCTGCGGGCCGGCAGCCCGCGGCGCCGCCCGCATCAGAAGCGCTGGGCCACACGCGCGTGCCAGCGCCGAGCCCGCAGATCGTAGGTCATGGTGTCGGTGTTGGCATCGGTGCAGCTCTGGAAGGACACCAGCCCAGGCCGCCGCAGCGGAAGTGGACGGCGATCTGGAAGTTATCGAGGTTCCTGAAGCCGCAGGCGCTTCTGGATGGCGGCGATCCTGGGGTTCAGGCCCTCGGCGACCGCGTTGGTGATGCGGTGCGTGAAGTGCTCATCACGTGGGCCAAGTGCGAGTGGACGAGTTTGGCGGCCTACGACTGGCGATTGCCGACGACCCACGCGTGGTCCGAACGGAGAGCGTTTATCTGCCGCGGCACAGCGCTGGCCGAGCGCGCGGG
>PNKD01000123.1 GCA_013822265.1 Leptothrix sp. (in: b-proteobacteria)
CGCGCCTCGGCACGAGGCCGCCGCTCCGCGCGGGTGAAGTTTCCGGGTCAGGCGCAAGACACAGCCGTAGCCCGCGCGACGGCGAGCATCTGCATCGACGAGCAGCGCCTTTCGGCGTGCTCGGGCAGGTGTGTCGCACTTGTTCACTGCCTCTTGCGCGCTCGCGCCCGGCGCCGCCAGGCTTTCTCGATCTCGACGGCGGCGAAGACCACGACCGCCAGCGCAAAACACAGGGCCAGCTCGCCCGCACTCAGCGCCTGCGTGCGGAACAAGGGCTGCAGCGCCGGCACGTAGACCGTGGCCAGCTGCAGTGCCAGGGTCAGCGCCACCGCGGCCAGCAGCGGCAGGTTGCTGCGCAGGCCCTGCGTGAACAGCGAGTCGCGTTCCGAGCGTATCGCCAGCACGTGGGCCATCTGCCCCAGCGTGAGCACGGTGAAGACCATGGTCTGCCAGTGCACATTGCCCTGCTGCAGCGCCCAGGCCTGCACACCCAGGCACAGGCCGCCCATCAGCAGCCCCACGAACAGCGCGTGCTGCCACAGGCCGTGGGCAAACACGCTCTCCTGCGGCGGGCGCGGCGGGCGCTGCATCACGCCGCGCTCGGCGGGCTCGGCGGCCAGCGCCAGCCCCGGCAGGCCGTCGGTGACGAGGTTGATCCACAGGATGTGGATGGGCAGCAGCGATATCGGCATGCCCAGCAGCGGCGCCAGGAACAGCACCCAGATCTCGCCCGAGTTGCTGGTCATCGTGTAGCGGATGAACTTGCGGATGTTGTCGAAGATGCGCCGCCCCTCGCGCACCGCGCCCACGATGGTGGCGAAGTTGTCGTCCAGCAGCACCAGCGCCGAGGCCTCGCGCGCCACGTCGGTGCCGCCCTTGCCCATGGCCACCCCGATGTCGGCCGACTTCAGCGCCGGCGCGTCGTTGACGCCGTCGCCGGTCATGGCCACGAAGTCGCCGTGCGACTGCAGCGCCTGCACGATGCGTATCTTCTGCGCCGGGTCCATGCGCGCGTAGACGGCCACGCGCGGCACCAGCGCGGCCAGCGCCGCGTCGTCCAGCCGCGCCACCTCGGCACCGGTGCTCACTGCCTGCTCGCCGCCGTCGACGATGCCGAGGTCGCGTGCGATGGCCAGCGCCGTGGCCGGGTGGTCGCCGGTGATCATCACCGGGCGGATGCCGGCGCTCAGGCACTCGGCCACGGCCTGCCGGGCCTCGGGCCTCGGTGGGTCGATGAGGCCGACCAGGCCGATGAGCGTCAGCCCTTGCTCGAAACCATCGGCCTCCTCGTCGCCGGCCAAGGCCGCCGCGTCGCCCGGCCCTGAGCGCGAGGCCACCGCCAGCACGCGCCGGCCCTGGGCGGCCCACAGCTGCGCCCGCCCGCTGGCCTCGTCGCGCGCCGGGCCCGGCTCGCAGCGCGGCAGCAGCGACTCCGGCGCGCCCTTGGTGAAGGCCTGCCAGCCGCCAGCCTCGGCGGCGTGCAGCGTGCTCATGCGCTTGCGCTCGGCGTCGAAGGGCCACTCGCGCCGGCGCGGCCGTGCCGCGCGCAGCGCGGCCACGTCCAGGCCCGCGGCCTGGGCCGCCTCGAGCAACGCCGTCTCCGTCGGGTCGCCGACCCAGCCCTGGGCACCGGCCGCGGCGTCGTTGCACAGCACCAGCGCCGTCCACAGCGCCTGGTCACCGTCGCCCCAGCTGCGGTGCTCGCGCAGCGTCATGCGGTTCTGGGTCAGCGTGCCTGTCTTGTCCGAGCAGATCACGGTCACCGAGCCCAGCGTCTCGACCGCCGGCAGCCGCCGCACCAGCGCGTTGACCTTGACCAGCCGGCGCGCGCCCAGAGCCAGCAGCACCGTCACCACGGCGGGCAGGGCCTCGGGGATGGCCGCCACCGCCAGGCTGATGGCCGTCAGCGCCATCAGCAGCACGCCTTCGCCGCGCACCACGCCGATGGCGAAGATCACCGCGCAGATGGCCAGCACCACCACCGACAGCCGCTTGCCGAAGGCCGCCAGCCGCCGCTGCAGCGGCGTCGAGCGCTCGGCAGCTGAGCCCAGCATCGTCGCCACCTGGCCCAGCTGCGTCTGCGCACCGGTGGCCACGACCAGGCCCTCGGCGCGGCCATGCGTGACCAGCGTGCCCTTGAAGGCCATGTTGACGCGGTCGCCCAGCGCATGCTCGCCCTCGGGCGGCGCCGGCAGCTCGCCCTCGGTCTTCTCGACGGTGACCGACTCGCCGGTCAGCGCCGACTCATCGACGCGCAGCTGCGCCACCTCGTGCAGGCGCAGGTCGGCGGGCACCAGGCCGCCGGCCTCCAGCAGCACCACGTCGCCCGGCACGAGCAGCGCCGTGTCGACCACCTGCACCGCGCCGCCGGCGCGCCGCACCGTGGCCTGCGGCGTGGCCATGCGCAGCAGCGCGGCCAGGGCCTGGTCGGCACGCCACTCCTGCCACACACCGATGGCGGCGTTGAGCAGCACGATGACCAGGATGACCACCGTGTCGGCGAGGTCGCCGATGAGCCCGGAGACCACGGCCGCCGCCAGCAGCACCAGGATCATGAAGTCGCGGAACTGGTCGGCCACGCGGCGCCAGGCCGCACGGGGCGGCGCCTCGGGCAGGCGGTTGGCGCCGAACTGCCGCTGGCGCCGGCTCACCTCGTCGGCCGCCAGGCCTTCGTCGACGCGCACCTTCAGCCGCTGTGCCACCTCGGCGGCGGGATGCAAATGCGCCCCACCGTCGCCCGGCACGCCGCCGGGAGACGGCGCTGTGCCGCCTGCCTGGGGGCCGCCTGCCTGGGGGCTACCTGCCTGGGGGCCGCTTGCCTGGGAGCCGCCTGCGGGGCGCACGGTCTACTTCACCCGATCCACTTCACACCGTCTACTTCACCAGCAGTACCGGCGTTTCGGCCGTCGCCAGCACACGCTGCGCCACCGAGCCCAGCAGCAAGTCGGCGATGGCGGCACGGCCCTTGGCACCCATCACGATGAGGTCGAAGCGGCCGGACTTGGCGCAGTCCACGATCTCGCGCGAGACATGGCCGGTGCGCAGCTCCATGTCGTGCCGGATGCCGGCCTTGTCGAGCAGGCGCTGCGCCGGCCTGACCTCTTTCTCGCTCAGATCGCGCAGGTAGTCGGCCACGGCCTGGCTGCCGACAAAGCTCTTGGCGTGCACCAGAGCGGCATCGTCGTGCACGCTGAGCAAGGTGATCGAGTGCTTGCCGGGGCTGAGCTGGGCGACCAGTTTGGCCGCGTACTTGGCAGCGTTCAGCGCGGGCTTGGAACCGTCTGTGGCGACGAGGATCTTCATGGTTGCTCCAGCAATCGGGGACCGGGCGTACCGCCGGACTTGGCGGGCCTGCACCGCAAGATCATAGGAGCACGGCGTGCCGTGGCCACTCAGCGCGTCGGCTTCTCGTGTCCGCTTGACAATTGCGCATGGACTTGATCATTCGAGGCGCCTGCCAACCCGCCGCAGCCTGCGCAGGATGAGCGCTGCTGCCGCGCCCCTGTTCTCGTTGGCCGCACCGTCGGGCCTGCTGGCCATATCGCTGGGCCCGCTGGCCCTGCCGGTGGCGCCGCTGCTGCTGGTGGGCGCCGTGATCGCCGCGCAGCAGGTCGCCACCTGGCTGGCCAGGCGGCAGCCGGTGGCGGGCCCCACCGAGCTTGCAGCGCAGCCCGGCGCAGACCAGGCCCGCGATGCGGCCGCGGCACGGGGCGCGTCTGCCGGCAGCGCGTTCACCGTCGCGGCCTTGCTGGGCCTGGTCGCCGCACGTGCCGCCTGGCTGATGCCGCACGCGCAGGTCTACCTCGACGCGCCGCTGGCGATGCTGGACATCCGCGACGGCGGCTGGCATGCCGGCGCCGGGCTGCTGGCCGGTGCGGCCTGGCTGGGCTGGCGCGCCCTGCGCCAGCCCGGGCTGCGGCAGCCCCTGGCCGCCGGTGCCGCCACCGGCGGCCTGCTCTGGTGGGCCGCCACGGCCGCCATCGGCACCGGCACGGGGGCGCCGCTGCCCACCATGGCGCTGACCGACCATAAGACCGGCAGCGCCGTCACCCTGGCCCAGGCCGCCGAGGGCCGGCCCGCCGTGGTGGTGCTGTGGGCCGCCTGGTGCGGCCCCTGCCGCGCCGAAATGCCCCTGCTGGCCGCGGCCCAGCAGCGCGAGCCGGGGCTGCGCTTCCTGTTCGTCAATCAGGGCGAAGACCAGGCCACCGTGCGCCACTACCTCGCCAGCCTGCCCTACCCGGTGAACACGGTGCTGCTCGATGCCGGCTCGGCGCTGGGCCCGGCGGTGGGATCGCCGGGGCTGCCGACCACCGTGTTCTACGACGCCCGAGGCCGCCGCGTCGCCGCCCACTTCGGCATGCTCAACGCCGCCGCGCTGCAAAGCCGCCTCGAGCGGCTGCGGCAGCACTGACCTCGGGCGTGCGCTGCCGGCCTGCAGGTGCGGCCAAGGGGCACCAGGCTCAGCGCTTGAAGGTCAGCAGCCAGCTCAGCACGTCGGCCTTCTCGGCCGCCGTGCAATCGCGCCCGACCACGTCGCGGCAGTTGAGGCGGAACCAGGTGTCGGTCTTGGTCTTGTCGGTGAACCGCACCGGGTTGAATGCCGGCGCCAGGGGCTGGATCGACTTCTCGGTGACCTGGTCGCGGCCCAGCTTCACGGGTTCGGCGCCGTGGCACGAAGAGCAGCTGAAACCGAGATCGCGGCCGAAGTTGGTGGTGAACAGCTTCTGGCCCCGTTCGGCCGACGCCGGTTGCTTGGCCTGGGCCACGTAGGCCGCCAGCAACTCGTCGGGCGTAGCGGCCACCGCAGCGGGCATCCAGGCCCCCGCCGCCAAGGCCATCGCCAGGGCGCCGAGGGCTGGGCCGCGGCGGCTGAAGGCGCCAGGATGCAGGGGCTTGTTCATGTCGACTCCATCGCGGACATGGGGTGCAGAAGGTGCCCACGCCGCGTGTGGGCCGTTCTGGGGCGCATGGCGCCCGGCCGGAGGTTCATCGTGATTCGAACCCCGCCGGTGTCGCCGGGATTTGTCCCTGCGCAAGGCTTGACGGCATAACGGCGCTGTCGCACGCAGCCGGGCCGCGGCCCGCAGGCCACGCTCGAAGCGCAGACAGAGGCAGCCCGCCGCGCCGAGGCCGCAACAATGACGCAGATCAATGAGCACTTTCCGGGCCTAGGGCACCCTTCGGCGCCGGCACCCGCAGACCGGTTGCCGAGGCGGGTCTTCAGCGGGTCCTGATGTGGGGCCAATTACACTTGACCTCCTTGCCCATCCCATTCACGGGGCACGCGCCCGCCCAGGGCATTGCCCGTTTTTCTGGCCTAGGTTCCAGCATCTTGTCGTCCCCTCTCGCCACCGCAGAAGCCACCCACCCCGCTGTTGCTGCTGCCATGGTGCTGCAGGCCAGCGGCCTGGCCGGCCAGCGTGGCGACCGCGCGCTGTTCAGTGGCCTGGAGATGAACCTCGCCCCGGGCAGCGTGACCTGGCTGCGGGGTCGCAACGGCCGCGGCAAGACCAGCCTGCTGCGGCTGCTGGCCGGCCTGTCAACACCGATGGCCGGCGAGATCCGTGTCGCCGGCAAGACCCTGCGCCAGGGCGGCGCGCCCTGGCGCAGCCACTGGGTCTACATCGGCCACCAGAACGCGCTCAAGGACGACCTCAGCGCCACCGAGGCGCTGCAGTTCCTGGCCCGCCTGCATGGCCTGCCGGCCGGCGACGCACAGATCGCAGGGGCGCTCAAGCGCATGGGCGTGGCCAACCGCCAGCACGCGCCCGTGCGCACGCTCAGCCAGGGCCAGCGGCGCCGTGTCGCGCTGGCGCGGCTGGCGCTGTCGATGTCGGCGCCGCTGTGGCTGCTCGACGAGCCCTTCGACGCGCTCGACATCGACGGCATCGTGGCGCTCAACGGCATCATCGCCGAGCATGCCGCGGCCGGCGGCTGCGTGCTGCTCACCAGCCACCAGCCGCTGACGCTGACGAGCCCTTTGCCTGCGATCTTCGACCTCGAGCCCTATGCCTGCGCATGAGTACGCCGCGCCGCTGCCCAGCGCGCCGCCCCGGGTGCGTCGTGGCGAGGGCGCGCCCTTGAGCCACGATGCCGTGCAGCCCGCCGGCTCGATGACCGAGGTGTTCTCGTGCGTGCTGGCGCGCGACCTCAAGCTCGCCTCGCGCCGGCGCATCGACGCGCTGCTGCCGCTGGCCTTCTTCATCGTCGCCATCAGCCTGTTCCCGCTGGGCGTGGGCCCCGAGCCCGGCATGCTGCGCGACATGGCGCCGGGCGTGGTGTGGGTCTGCGCGTTGCTGGCCTCGATGCTCTCGGTGGGCTCGCTGTTCGCCGGCGACCATGCCGACGGCTCGCTCGAGCAGATGCTGCTGGCGCCGCAGCCGGCCATTGCCCTGGCGGCGGCCAAGTGCGCCGCGCACTGGCTGGTGACGGGGCTGCCGCTGATCGTGGCCACGCCACTGGTCGGGCTGCTGTTCGACATGTCGGGGCCGGCGCTGGCCGCGCTGGTGGCCGGGCTGGTGCTGGGCACGCCCATCCTCAGCCTGCTGGGCGCCCTGGGCGCGGCGCTGACGCTGGGCCTGCGCAGCGGCGGCATGCTGCTGATCCTGATCGTGCTGCCGCTGGCCATCCCGGCACTGATCTTCGGCGCCGGCGCGGTGGGCACCATCGAGGCCGGCATGTCGGCCTCGGGCCACTTCTCGCTGCTCGGCGCGCTGCTCATCACCACGGCGCTGGGCGTGCCGGTGGCCATCGCCGCGGCGCTGCGCATCTCCACCGAATGACGCACTGTACGAGGATCCTCGCGTGAATCTCCAAGGCCTGCGCCTGTTCACCTTCGCGGCACCGTCACGCTTTTACCGGCTCACGGGCTGGTTGATCCCGCTGTGCTGGGTGGCGTGCCTGGGCTTCGCCGCCGCCGGGCTGTACATCGGCTTCTTCGTCGCACCCACCGACGCCACGCAGGGCGATGCCTACCGCATCATCTTCATCCACGTGCCCACGGCCTGGATGTCGATGGTGCTCTACCTCGTGATGGCCTTCTGGGCCGGCATAGGCTGGGCCTTCAACGCGCGCATGGCGTCGATGCTGGCGCGCGCCATCGCCCCCACGGGCGCCATGTTCACCTTCCTGGCGCTGTGGACGGGCGCCGTCTGGGGCAAACCGACCTGGGGCACCTGGTGGGTCTGGGACGCGCGGCTGACCACCGAACTCATCCTGCTCTTCCTGTACCTGGGCTACATCGCGCTCGTCAACGCCATCGACGACCAGCGCCGCGCCGACCAGGCCGGCGCGCTACTGGCGCTGGTGGGCAGCGTCAACGTGCCCATCATCTATTTCTCGGTGAAGTGGTGGAACACGCTGCACCAGGGCGCCAGCATCAGCCTCACCAAGGGCTCGTCGATGGCCTCGACCATGCTGCTGGCGATGCTGCTGATGGCCATCGCGTGCTGGGCCTACGCCTTCGCAGTCGTCTTCATGCGCGCCCGCGCGCTCACCATCGAGCGCGATGCCCACGCGGCGTGGGTGGGTGAACTGGTGCAGGGGAGAATCCCGCGATGAACTGGGGCAGCGCTTCCGAATTCTTCGCCATGGGCGGCTACGGCCTCTACGTCTGGGGCTCGTATATCGTCTGCGCCGCGTTCATGGTGGCCGAGCCGCTGCTGGCGCGCCACCGCCACCGCCAGGCGCTCGCAGACGCCGCCATTCAGTTTCGAGACCCGGAGGACCCCTCATGATGAAACCCCGTCACAAGCGCTTCGCCATTCTGGGCGGCCTGCTGTCGGCCACCGGCATCGTCGTGGCCCTGGTGCTCAACGCCTTCCAGAGCAACCTGGTGTTCTTCTATTCGCCCACGCAAGTGGCCGCGAAAGAGGCCCCCAGCGCGCGCACCTTCCGCGTCGGTGGCCTCGTCGAGGCAGGCTCGGTCAGGGTCGAAGGCACCAAGGTGCAGTTCGTCATCACCGACACGGCACAGAAGGTGCCTGTGCGCTACGAGGGCATCCTGCCCGACCTCTTCAAGGAAGGCAAAGGCGTCGTTGCCCAGGGCCAGCTGCAGGGTGAGGTCTTCGTCGCGCGCGAGGTGCTGGCCAAGCACGACGAGAACTACATGCCGCCCGAGGCCGCGGAGGCGCTGAAGAACGCGCAGACCGGCGACCACCGCAAGCTCACCGAAACGCTGTCCAAGGGGTCGTCGAAATGATTCCCGAGTTCGGCCATTTCGTGCTCTGGCTGGCGCTGGGCGTGTCCCTGGTTCTCGGCGTGGTGCCGCTGGTCGGTGCCAGCCGCGGCCGTGCCGACTGGATGGCGCTGGCGCGGCCGGCGACGGGCGTGCTGTTCGGCCTGGTGGCGGTGTCCTTCGCCTGCCTCACGGCCGTCTTCGTGCAGAACGACTTCTCGGTGCAGTACGTGGCCAGCAACTCCAACAGCGCGCTGCCGCTGGAGTTCCGCATCGCCGCCGTCTGGGGCGGCCACGAAGGCTCGATGCTGCTTTGGCTGCTGATGCAGTGCGGCTGGACGCTGGCCGTGGCGGCCTTCAGCCGCCGCCTGCCGCTGCCGGTGCTGGCGCGCATCCTCTCGGTGATGGGCTGGCTGACGGTGGGCTTCCTGCTCTTCACCCTGGTCACCTCCAACCCCTTCGACCGCCTGTCGCCGGCCGCTGCCGATGGCCGCGACCTCAACCCGCTGCTGCAGGACCCGGGGATGATCTTCCACCCGCCCATGCTCTACATGGGCTACGTGGGCTTCTCGGTGGCCTTTGCCTTTGCCGTTGCGGCGCTCATCGGCGGCAACCTCGACGCCGCCTGGGCGCGCTGGACGCGGCCCTGGACGACCGCGGCCTGGATGTTCCTCACGCTGGGCATCGCGCTGGGCAGCTGGTGGGCCTATTACGAGCTGGGCTGGGGCGGCTGGTGGTTCTGGGACCCGGTGGAGAACGCCTCCTTCATGCCCTGGCTGGTGGGCACGGCGCTGATCCACTCGCTGGCCGTGACGGAAAAGCGCGGCGCCTTCAAGGGCTGGACGGTGCTGCTGGCCATCCTGGCCTTCTCGCTGTCGCTGCTGGGCACCTTCCTCGTGCGCTCGGGCGTGCTGTCGTCGGTGCACGCCTTCGCCACCGACCCGCGCCGTGGTCTCTTCATCCTGGCCTTCCTCACCCTCGTCATCGGTGCCTCGCTGGCGCTGTTCGCGTGGCGTGCGCCCAAGGTCGGCCTGGGCTCGCGTTTCGCGTCGGTCTCGCGCGAGAGTTTCCTGCTCGCCAACAACGTGCTGCTCGTCGTGGCCATGGCCGCCGTGCTGCTGGGCACGCTGTACCCGCTGCTGCTCGACGCGCTGGGCCTGGGCAAGATCTCGGTCGGCCCGCCCTACTTCGACACCGTGTTCATGCCACTGATGGTGCCGCTGGTGGTGCTGATGGGCGCCGGCCCGCTGGCGCGCTGGAAACAGGCCGAACTGCCCGACATCGCCAAGCGCCTGCGCTGGGCCGCCGGCGCCGCCGTCGTGGCCACGCTGCTGACCGAGTGGATGCGCGGCGAGATCACCTGGCTGGCCAGCCTGGGCCTGCTGATGGCCTACTGGATCGTCGCCTCGGTGCTCACCGACATCTGGGGCCACGTGAAGCCCGCCGGCGGCATGCGCGCCTCGGTGCTGCAGCGGCTGCGCCTGTGGCCGCGCGCCATGGTCGGCATGTCGCTGGCGCACATCGGCGTGGCGGTGTTCATCTTCGGCGTCACCATGGTCAAGAGCTTCGAGGTCGAGCGCGACGTCAACATGGGCATAGGCGACACCACCGAGGTCGCGGGCTACACCTTCACCTTCCGCGGCGTGAACGACGTGCAGGGGCCGAACTACCGCGCCGCCAAGGGCCTGGTGATCGTCAGCCGCAACGGCAAGGAAGTGGCGCAGATGCACCCCGAGAAGCGCATCTACCGCGTGCAGCAGAACCCGATGACCGAGGCCGCCATCGACAGCGGCATCGCACGCGACCTCTATGTCTCGCTGGGCAATGCGACCGAGGGTCGATCGTGGGTGGTGCGCGTGTACTACAAGCCCTTCGTCACCTGGATCTGGGGCGGCTGCGTGCTGATGGCCCTGGGCGGGCTGGTGGCCGCCAGCGACCGCCGCTACCGCAGCACGGCACGCCGTGACCAGGAAGCCCGCAGCGCCGCGGCCGGAGCGGCAGCATGAAGAAGTGGCAGTACATCGCGCCGCTGGCGCTGTTCGTGGTGCTGCTGGGTTTTCTCGCGGTGGGGCTCAACCTCAACCCGCGCGAGGTGCCCTCGCCGCTGATCGGCAAGCCCGCGCCGGCCTTCGCGCTGCCGCGCCTGGACGACCCGGCGCAGACGCTCACCAAGGCCGACCTGATGGGCAAGGTGTGGATACTCAACGTCTGGGCGTCGTGGTGCGCGGCCTGCCGCGAAGAACACCCGCTGCTGGTCGATTTCGCCAAGCGCAGCCCGGTGCCGCTGTACGGCCTGAACTACAAGGACCAGCGCAAGGACGCGCTGGGCTGGCTGGCGCGCCTGGGCGACCCGTACAAGGCGTCGCTGCACGACCTCAAGGGCCAGGTCGGCATCGACTACGGCGTCTATGGCGTGCCCGAGACCTTCATCATCGACAAGCAGGGCGTGATCCGCTTCAAGCACATCGGCCCCGTCACGCCGCAGGTGCTGCGCGAGCGCATCGAGCCGCTGCTGAAAGAACTCAATGCGTAGACTGCTGTGGGCCGCCGTGCTGGCCGGTGCGGCCTTTGCCGCGTGCGCCAAGGACGCGCCGCTCGTCTCTGCCGAGCCCGAACTCGAGAAGCGCATGTTGGCCGTTGCCGCCGAACTGCGCTGCCTGGTCTGCCAGAACCAGACCATCGCCGACTCCAACGCCGACCTCGCCGTCGACCTGCGCAACCAGGTGCGCGAGATGCTGCGCAAGGGCCAGAGCGAAAAGGAGATCGTCGACTACATGACGGCACGCTACGGCGACTTCGTGCTCTACCGCCCGCCCGTCAAGACCACCACGGCGCTGCTCTGGTTCGGCCCGCCGCTGCTGCTGGGCGCCGGCCTGCTGACGCTGTGGCTGGTGCTGCGCCGCCGCAGCCGCCTGCCGGCCGATCAATTCGAACCCGACGAAGCCGACAGCGCCGAACACGACGCCGCCACGGCCAGAGACCGCACCCGATGAAAGACTCCATTGCCTCGCTGCGCAAGCAGCTGCAGCAACTCAAGGCCCGCCACGACAGCGGCAGCCTCGACGACGCCGCCTACGCCGCCGCCAAGGCCCCGCTGGAGCGCCAGCTGCTCGAGCACGTGATGAACGCCCCCGCCGATTCGGCAGGCCCGGCAGCGGCCGGCAGCGGCACCGATGCCCCGAAGCCACGGCCCTCTTGGAACCTGGTCGGCCTGAGCACGGTGATCGTGCTCATCGTGGCCGGCAGCGGCTACCTGTGGACGGGCTCGCCCGGCCTGCCCAGCGCCGGTGCGCCGGGCTCCGTGACCGAGGCCGAGGCCGGGCCGCACGCCATGGACGAGGCGCAGTTCGCCGCGGCCGTGGACAAGCTCGCCGAGCGCCTCAAGAACGAACCCGACAGCGCCGAGGGCTGGGCCATCCTGGCGCGCTCTTACGCGCGCATGGGTCGCCACGACGAGGCCATACCGGCCTACGCCAAGGCCGTGGCGCTGGCACCCGAAGACGCACGGCTGCTCGCCGACTACGCCGACACGGTGGCGATGAAGAACGAGCGCAGCCTCGAGGGTGAACCCTCGCGCCTGATCGAGCGCGCCCTGAAGATCGAACCCGACAACGCCAAGGCACTGGCGCTGGCCGGCACGGCGGCGTTCAACCGCAAGGACTACGCCACAGCCGTGCGCCAATGGGAACGTCTGGCCCAGGTGGCACCGCCCGATGCCGCCTTCCTGCCGCAGTTGCAGAGCAGCGTCGACGAGGCGCGCTCGCTGGCCGGCATGCCGGCGGGCAAGCGCCTGGTCGCGGCAGCCCCGGCCGCCGCCATGGCGGCCGCCCCGGCGACCGAAACCGCGCCGACGGGGCAGGCGCCCGCTGGCGCTGCGGCGGCCGCCGTGACCGGCACCGTGCGCCTGGCGCCGGCGCTGGCCAAGCAGGCCGCCCCCGACGACGTCGTCTTCATCTTCGCGCGTCCGGCCGAAGGCTCGCGCATGCCGCTGGCGATTCGGCGCCACCTGGTCAAGGACCTGCCGTTGAGCTTCAGGCTCGACGACAACATGGCGATGTCGCCGGCGGCGAAGATGTCGCTGTTCCCCAAGCTGGTCATCGGCGCGCGCATCAGCAAGAGCGGCCAGGCCGCGCCGGCGCCCGGTGACCTGACGGGGCAATCGGCGCCGGTGGCCAACAACGCCAGCGGTCTGGTCGTCGAGATCAACGAAGTCGTCAAGAACTGACACCGTCGGCGGCGGCCGGCACCCCCCCTCGACTTGACACGGCGCAAGACCCGCGCCGCGCCCCCGCCGAACAATCCGACCCATTGCCACAGGCCCGCAGGGAGCCCGCGATGGATCAGGTTCGGTACGGCCGGCATTCAGGCCGGCAACTCGCCAAAACGGCGATGACGCAGCGCGCGACGCCACGGCGAGGGCAGGCGCGCGGTGGCCCCTGGGCCTGTTCAACCCTCGATCCCAAGGGCTGACATGTACCAGATCCTCCGTCGCCAGGCCTTCTCGGAAACCACCTTCCTGTGGGAGGTGCTGGCGCCCGACGTCGCGCGTGCGGCCGAACCCGGCCACTTCGTGATGCTGCGACTGCACGAAGGCAGCGAACGCATCCCGCTGACGGTGGCCGACTACGACCGCGAACGCGGCACCGTGACGCTGGTGGTGCAGGCGCTGGGCAAGTCGACGCTGGAGATGCGCGACCACTACAAGGAAGGCGACAGCTTCGCCGACTTCGTCGGCCCGCTGGGCCTGCCGCAGCACGTGGCCCAGGTCGGCCATGTCGTACTGGTCGGCGGCGGGCTGGGCA
>PNKD01000124.1 GCA_013822265.1 Leptothrix sp. (in: b-proteobacteria)
TGCGAGGGGAGAAATGTAGTCGCGCGAAGAAGTGGCCAGCAATCCCGCGATCGGGGGTTGCAGGGCCGGGGTCGTCTTGGTGGCGGCTTCGTTGGGAGGGCAAAACCAGCAGACGGCCCTTCCACCCTTCAGTTGTGTGGCCGCCTCCCCCCGAGTCCTGGCAACTTCGTCAGAAGAATAGCGGGCCAGTCGCCTCTGCGCTGGCAGGCAATGTCTGGGCATCGCCGACTTCTGCACACTCCCGCAGAGATCGTCCTCGCCGCAGCTGACGGTGGCGTACCACGTGGTGCGCGTCGCGGGCGCGTCTTCGTCTGCAAGCGGCAGAGTAGCACCGGCCATGACCCGGTTGTCCAGGGGTCAAAGCCCCTGCAGCAACTTGCCGACTTCAGCCTGCGAATGAAACGACGACCCCAGCTTCTGCAGATGAAGGAGTTCCTGTTTGGCCAAAGCCGTTTCGCCGGCCTCCAGAGCGATCTTGGCCAATCCCAGGCGCAGCTGATCGTCCTTGGGCGAGAGTTCCACTGCTCGCTTCTGCACCGCCAGCGCGCGAGGCGTCTGCTTTTCGGACAACAGGGCCAGCGCAAGCGTGTCCATCAGCGGTGGACTGTCGGGCATCAGGTCGACTGCTCGCTGGGCGTAGCCGACAGCGCCGACGCCACCGTTGTTGACCACGACCCAGGCCAGGTTGTTCAGTGCAGGGACGTTGTCGGGGTAGCTGGCCAGCACGCGGCGCAGGCGTTGTTCAGCCACGCGCAGGTTGCCGCGCTCGATGTCGGATTCGGCGACCAGGTATTCGAAGGCCGCATCCTTCGGGTGCTGCTTCATCCACGCAGTCCCGAATCGCTCGGCCTCTTCCGAGCGCCCCGACTGGCGGAAAAGGCGAAACAGCTTGGCTGCCATGTCGGGCCGGCCGGTCTTTGACAGGCCTTCCCGCAGAACGGCCGACGCGGCATCCACGTCCTTGCGCCGCACGTGGTATTCGGCTTCCAAGAGGTAACCAAGCGCCAACTTCGGGTTCTTTTGGGTGATGCGCCGCAGACGTTGTGCCGCGCCACGCTGTCCGGCCGAGCTTGCGATGAGATCGACCAGTGCCTTCTGCGACTCTGCGTTGTCGGGGGCAATTTCCAGCGCCATGGTCAGGGCAGACTCGGCCTGTTCACGCTTGCCCGAGACCGAGTAGAGCTCAGCCAGGCGTTGGTAAGGCCTGGGGGACATGGGCAAGGCTGTGGCGAGCTTGCGAAATGTCGACTGGGCCTGCTCGATGTCGCCCGCCCGCATCTGGGCCTGTCCGGCGGCATCGAGGATCTGAACGTCTCCCGGCATCGCGGCCAGGCCGTCCTGAGCAGCCTGGAGAGCTTGTTTGTACTGGCGTTGCCGCAGGGCAAGGTCAATCAAGCGCAGCCGAGGTTCTGCGAGGGTGGGTGCGGCCATCGTTGCCGCGCGGTAGAGCTTCCCGACCTCGTCTGCAGGGCCGCCGGTGCGCGATTTCATGTCGGCGAACGCCATCATTGCAAAGGCGTTCTTCGGGTCGGCGTCGACACTGGCCTGTAGGCGCGCCAGCGCCTGCGGGGCCTTGCCTTCGAGCAAGTCGATCTGGGCCAGACTGCCGACGGCCGAAAACATCGCGGGGTCGGCTTTCAGTGCCTGCTCGAACGCCTGCCGCGCGGCAGGCAGATCCCGTCTTGCCAGGTGCACCCTGCCCCGCATTTCGATATGGGCCACCTTGCCGGGTTCCTTCTTGATCATCGTCTCCAGCGTGGTCAGTGCTGAGTCGTATTCCCGTCGCCTCATGCGCGCCGCGAAGAGGATCTCGTCGGCGTAGGTCTCCTTCGAGGTGGTCGACAACTGCTGCAGGTCGGCAAACGCGGAACTCGCATCACCGGCCCATAGCCGCGCCAGGGCCGCTGCCGCGGGCAGGCGGCTGTCGCCAGGGTCGAGCTTCGCGGCTCTGTTGTAGTGCTGCCAAGCCGTGTCCGAGTTGCCCATCCGCAACTCGGCGTCACCGGCCAGCGCCAGTGCCTCTGCCGTGGGCGAACCGCCAGTGAGCAGCGGCTTCAGTGTTTCCAGCGCCTTGGAGTGTTGCCCCAGTCTGATCTCCACTTCAGCCAAACTGCGTCGTGCGGCCTCCATCCCAGGGTTGGCCAGCAGCGCCTTGTTCAGGTACGCGGCGGCTTGGACGAGCGAGCCCAGACGTGTCTCGACCGCGCCTGCCAGCAAGAGCGCGGCCTTGTGGTCGGGAGATGACCGCAGCAGCAACTGCACCAGATCCCGGGCACGCGCGTACTTCTGGTCGATGAACGCGAACTGCGCGTCTACCAGTGTCGTGTAAGGATGCCTGGGCATCGCCGCCCGCAGCTGGTCTGCTTGCGCCCTGGCGCCTTCGACGTCGCGCTGGCGTATCCGGACAGCGATCAGGGCGGAGTGGGCGAGTACGTACGACTTCTCCGCAGCGAGGGCTTTGCGGTACGCGTCCTCTGCGCTCTTGAGGTCGGACTTTCCGAATTCGAGGATCTCGCCACGCAGCAGCCACGCTTCGTGGAATCTGTCGTTACCGGCCAACGCGGCATCCACCACCGCCGCCGCCTCGTCGAACCGCCCCTGTCCGGCCAGCAGGCGCGCTTGCAGCAACTTTGCGGGCCCGTAGTCGGGCATGGCCCCGAGCGAAGCCGCTACGGCTGCCTCGGTTCGAGCCTTGTCGCCCAGCGCCCCCCACGCAGATGCGACGTTCGCCTTCACCGCCGCCTGTGCCGGCCGATCATCCAGAGACAGCTCGCTATAGGTGGTGGCGAGCTTGGAGTAGTCGCCGGCCAGCAACAAGGCGCGCGTAAGAGTGGGCAGGACCTTCGCCGCCGGCACCTTTTCATTGAGGGCCTTGGTCAACTCGAGAATGGCCCCGTCGATGTCGGAGCTCATCAGGGCCTCGCCGAGCAGTACGCGCGCTTCCTGAGAGCTGGGATCCTTCTGCAGCGCGCTCTTGAACTGGATCACCGCCGCCGCGTCGTCCTTCTTCGCCAGATACTGCTTGCCTGAGTCGATCAGCGACTGCGTCGATTCGCCGGAACTGCAGGCGCCCAAAGAGACCGCGCAACACAACATCGCAAAGCGATGGCGGAACGCACGACAGGCGGCAAGTGGCAGCATTTGGCGGTGTCGCTTGGTCAAGGGTGGGCCGCATACGCCCGAGGCAGGCGGCCACGGGCGTCCAAAAGCGACCGCGGCGGGTGTCAGTATCACCGATCGACAGACTGCTGGGCCGGTTGCGTGCCGGTTGGGGAGGCTGAAGTGTCGGTCACTTGTTCACGAGCCTCGACGGGTGTGCTGTATGCCCGGGGTCTGTCTTTGGCCCCACAAGGCGGCAGCGGACATGTCGGAACTCTTTACAGCCACCCAGTTCCTATGGCGTGAAGATCCCGTAAGTTATTGATTTTATTCAATCGGTGATGGTTGGCACGTCGGTTGCATAGTAGGAGGCAGCGCGGAAGCGTTTGTCAGACAGGGGGCCAGCGGACAAGCTGGGGTTTCTGTCGCCGCCGGTGCGAACATGTCAAGACTTATTTTTGGGGGTAAATGCAATGCGTAACGTTCTCACAAAGCTGGCGGTTGCCGCGGCAGCCCTGGTTGGCGGTGTCACATCGGCCAACGCCTACGTCATCCTGACGATCACGGACCTCTCTACGACTGCGACCACCACCTGTAACACGCTTATTGGTGGGTGCGGCCTTGGCTGGTCCATCACGAACATGAATTTGTTGAGCTTCAGCGGGACGGTTGGCGCCTTCGACGTGGCGGCCACCCAAGGTCTTGCGAACACGCCCGGCAATGTGAACGTGGCCTTCGCGAACACGACTTCCTTGTCGGTCGGGCGCAATGACGGCGCAGCCGGTCTCAAGGGGCTTCAGGTCACGTTCGACGCTATCGACTTCACCGCCCCGATCACGCCGTTCAAGTCCATGGGGGGATCCGCGAGCGGAACCTCGGGGGCGGGCTTGTTCAGCCCGAGTGATTTCGTGTCGTCGCGATTTTACGTTGATTCCGCGGGCGGAACTGCGTTTGCATCGCCTGTCACCCTGCCTCCCGGCGCGTTGACTGCAGACGGCCTGTACACCACCGCTTGTTCCTTCTTCGCGAGCTTGTCGGAGCGGTGCGATGCGGCGCCCATCACTTGGGCGGATCCGTCTGCTCCGATCGGCACGTTCTCGGCGCGGTCGGAACAGAGTTTTTCGCTGAACCCGAACAGCGTCATTCAAACGACAAGCAGCCTGACGATCCGTCAGGTACCCGAGCCTATGACCACGTCGCTGGTCGGTCTGGCCCTGTTTGGTCTGGCGCTGGCATCACGCCGCACCGCCGCCAAGAAGGCTTGACTGGTCTGAGCCTCTGCGCAGGCAGGGGCTGGTGTCCCCCGGAAAAGGGCCCAAGAGAACATCGCTTGCGATGGCCTCTTGGGCCTGTCCCATTGGCGCGTCCTTCTTCGCGCGAGGCCAGTCAAACCCGCCTGGGTAGAGTGGCCTGTACGCTCTGATGGGCTTGTCGATGACCGCGCCAGCGTGCGAATCGAACCGGCAACCCCGGACGGGCCGGCGGGCGAGCGTGAAATAGGCGCCGTTTCCTCAGCCCAGCGCCCGTCGCGTGCAAGGGCCCCGCGCCAGCACATGCGATGATCGCATCCCTGGCTTCTGGGCAGGTGCGAGTATGTCGCTCTGGGGTTCGCAGGCGGTCGTTGCTTCCGCCGCTCAAGCTGAATCGCCCATTCACGACTGGAGATTGCGTTGAATTGCATCCGAAAACCGGCGGCAGTCGGTCTGTCGAAGACCCTGGCCTTGGCGTTTCTTGCCCTTCTGGCCGGATGCTCGAGTGTCCCGTCGGCAAGCCTGCCGCCAGCCCCCACCGTTGCGCAGTCCACCGACTACACCTACATCATCGGCGCCGGCGACAGCCTGAACGTCATCGTCTGGCGCAACCCCGAGATCTCGATGTCGGTGCCTGTGCGTCCCGATGGCAAGATGTCGGCGCCGCTCGTGGAAGAGTTGCAGGCCCAGGGCAAGACGCCGGTCGAACTGGCGCGGGACATCGAAAAGCGCTTGTCCACCTACGTTCGTGACCCGGTGGTCACTGTCCTGGTCTCGGGATTCATCGGCCCGTACAGCGAGCAGATCCGCGTCGTCGGTGAAGCTGCCAAGCCGCAGTTCCTGCCCTACAAGCAGAAGATGACATTGCTTGATCTGATGATCGCCGTGGGGGGGTTGACCGATTTCGCCGACGGCAATGCTGCAATCATCCAGCGCACCTCCGAGGGCAACAAGCAGTACTCGGTGCGGCTCAAGGACCTCATCAAGCGCGGCGATACCTCGGCCAACGTCGAGATGCGGCCGGGCGACATCCTGATCATCCCGCAGAGCCTTTTCTAGGCCTTTTGCGCAGCGCCCGCCTCGTCGGCGCGAGCTTGTTCTCACCGCGCGGAGCGGCTACCCGGTTCCTCAGCACGCATGCAAGAGCTCTTACAGCAGGTCATCGCCGTCCTACGCGGCATGTGGAAGTTCCGCTGGCCAGGAGTCGTTGTGGCCTGGGTCGTGGCGGCCATCGGCGTCGTTGTCGTCTGGCGCATTCCAGACCAGTACGAAGCGTCTGCACGCATCTACGTGGACACCGACTCCATACTCAAGCCGCTGATGTCGGGTCTGGCGGTGCAGCCCAACATCGATCAGCAGATCAGCATGTTGAGCCGCACGCTGCTCAGCCGTCCCAACATCGAGAAGCTCATCCGCATGGCCGATCTGGACCTGAAGACAGCGTCAAAGGGCGATCAGGAAGCGCTGACGGAGAAGCTGATGAAGGGCCTCGAGATCCGCACCGCGGGCGGTGTGAACCTGTACTCGATGGCCTACCGCGACAACGAGCCCGACAAGGCCAAGCGGGTCGTTCAGTCTATGGTCTCGATCTTCGTCGAGTCGGGGCTGGGCGCCAGCCGCAAGGACACCGACTCGGCCAAGACCTTTCTCGCCGAGCAGATCAAGACCTTCGAGGCCAAGCTGGAGGAAGCCGAGACCAGGTTGAAAGAGTTCCGCCTGAGGAATATCGGAGCGCAAGGCCCGGACGGCAAGGATGCGGCGGGCCGAATGGCGGAAATCAGCTCCCAGCTGGAAGCTGCCAGGCTGCAACTGCGCGAGGCCGAGAATGCGCGCGATGCGGCCAAGCAGCAACTGGCCGCCGAACGCAGCCAGGGCGGTGCCATGAGCACGACGCAAAGCCTGTTGCAGGAGTCGGCGCTGTCAGTCGCGACCCCTGAGCTGGACGCGCGCATCGAAGGCCACAAGCGCAACCTCGACAGCTTGCTGCAGCGCTACACGGAGAAGCATCCCGATGTGCAAAGCACCCACCGGCTGATCAAGGATCTGGAGGAGCAGAAGAAGAAGGAAGTTGCCGAACTCCGCCGCACCGCGATGAAGAATGCGTCGGCAGGTTCGGTCAACGCCAGCAGCAGCCTGGCCGTGCAGGAGCTGGGGCGCATGCTGGCGACCTCTGAAGTGCAGGTGGCCGCCTTGCGCGCACGGGTGTCCGAGTACGCCGGGCGCTATGCCGCGGCCAAGGAGTCGCTGAAGGTGGCACCCCAGATCGAAGCCGAAGCCGCCCAACTCAACCGCGACTACGCGATCACCAAGAAGAACTACGAGGACCTGGTGGCGCGCCGCCAATCCGCCGTGATGTCGGGCGAACTGGACGTGGCCTCCGGTGTCGCCGAGTTCCGCCTCATCGACCCGCCGCGTGTGGCGCCCAAGCCCGTGTCGCCGAACCGGTTGCTGTTGTTGCCGGTGGCCCTTCTGGCCGCGCTGGCTGCCGGGCTGGGCGTGGCTTTCGCGGCCAGCCAGCTGCGGCCGACGTTCTCCGATGCCGATCAGTTGCGTCTGGCCACCGGCCTGCCGTTGCTCGGTGTCGTGACCATGCTGACCACCGACGACGACCGCCGCCGCCAGCGTGGCAGCCTGTTCCGTTTTGTTGCGGCCTCGGGCGGTCTGGTGGGGTTGTTCATTGCCGGCATCGTGGCCATGACACTGACCAGCCGCTACGGCCTTTGAGATCATGAGCAGCCTGATCGAACAAGCGGCGCAGCGCCTGGAACAACTGCGACAAGCAGGGATCACCATTCCCGAGCCCGAGTCGCCGCAGGGAAGTCAAATCCGGTCGCCGTCTCTGGTTGTCGAGCCTGAGGCTGCCTGGGCCCAACCGGCGCCAGCCGCATCCGTCGCGCAATTCACCCCAGCCGGCTTGCCGGCCCGTGTCGACACCCTGCCGCAGTCGCGACAGGTGCAGATCGACCTGGCCGCGCTCGGCGCCGCGGGCATCGTCACGCCGATCTCGCCGCGATCGCACATGGCCGACCAGTACCGCGTCATCAAGCGCCCGCTGATCGCCAACGCCATGGGCCGCGGCGCCGCGACGGTGGCGCACGGCAACCTGATCATGGTGACCAGCGCCTTGCCCGGCGAAGGCAAGAGCTTCACGTCCATCAACCTGGCCATGAGCATCGCCGCCGAACTGGACCACACCGTGATGCTGGTCGACGCCGATGTGGCGCGCCCATCCATCCTGCGCATGCTGGGCCTGCCCCCGGGCCCGGGGCTGCTGGACCTGCTCGGAGGCAAGGCCGAGATGGCCGACGTGCTGCTGCGCACCAACGTCGACAAGCTCACGATCCTGCCCAGCGGTTCTCCTCACCCTCGGGCCACCGAACTGCTGGCCAGCGACGCCATGTCCAGCCTGCTCGAGGACATGGCCACTCGGTACCCCGATCGAATCATCATCTTCGACTCGCCGCCTTTGTTGCTGACGACCGAGTCGCGAGTGCTGGCCACGCACATGGGCCAGATCGTGGTGGTCGTGCATGCCGACCGCACGCTGCAAGGCACCGTCAAACAGGCGCTGGCGGCCATCGAGGCCTGCCCGCTGAAGCTGATGGTGCTGAACAAGGCCCGCGGCGGCGTGGGCGGGGCCTATGGCAGCAGCTACGGCTATGGTTATGGTTATGGGTATGGCTATGGTTATGGGTACGGCTACGGTTCGGCCGCACCGGCGGGTGGACAGGGTGGACAGCCGCCGGGTATCGCTGGGCCTGCAGCGCCCGCCGCTGGCGGCCCGGTCGGCGAACGCGGCCCCGGATGAGGCCGTTGCCGCAGATGCCCACGCCTGGCCGTCGCACTGTCTCGAGTCAACGCCCGGAGCTGAGTGTCACGGCGCTGGCTGGTGCGCTCGCCTGTGCCTGCATCCCCCTGGCGCCAATGCCGGTGTCGGCACAGGAGGCGGCGAGGTCATCCAGCCTCTCGACCACGCTCGACACCACCCTCACCTACCTCGAAAGCAAGCGCGAGGACGGATTCTTCAGCGGCAGCGACCTGATCACCGAAGTCAGACCCGGCCTGCGCTACGCCAGCCGGGCAGGCCGCCTGCGGGGTTCGGCAAGCTATGGCCTGGGCCTGCTGCTGCACTCGAACGGTTCACCTTCGTCCGAAGTTCAGCATAGGCTCAGCGCCAACCTCACCGGAGAGCTGATCGAGAGGCGGGCCTTCATCGATGTCACGGCGTCGATCGCCAAACAGGCGCTTTCCGCCTACGGCCAGCAGTCGATCGCCAGCAACCGGGCCGACAACGCCAACCTCGCCGAGGTCGGAAACCTCTCCGTCTCGCCTTACGTCACGGGTGCCCTGGGCGGTGTCGCCACCTACAGCCTGCGCCTGAACGCGTCGGCCACCAACGCGCGCACGTCGATCGCCGGGGATTCCACGACCATGGGGGGCTCGTTGGCGATCAACTCGGCCAGTCGGGGCGCCATGGTGGGCTGGGGCCTGAACGTTTCCAGCACGACCACCGACTTCCGTGCCGGTACCGAGTCGACCAGCCAGCGCGCGGTCGCCTCGATCAAGATCGCGCCCGACGTCGACTGGGCCTTCACACTGCGCGGCGGCCAGGAGTCGACCGACATCGGCGCCCTGCGGCAGCAGTCGTACTCGACATGGGGCGCTTCGGTGCGCTGGCAGCCCTCACTGCGCACAACGGCCGACATCAGCGCCGACAGCCGTTTCTTCGGCCGCTCGCACAGCGTCACGCTGGCGCACCGCTTCCCGCTGTCGAGCCTGCGTTTCACCAGCGCGCGTGACATCACGCTCAGCAGCAACCCGGCGGGCCTGGGGCGGCCGCAGACCCTGTACCAGCTGTTCTTCGAGCAATTCACGTCGATCGAACCCGACCCCATCCTGCGCGACCAGCGCGTGCTCGCCTTCCTGGCCGGGCAGGGCCAGGACCCGAACGCCACCGTCGGTGGCGGGTTTGTCACGCCCGGCGCCAGCCTGCAGCAGCGGCAAGACATCGCCTGGAGCTTCGCGGCCAAGCGCCTGACCCTGGCGCTGCAGGCCTTCGCCAACCGCAGCGGCCTGATCGGCGGCACTTCGGTGACGCCCACGGGTGAAGACGTGCGCCAACGCGGTTACAACAGCACCTTGTCGTACCGGCTGACCCGCACGGCGTCGTTCGGCATCAACGGCTCGCGGCTCATGACGAGGCCGACCTCGGTGCAGCCGGGTACCGACCTGAAATCGTTGTCGCTGACGTTCAGCAATCAGCTCGGCCGCCGAACGACGGGTGCATTGAGCGCACGCTACAGTGTGTTCAACAGCGCGTTCAACCCCTACCGCGAGTCGGCCGTCACGGCATCGCTGGCCATGCGGTTCTAGTGCCATGTACGAAGCCTTCTACGGCCTCACGGCCAAACCCTTCCAGCTCAACCCCGACCCGAGCTTCTACTTCGCCAGCAAACAGCACCGGCGCGCCAAGGCCTACCTGGAGTACGGGGTCTCCCGCAACGAGGGTTTCATCGTCATCACCGGCGAGATCGGCGCCGGCAAGACCATGGTGCTGCGCAGCCTGATCGAGGGCCTGAACGGCAGCAACGTCATCACGGGCCACCTCGTCACCACGCAGCTGGGCGCCGAAGACACGCTGCGCATGGTGGGCGCGGCGTTCGGCTTCCGCGTCAAGGACGTGCCCAAGAGCGAACTGCTGATCACGCTGGAAGCCTTCCTGATCAGCCAGACGAGCAAGGGCAAGCGCTGCCTGCTGATCGTCGACGAGGCGCAGAACCTCACGCCGCGCGCGGTGGAGGAGCTGCGCATGCTCAGCAACTTCCAGTTCGGCAACCAGGCGCTGCTGCAGAGTTTCCTGGTCGGTCAGCCCGAGTTCCGGCAGATCCTGCAGCAGCCCGAGATGGAGCAGTTCCGCCAGCGCGTGGCGGCCACCTGTCACATCGGGCCACTGGACGTCGACGAGACGCGCGGCTACATCGAACACCGGCTGAAGTGTGCCGGCGCCAAGGGCAAGCCCAGCTTCGAGCCCGCCGCCTTTACCGGGATTTTTGCCGCCACCGGGGGCATCCCGCGGCGCATCAACGCCGTGTGCGACCGCCTGCTGCTGGCGGGCTTTCTCAGCGGTCGCACGCTGCTTACGGCGGACGACGTGGCCGAGGTCGTGCGTGAGCTCGAGCAGGAGAACCAGGTGCCCGCGAACGCCGCGCGCGTGGCGGTTTCGGCCGGGACCGATGCCAGCATGCCCGGCGGCATGGCCGGTGCGCTGCTCGACCTGGACCTCAGCCACGTGAACCTCAGCGGCGAGGAGGGCGAGGCGATGTCCAAGCAGATCGCCGAACTCACAGCCGACCAGCGCGGCGACCAGTTGCAGCGCCTCGAGCGCAGCCTGCTGCGGCTGGAGCGCACGAACCTGCAGATCCTGGGCATGTTCCAGAAGCTGATAGAGGCCAGCAAGAAGAAGCCGAACGGCGAGGGTAGTTGATGAGCCTGATCCCCCTTGACGGCCCCGTGATGTGCATCGTCGGTGCACGGCCGAACTTCATGAAGATGGCGCCCATCCTGCGCGCCTTGGCGGCCCACGAACCGCCGTTGCCCGCGCTGCTGGTGCACACCGGCCAGCACTACGACGCGAGCATGAGCGACAAGCTCTTCGCCGACTTGCGCCTGCCCAGCCCCGACATCAACCTGGAAGTGGGTTCGGGCAGCCATGCGGTGCAGACGGCCGAGGTGATGAAACGGTTCGAGCCGGCGTTGGACGAGCACAAGCCATCGTGCGTGCTGGTAGTGGGCGACGTCAATTCCACCCTGGCCTGCACGCTGGTCGCGGTGAAGAAGGGCGTGCCGGTAGTGCACGTCGAAGCCGGCTTGCGCAGCTACGACCGCAAGATGCCCGAAGAGATCAACCGGGTGCTCACCGACCAGGTGGCCGACCGGCTCTACACCACCGAGCGCAGCGCCCAGGCCAACCTCGTCCGCGAGGGCGTGGACCCGGCGCGTGTGTGTTTTGCCGGCAACGTGATGATCGACTCCCTGCTCGGCAACCGCGAGCACGCACGTCCGGCAGCCGGCACGCTGCTCGAGCACGGCATCGACCCGGCGATGCTCGCTGTCCCCAGCGGCTACGGGGTCGTCACGCTGCACCGGCCGTCGAACGTGGACAACGCGGCCACGCTGAAGTCGCTGTTGGGTGTGCTGGCCGACGTCGCAGCCGAGTTGCCGCTGGTCTTCGCGCTGCACCCCCGTACACGCGCCAACATCGAGCGCTTCGACCTGCAGGCCATGCTGAAGCCCGAGCGCATGGCCATGCTGCCGCCCCAGGGCTACCTCGAGATGTTGGGCCTGATGCAGGGCGCCACACTGGTGCTGACCGATTCCGGCGGCCTGCAGGAAGAAACCACCGCTTTAGGCGTGCCCTGCCTGACGATGCGCGAGAACACCGAGCGCCCGATCACGGTGGACGAAGGCACCAATACGATGGTCGGCAGCGACGTGCAGGCCATACGTGCCGGTGTGGCGGCCATACTGTCCGGGCAGGGCAAACACGGCCGCGTCCCTGAAATGTGGGATGGACGTGCCGCCGAGCGCATCGCCGCCGATTTGTACCGCTGGCTGCAAGCCGGCGCGAAGTGACAATGGCGGGCATGCTCGCGCCAGCCCTCAGCAACGCCCTCACCATCGACGTGGAAGACTACTTCCAGGTCTCGGCGTTCGCGCCCTACATCCGGCGCGACGAGTGGGATGCGCGCGAGTGCCGCATCGAACGCAACGTTGGCCGCATCCTCGAGCTGCTGGCCGAGCGCGACGTGAAGGCCACCTTCTTCACACTGGGCTGGGTGGCCGAGCGCTACCCGCAACTGGTGCGCGACATCGTTGCCGGCGGCCATGAACTGGCCAGCCACGGCTACGGCCACCAGCGCGCCAGCGACCTGAGCCGCGACGAGTTCGCCGCTGACGTCGGCAACGCCAAGAAGATCCTCGAAGATCTTTCCGGCCAGGTCGTGCGCGGATACCGCGCCCCCAGCTTCTCCATCGGCCCGCGCAACCTCTGGGCCTTTGACGCGTTGGTGAAGGCGGGCTACGAGTACAGCAGCAGCATCTACCCCATCAAGCACGACCACTATGGCATGCCCGATTCGCCGCGCTTTGCCTACCGCGTCGGCGCCGGGCTGCTGGAAGTGCCGGTGACCACGCTGCGTTTGTTCAACCGCAACCTGCCTTCCAGCGGTGGCGGCTACTTCCGGCTGCTGCCCTACCAGCTGTCGCGCTGGATGATCGGCAAGGTCAACCGCGACGACCGCGAACCGGCGGTCTTCTACTTCCATCCGTGGGAGATCGACCCCGGGCAGCCGCGCGTGGCCGGCATCGACGCCAAGACGCGTTTCCGCCACTACGTCAACATCGACCGCACCGAAGCGCGCCTGCAGCTGCTGCTGCAGGACTTCCGCTGGGGCCGCATGGACCACATCTTCCTGGCCGGCGCCACGGCG
>PNKD01000125.1 GCA_013822265.1 Leptothrix sp. (in: b-proteobacteria)
CCGTCGCAGCCGGCGCGACGGCCGCGCCGAACGAAGTGCTCACGCTGTGCCTGGGTGCAGAGGAGTACGGGGTCGACGTCCTTCGTGTGCAGGAAATCCCCTCCTACGAGCAGCCCACTCGCATGGACGGAGCGCCTGCACGCGTGATGGGAGTGACAAACAGGCGTAGCGGATCGTGCCCATCGTCGACCTTCGCAGCCGCTTCGGCCTGACCGCGTCCTGCGGCAGCGGTACCGTCACCGCGGTGCTCCGAGTGGGCGGACGCACCGTGGGCGCAGTGGTCGATGCGGCAAGCGATGCGGTGGCCCTGGTGCCTGCGCAGATCAAGCCGGCGCCAGAGTTCTGCGACGCCGCCGACATCGGGCACATCACCGGCATCGCCGCTATGGGTGAGGGTGACGGTGCACGGATGCTGATCCTGGTCGATATCCAAGCCCTCATGAGCGCCAGCGAGATGGGTCTCGCTGGCGAAGTCGTGCACTAACCTCAACATCACACGAAACAACAACATGCGCAATAACCAACCCGTCTCGCAGAGGGAATTCGAATACGCCGACGACGCAACACTGATGTCGGTCACCGACACGCAGAGCAACATCACCTACGCGAACGCCGCGTTCGTGGCGGTCAGCGGATTCGGCCGTGAGGAGATCATCGGTCAGCCGCACAACTTGGTGCGCCACCCCGACATGCCCAAGGAAGCTTTCGCCGACATGTGGCGCACGGTCAAGGGCGGCGAGTCCTGGTCTGCGCTGGTAAAGAACCGACGCAAGAACGGCGACCACTACTGGGTGCGCGCGAACGCGACCCCGGTGCGGCGCAACAACCAGGTGGTCGGCTACATGTCGGTGCGGACCAAGCCGGGTCGCGACGAAGTGCAGGCTGCCGAGACGCTCTACAAGGAGATCCGTGAAGGCCGCGCCGGCAACCGCGCGCTGTACAAGGGCATGCTGATCCGCACCGGCTTCATGCGCTGGGTCTCGCTGCTGCAGACGGCATCGGTGGGCTGGCGCCTGGGTGCCGGCGTGCTGGCAGGCGCCGGCATCGTGGTCGCTGCATGCGCTGCGGCCGGCGTCACCGGTGCTACGCTAGGCATCGTCGCGGGCAGCGCGGCTGTTGCGGCCCTGGCCAACTACTTCTGGCTGCGTGCGCAGGTCGCCGTGCCGCTGGCCACCGTACTGCGCGTGGCGCAGGCCGCTGCGGCCGGTAGCCCCGAAAGAAACATCATGCTGCATCGTGTCGATGAGATCGGCATGCTGATGCGGGCAGTGAACCAATCGGCGCTGAACCTGCGTTCGCTAGTGGATGACGTGGGCGCCCAGACCGAAGGCGTGCACCTGGCCAGCAGCGAAATTGCGTCGGGCAACAACGACCTCAGCGCCCGCACCGAGCAGACGGCCAGTTCGCTTGAGCAAACGGCGGCGTCAATGGAGCAACTCGGGTCGACCGTCAGGCAAAACGCCGACAACGCCCGGCAAGCCAACGAACTCGCGATGAGCGCCTCGACCGTGGCCGTGCAAGGCGGTGAGGTCGTGGTCCAAGTGGTGGAGACGATGAAGGGCATCTGCGAGAGTTCGCGTCGCATCGCTGACATCATCGGCGTCATCGACGGCATCGCGTTCCAGACCAACATCCTGGCCCTGAACGCCGCGGTCGAAGCCGCACGGGCTGGTGAGCAGGGCCGCGGGTTCGCGGTGGTGGCCTCCGAGGTGCGCAACCTTGCCGGACGCTCGGCCGAGGCAGCCAAGGAGATCAAGTCCCTGATCTCCGCCAGCGTCGAGCGCGTCGAGCAGGGTACGGCACTGGTGGACAGGGCCGGCACCACGATGAGCGAGGTCGTCGGCAGCATCAAGCGGGTAGCCGACATCATGGGCGAGATCAGTTCGGCGAGCGCCGAACAGAGCTCCGGTGTGGCCCAGGTCGGTGAGGCCGTGGGTCAGATGGACCAGGCCACACAGCAGAATGCCGCGCTGGTAGAGCAAAGTGCCGCCGCCGCCGAGAGCCTGAAGGCACAGGCCGGCGCTCTGGTTGAGGCGGTCGGCGTATTCAAGCTGGCGCAAGCTGCGAAGGCGCATACCGCGCCGGCTGTCGCCGCACAACACGAGTGGAGGATCGGTGCCGAACGTCGCAGCCCAGCGCGCGCGAAGAACGTGACGCGTCCGGCCTTCGGCAAGACGGCGGCAAGGGCGAACCCGTCGGAAGCCATCCGCACGCCCGACGCGGCGCCGCAGAAGACCGGTACTAGCGACGAGTGGACGAGCTTCTGACTGCAATCCTGCCCCTCAGATCCGACCCGGCGCGCAGTGTTCCGGGCATCGATGTTTGGAGCCTCGTACTGAAATCGCGGCGCGACTCAAATGATCGAGGGCTGCGCGGCGTGCTCTGGCCAACGGCTCACGTCGGTGTGTCTGCTGCCGCCCACATCGCGAGCTCGACCTGCGTGGAGCCGTGCGTCACCGAAGGCTCGCCGGGTTCTGGCTTCGACTACAGGTGCGCGACCACTGCCTCGCCATCAGGATCGTGTCTCGTCGCACGCGGCACGAGGATCCACCGTCACAGGTTGACACGGCCAACCCAACATAAGGGGTGCATGTTGTCCATCACCGTGGTCTTGCCGCGGCCGTTGGCACCGGCGATGGCGATCAGCTGAGCGCCGTCGGCAAGGCGCTCGAAGTCCAGCGTCAGCGTGTCGCGGCCCAGGCCGTCGCGGATGCCGCGGAAGCCTTTGAGAGTGAGGGTCAGCGGTTGCATGGGCGATCCCAGGAGACTTGGCTGAGAAAGTCTCTCGCGGGTAGGCACCGGGTCAAGTCCATCGGCCGCGGCACCATGAAGCCAAAATCAACGGGAGCGACGCGAGTCTCAGCGCTTGCGCCTACGCCCCTTTGCCGGTGCGACACCCCAGGCCTTCGACAAGGATTTGACCGTGGCGGATGCGCCGTGGAGGGCCAGCGCCGCCAACAACTCGGCTGCTGTGTACGGTGGATTCTTGAGGTCTGCAAGCGTGCGGGTCAGCGCGCGCCGCACACGTTCGGGGTCAGCCACATGCAGCGCGTCGATGAAGCCGCCGGGAGTCAGTGTGACCACGCCTTGAATTGCCAGGGCGCCGGGCGGCAGGTCTTCGAGATTGGCGGTCACCAGGAACACCTTGTCGACGCCAGCCTCGGCGAATCGCGCCAGTGTCAGTGCGGCCGATGCGACGTGGACGTCCTTCTTGTCGACCGCGGCCGGTACTCTTGCGATGGCGCTCCCGTCCATGTGGCCGAAGATCTCGTGTCGCATGCGCGCCGCGGCGCGGAAGGCGCCCAGCCTGCGCGCTGCGCCGCCGGATGTCGCCGCCCCGGTCACGGCCTGGAAGTTCCGCAGGAATTCGTCCTCGATCTCGGCAGTCCAGTGCGGCAGGTACAGGCCTTCGAGCGCCAAGTCGAAGAGAACGTCCGACAGCCTCGGCGGCAGCAGCGCACAGGTGTCCAGCACCGCGAGGGAGAAGCCACCTGGCGACAGCGGATGGTCAGCCACGTGTACGGGCAGGCACGCGCCGTGCAGCCTTCATGACGACGGTCTCATCGACGCCGTAGATGCCCGCAGCCTTGCCCGCCTCTCGATAGTCCTTGTCTGCGGAGGGCTCGCGTGAAGCAAGCCAGGCTTCGACAGAGGCCAGAGACACCTTGCGGTGGCCACCCGAGGTCTTGGTTGCGCCGGCCAGCTTGCCGCTGTCGATCAGCATGGCGACATAGGGGCGAGAACAGGCCATGATTTCGGCGGCCTCGACCGTCGAGAGCATGCGGTCGACACCGGCTGGGGCGCGCGCACCCATCAGGCTGTCGGCCACGCTGGCCAAATGCAGTTGGGCGGACAAGCGCGCATTGCGCGAAGCCTCGTCGGCGCCGTCCAACGTTTCATGCAACGCCCGAAGAATGGCGCGGGAATCTATGGCGGTCCTGCGGGCCAGCCGTGAGGCCAGGCCGCTGGCCAGTTGGCCGAGCGGGTCAGTTTTCAGGGAGGTCTGGGACTTGGGCATGAGGATGCTCCGGGCGAAGCCGTACTTTCGTTATTGGAACACGAAAACGAAAAATACGCATCGGTGGAAGTAGCGCACCCGTGTCGCCAAGCAAAGTCTCGCTGACCAGCGCTGGGCGGCGGCTGGAGGGCTGTCAGCTGGCAGTCGAAACGACCAGCGACTCCGCAGTCGGCATGTTCAACTCGCCCCGCAACACCCGCTCGGCGATGTCCTCCCCCGTCTCCGCTTCTAGTTGCGCCAGGCACGCCAGCAAGGGCTCCGGCTTCGCCTCAGTCACCTGCGCCCACTGCCGGACCTTGTCGGCCAGACTGGCCGCCCGCGAGATGCCGGCGGCGCGGGTGCGCACCACGGGCACGATGCGGCCCTCCAGCTTGACCTCGGCGGCGCGCCCGAGTTCGCGCTCGATCAGCGCACGGTCCACTTCGTGCCGGTCCTCGTCCGCTACCGTCCACCGCACACGAACATGCGCGCCGACGATGTCTTGCTGCGCAATGGCTGTGCGCAGTGCGTCAATGTCCGGCTTGCCTTCGAGCACGATGTCGACCGTCCGCCGCGCAGGCGTGACCACCCGGTCAAAGCGCGCCCCTTCGGCATCGACCTCCCACATCAGGAACCCCTTCTCGCCCTCCTCGCCATAGTGAAAACGCCCGATGGACCCGGCGTAGGCCACGCACTGCTGCCCCGCGCGTCCAGCGCGCTGCCACGCCTGGTGGCGGTGGATGTGCCCGAGCATGAACGCCTGGGCCTCGGCCGCGAACAGGGCCCCGGTGGTGAACTCGTGGTCGAAGCCGGCCATCGGTACGCCGTGCTCGCTGAGGCAGGCGAACACGGTGCCATGCGACACGCCGATGGTCGGCACGCCCTGCTTGCGCGCGGCGCGGTGCCCCGGCGCGAAACCGGCCAGCAATGCTGCCAGCTGCTCGCCGGTGGCCTCGGCCGCCGCACTTGCCCCCAGGGCGGCGGCGACCACGGCCTTGTTGACGGTGGGCACGCACGAGAACAAGGCTTGCACGCCCGCTGGCACTTTGTCGAAGCGCCAGCCGTCCGACACCACCCACCGGCCATCACCCGTCAGGCCGACCTGGGCGATGCGGTCCGCCACATGCACCGGATAGCGCCCGCCCAGCAGCCGGAACAGGGCCAAGGTGCCGGGTGGCTCGTGCGAGAACGTGCCCTGCAACATCAGCACCGGGCAATGGTCGGCCAGCCGCCGCACCTGCCGGGCCAGACGCTCCGCCGACGGCGAGTGCAGGTCGAGGGCGTGGTTGGTGGCGTCGCCCGACAGCACCGCCACCTGGGCGCCCAGCGCGATGGCCCGGTCCACCGCCGCGCCGAAGCAGCGGTCGGCCTCGGCCAGATTCTTCGGCCCGTAGTGCAGGTCAGAACAGTGGGCGATGCGGATCATGTCGTTCTCCCCGCGGACACGGCCTGCAGTTCACTCTCGATCTTGTCGAGATAGCCCGCGGGATCGTTACGGTAGCGCGCCAGTTCGTCCCAGGCCCGTGCCCGCCCCTGCGGGTTGATCTTCCAGCCGGGGCCCCATCGAAGGTCGGCATAGGCGGTGTAGCGCCGCAGGTCGATGCCGCAGGCCTGCGCTTGAGACAACAGGTCTTCCAGTGAGGGGCGCCCGTCGCGCGCCTGCGGCCGTGGTTCAGCGTGCGCGGAGGTTGGTGCTGCGATGTCCTGCGGTTCGCCCGGCGCGGCAACCCTGTCGCCATCACCCTCCAGCGCGGTCGGTCCGCTGAGAATCTGCGTCGCCAGCTGGGCCTGCACCAGCGCGGCCTCGTCGTCATCGCGGTCCCGCAACAACGCGGTCACGTCCACCGGCGCTTCGAGTGCGATGATCCACTGCGGCACCCGGGCCGGCCGCCCCTGTTCGTCGATGTGCGCCACCTCAACCAGCTTCTTGCTCAGGTAGAACGGTGTGCGCTGGCTGTCCAGGAAGCCCGAGATGCGCCCGCCGCGCAGGAAACCGATGGTCTCGAACTTCTGGATCGCCGCGTTCATCGCGTAGAAGCTGCGCGTGTGCAACTCGAACGCACTGATCGACCGGATGCCGGGGATGAAGAACAGGAAGCGCCCGCTGAGGTTGCATTGTCGCTGCTGGTACTCGGGGCAGGCTTCGGGGTCGCAGATGCCGCCGTTGGCGTCGCGTGCCACCGTCTTGCGCCCACCGAAGACGCGGATGACGCGCTTGCCGGTGTCGTCGAACGGAACCGGCGCATGGGTCTTGCAATGGCGCACCCGCCCATCGGGGGAGTATTCCGACCAGTAGCGCTTTTCGCTCGAACCCCAGGCCGCCAGTTCGTGCGGCATCACCACCTGCCAGTGGTCCGACGGGAACACCACCGGAAAGCGATAGAGCCGATGGCCGTCGCCACGGTCCTCGCCGAAGGCATGAAGGATCTGCTGCGCGATCTCCGGGTTCGAGAAGTCCTGCCCGCGCACGGTGAACCAAGGCACGTTCTTCGGCACCAGCGGTGTCTTCAGGCGCGGCAGGGCCGTGGCCAGCGCCTGCTCGATCTGGTCGAACGACTGGCCCGCCGCAACGCCCTGTTCGTAGATCGCGCGCGCCTGCGGGTTCTCGGCGGCGGCGCGGCTGAGCGTCTTGGTGCCGGCGCGGATCTTCCCGCCGGTCGGAATGCGGGCCGGGCCTTGCCCAAGCACGGTGGCCGGAACCGCGTCGCTGCCGCGGTGGCTGACGATGGATTGCGTCATCTCTGCGCTCCTGATGGTTGGCGAATGTGTCGCTTCCATGCTCTCGCCGGGTCGGGCCGCGTCAACCCTGTCCGGCCACCGTTCGTCCTGGCGGCGTGACGCACTCAGGGGCCGGGCTATCGCTCCGCCACCAGCGTCGGCAGTGGCGGCATGGCTTGGTCGGTCGCCCACACCCACACCGCATCGCCGGCCCGCGCGATCGCATGCTCCTTATCCGCGCGGGCCTTCGGCGCCATGAAGGCGCTGACGACGTGCAGGGGCATGGGCTTCGGTCCCATGTCCAGCAACAGCGCGTTCGGAAACGCGCCGCTCGTCGCGGCGTCGTAGCGCAGCGGCTTTGCGAAGCGCCGCCCCTGCTCCACCAAGGCATGCACCAGCGGCAGCTCGTGGACCGCGTCGATCGGGATCCAGTGCTCGGTGGTCATCATCAGGCTGGCGGCGTCGATTTCGTAGGTGTACTCGCGCCGCGCCCGCACCAGGGCCGCCAGCATCAGGCGCACGCGGTGGCCGGTGTCCGCATCCCGGGCTTCGAACATCGGAGCGAACACCTTCTCGATCCGGGCCCAGGTCTTTCCGGCAATCAGCAGCGGCGCATCGGGCATGTGCTTGACCCAGACCCTGCAACCGCCCACCGCCGTGTCGCTGCCCTTGAACTCGCCCAGCACCAGGGCCAGCGGGCTGTGGCCGTCGTGGGGCCGCAGCACGGCCAGCTTTTCGCGACGGCGCTGCGCGGCATCGGCCTTGGTCGCCTCGCTGAAGGGTTCGGGCACGTACAGGCGCTCGATCAAGGCAACGCCCTTCACCGACACGTCCTCGGCGGCCTCAAGCAGGTACTTGTGCAGCACGCCCTGGTTGCGCTTGCCCGCCATCGCCGGGCTCCAGCGGTTGAAGCCGGCGCGCTCGAACAGGAAGTGCATCAGCGCCCGCAGGCTCATCCGGCGCCGGGTCACGCCGACTTCGGCCTCCGCGTCGCTTTCGCCGCGGGTGGCGCCACGCCCGGTGGTGCGTGTCCACGGAAAATCCACACGCAGGTCAACGCATCCCACGGCGGTCTCGAGCACCGCTTCGCCGATCAGTTCACCCAGCCCTGATTCCCGCGCCTCGGGCTCGTACGACGGGCAGCTTGCGTGGTGGTGGCTGCCCGTTTCCGGCATGCGCTTGACCAGGAACTGCCGGTGGCGCGCCACGTACATCTCCACGCCGCCCGGCACGCACAGACAGCGTGGCCGTTCCGGTGTGTCGTGGACGCGGGCCAGCGCCTGCTGCAACTGCGCGTCGCCGGCGCTCCACACGCGCCCCAGGATGGAGAAGCGTTGCGTGTCCACCCTCGTCGCGCCCCCGGCGTGTCACACCAGTTCGCGCACCAGCTCCGACATCGCCGGCCGATGCTTCGGGAACAGTTCGCGCACCGCGCTGCGGCCGTTGATGCCCAGCAGCAAGCCGACTTGCTCTTCGTCCGCGCCGCGTTCGTACAGCCGGGCCGCGACGGTGTGCCGCGCCGACAGCGGCGTCACGTCGCGCAGGTCGGCATGGCGAAACAGCTTTCGATAGGCCTCCAGGATGGGGCGGCACAGGTAGCGGCGCTGCCCTTCCTCGCCATACGGCTTGATGGCGAAGCCGAGTCCGGCCGGCGACAGGAACAGGCAGCTCCGGGGATCCAGGCCTCGATACTCGTCGCTTGCTGCAAGGCCCAGGCCCTGCTCGATGCGCTCGCGCAGGTAGGCCGCGAGCGCATCGTCAAGACGGGTGCTGGTGAAGTACAGCGGGCGCGGCTTGCCGGTGATCGCGGCCTCGGCCCGCAGTTGGGATGCGTGGCGCACGCTGCCGTCCGGGCCGAGGTAGTCGCGCACCTCGAGCCGGGCGATCTCCAAGGGGCGCGCGCCGGTCGCGAACAGCATGTAGAACAGCGACTGGTCGTGCCAGGGCCGCGCACTGCGCGCCTTGATCCGCAGCGCTGCCTGCGTGATCTCTTCGCTCGAGACCACCCGGTGCGGGCGCGGGCCGAACGGCGCCGGCGGCTCGAAGCCGGCCAGCGCGACCAGGATCGATTCGCGATGCTGGCGCAAGCGCTGCACGAAGGCCACGCCCTCGGTGTTGAGCCCCTCGATGCCGACCGTCTTGCTCAGGCGGACTGCGACCGCTTTGATGCGGCGCTCCACCGCCGTGCGCGTGACACCGAAGCGTGCCGCCACCGCGTCGTAGGTGGCGCCATCGACCACGGCCTTCAACATCTCGATGGCTTGCGCTGCGCTCTCGTTGCAGCGCTCGGGCTCTTGATCGGCTGGCATGAGCTGCCCTCCACACACTGCGGTTTTCCGCGGCTGCGATGCAGGCATGTTCGGCCGCTCGTGCTTGCGCCGCCAGGGTCAATCGCCGGCAAAGACACGGGGTTTCGGGATCGGCGCGGCGGCCTTCACTCACGAACAAGTGGCCCGGCCGCTGCGCAGGCGAACAGGCTCACGGTTGCCATCCTCAATGGCGCTGCCACGCAAGGGCTTTTGCATGGCGAGTCGGTGCGCCACCGGCTTGCGCGCGCGGCCCCGCGCAAACTGCCGGGGCATCTTGGCTCCGGCCAAAGCGCGCCCATCCGGGCGCCCCTGATTCCGTTCAGGCGTCGCGGTCGTTACCCGCCTTCCTCGCTGCGCGGCAACGCGCATCACCAAAGCATCGGGGCCCTGCCCTGAACTGAGCCAGTCGCCGGGCGTCGCTTGACGCCTGGCCCCGGGTCGACCGCGACCCCATCCTGCCAACCCACCCACGGGGAGCACGCCTCCCCGTCGGGGATGGGCGTGTCTCTCCCATTCATCTGGAGAACACGCCCATGGCCCGCTTCACCGCGCCTTCCCTGTGGCTGCCCGGGTTCGACCCCGAGCCCGTGGACGCCACCGACTCACTGCTTTCAAGCCCTGATATTCCGCCGCAGGCCGCCGATGAGTCGGTGCCTGCGGCCAACGAACTGGCGGACACGGCCATCGCGACGCCGCGGCACGCCCACTGGCGCGTCGCGGCAACCGGCGCCGAGTCCGCACCGCGCGCGATGTGGCCGCTACTGCATCAAGCCGACCTCGACAAGCTGGGCGGCACCGTGGCCAAGTTCGATGCGAACGTGGATGCCATTGCCACGCTGCGGCATGTCGAATGCCAGGACCGGCCACCCTTCGCGGCCGAGCGCAGCCGGCTCCTGCGCTACACCGGCTGGGGCGGTCTGCCCGCCAGCTTCAACCGCGAAGCGGACGACAAGGCCTGGGCCCGGCGCGCCGAGCAACTGCGCGGCCTGCTGGCGGACGACGAGTACGAGTCGGCCCGGGCCTCGGTGAACAACAGCCACTACACCCCGATCCACGTGGTCGAGGCGATGTGGCAGGCCATCGAACGCTTCGGCTTCACCGGCGGGCGCATCCTCGAACCCGCCGCCGGCATCGGCCACTTCATCGGTGCGATGCCCCGCGCCTTGGCCGAGAGCAGCCAGGTGACCGCCATCGAGATCGACCGGCTGTCGGGACGAGTGCTGACCGCACTCTATGCGCCCGGCGTCGATGTCCGCATTGCGCCGTTCGAGAAGGCACCCCTGCCCGACAACTGGTTCGACCTCGTGATCGGCAACGTGCCCTTCGGCAAGTAC
Source organism: Leptothrix sp. (in: b-proteobacteria) (assembly GCA_013822265.1). GTDB lineage: Bacteria > Pseudomonadota > Gammaproteobacteria > Burkholderiales > Burkholderiaceae_C > Rubrivivax. The sequence continues at coordinate 10,359 of PNKD01000125.1, forward strand.
AAGGTCGCGGACCTGAGCAACCGGGCCTACGCCCGCTTCAGCATCCACAACTACTTCTTCGGCCGCGCGCTGGACCTGGTGCGGCCCGGTGGGCTGGTGTGCTTCATCACCACCAGCTACACGATGGATGCCCTGGACGATGCGGCGCGCCAGTACATCGGCGCGCAGGCCCACCTGCTGGGCGCCATCCGGTTGCCCCAGGGCACCTTTGCCGACATCGCGTCCACCGACGTGCAGACCGACATCCTGTTCCTGCGCAAGCGGGAGCCCGGGGAAGCGGTCGGCGGCGAGTGGCTGAAGCTGTCCATCGTGCCGGATGCCCTGCGCCATCCGCACTGCCACGAGCGGTACCTGCAGATCAATGCCTGGTACGCCCAGCACCCGGAGTTCTGCATCGGCAACATCCGGACCGAGAGCAATGGCTACGAAGCCGTGGCGACGGCCGTGTTCGAAGGCGACCTCGCCGTCGCCCTCACGGAGCGAGTCAGCCTGCTGCCGACAGGCGTGTACCGCGCGGCGGTCGCCGACAAGAGCGCGGAGCGCACGACGGTGCCTCCCACCAGTGGCGCCAAGCCCGGCAGCTACCGCCTTCACCATGGGCGGGTGCATCGCGCCGAGGGTGCCGAAATGGTCGACGTGCATGACCAGCTCAACGGCACGCAGCGTGCGCGGATCGTCGGCCTGTGTTCCATCCGCGACCAGGCCCGGGCACTGCTTGATGCCCAGTTGAGGGACGACAGCGACAGCCAGGTCGCCCACCTGAGGGTGCTGCTCAACGGCAGCTACGACCGCTTTGTCGCGAGGCACGGCTGCCTGTCCACACGGGCCAACGCGCTGGCCTTCCGGCGCGACCCGGACTATCCGCTGCTGCTGTCGCTGGAGCACTACGACGAAGAGTCGGACCGGGCGACCAAGGCGGCCTTGTTCACGCGGCGCACCCTGGCGCGCGTGGTGGAACCGACGGTCGCGGGTGAACCGACCGAGGCGCTGGCCGCGTCGATGCAGTGGCGCCGGCGGGTCGATCCGGCCTACATGGCGCGGCTGCTGTCGGCGCCGGAACAGGCGGTGCTGGACGCGCTGGCCGAAGCCGGTCAGGTGTTCTTGGACCCGGCTGACAGCCGGTGGAAGACGGCCGACGAGTACTTGTCGGGCAACGTCAAGGAGAAGTTGAAGCAGGCGCTGCTGTCGGGTGCGGCAAACCGCCGCAACATCGAAGCGCTGGAACGAGTGCAGCCGGAAGACCTGCTGCCGGCCGCGATCGAGCCCCGTCTCGGGGCGGTGTGGATTCCGGCGGTCGAGGTTGAGACCTTCATTCAGGAAGTTCTGGAGTTGAAGGACTGCGAAGTCGGCTACTCGGCCCAAGCTGGCGCCTGGTCGGTGCGCTACCGCGACTGGGACGCGCGCCAGAACGTCAAGGTGACTCAGGAGTTCGGCACTTCGCGCATGAACGCCATCGAACTGGTGCAGTGCGCGCTGAACGTGCAGGTGCCGACGGTGCGCGACCGCGACCCGGAGACCGACAAGTACATCGTCAACCCCGACGAGACATTGGCCGCACGCGAGAAGCTGGGCCTGATCAAGGAACGGTTCACGCTCTGGGCCTTCGACGATGCGACGCGGAGAGAGAAGCTCTGCCGCATCTACAACGAACTGTTCAACGCCACCCGGCAGCGGCAGTTCGATGGTGCGCACCTGAAGCTGCCGGGGTTCTCCCGCTGCTTCGAGCTGCACCCGCACCAGAAGGACGCCATCTGGCGCGTCGTGCAGTCCGGCAACACGGGGCTGTTCCACGTCGTCGGCGCCGGCAAGACGGCGGTGTGCGTGGCAGCGGGCATGGAGTTGCGCCGGCTCGGCTTCGTCAACAAGCCCTGCCATGTGGTGCCCAACCACATGTTGGCGCAGTACACGGCCGAGTTCGTGCGGCTCTATCCAAACGCGGCGGTGCTGATGGCCGGAAAGGAAGACCTCGAAGGCGACCGCCGACGGGAACTGGTGTCGCGCATCGCGACGGGAGATTGGGACGCGGTCGTCATCACGCATTCGAGCTTCGAGCGCATCAAGGTGTCACCGCAATTCACGGAAAGATTCATCAAGGACATCATCATGGAAATCGAGATGGCTGTACGGGCCGAGAGGAGCAACGACCGGGGGAACCGGATCGTCAAGCAACTCGAGGCCATGAAGAAGAACTGGGCGGTACGGCTGGAGAAGCTGCTGGCCGACAAGAAGAAAGACGACCTGCTGACC
>PNKD01000126.1 GCA_013822265.1 Leptothrix sp. (in: b-proteobacteria)
CCGCGTTGCCTGCGGGCGAGCGCCTGTCTCTGGTCGTCGCCAGCCTGGATGCCGCCGAAGCGCAGCATCTGCGCACCGAGCAGGGCCTGGCGGCTTATGCGCTGGCGGCGTGTTTCCTGGGGCTGGGTTTCGAAGCCGGCAGCGCGCCGCTGCGGTCGCTGCTGGCCAGCCCCATGCCGGAGGTGCGGCGCGTGCATGCGCTGAACGAGTGGGTGCGAGCGACGCTGGGCGACCCGTCGAACCCTGGCCGCGCCGATGAGGCGCTGCAGCAGTCGCTGCAACGTACCGCTGCATGGGGCGACGGCGCAGCCGTGGTGGCGAAGGAGCGCGCGCATGGGCTGGGCTGACGGCCTCAAGGGCCTGGTCGCGCCGCTGCTTGCCAACAAGCAGTCGAAGGCGCTGCAGGCCGCTGCTGCGAAGAAGACCGACGCGATGCGCCAGCACGACTACGACACCGCGCGCCGTTCGATGCTGGGCGACTTCTCGTCCAAGCCGCCATCGTGGTTGCAGAACTGCCTGGCCCAAGCCAAGGCGGTGCGGCGCGAGCAGCGGCTCGATCTCGTGAGCCGCGCCGTCGTGGCCTGCCCCGACCACGCCGATGCCGCGGCGCGCCTGCGCGAAGACATGGACGAGGTTGAGAACATGCGCTGTGCCAAGCACGTGTACATCGCCAACGACCCGCTGGCCCCGGTCGATCTGCGCGCTGCGCCGCCGCCGGGCTTCAAGAACGCGACGGCAGATGATCTGGCGGGCATGGGCCTGACCCAGGACATGCTGACGCCCGAAGGCAGCCAGTTCCGCGCCGCCGTGTACATGAAGGACGAAGCCGTGTGGGGCCCGGACCCAAAGCCTGCGGCGGTGGTGGCCTTCCGCGGCTCGACGCCGGCCAAGGAAGACTGGGACAACAACTTCGCGCAGGACGCCAACCAGGATGCGCCCTATTACCGCAAGGCGGTGCAGATCGGTAACACGCTGGCCGAGAACGAGGCCAGCGCGCACATCGTCGGCCACTCGCTGGGCGGCGGCATGGCCAGTGCCGCCCAGGGCGGCAGCGGCCTCACGGCATCGACCTACAACGCCGCCGGCCTGCACCCGAGCACGGTGGCCAAGTACTCTGGCGATGCCAGCCACCAGGCCGCCGACGCCGGCAAGATCAAGGCCATGCGCATCAAGGGCGAAGTGCTGACCCAGACGCAGGAGAGCGACTGGGGCACGTCGTGGGTCGCCAACGAGGCCGTGGGCCAGCGCACCGATCTCGACGCCTCGCACGGCAAGGCGGATTTCGAGGCCTTGAAGCGGCGCGGCCTCGTCGATGCCAAGGACGACTACAAGACCTACCTGCACGGCATGGACGAGGTGATCGACTCGATGGAACAGCGCAAGACGGCCGACGAGGCCGCGCTGAAGGGCTGCCTGCAAGGCCAGGGATGAGGCTCCCGCGCAGCTTGCGGCAAGCGCTGACGGCGGGTGCCGTGGTGGTGGGCGCTGCTGCGGGGTCGGTAGGGTTTGTGGGCACTAGCCCGGGATGGATGCTGATGACTGCAACGAACGCGAGCGCCGCACCGGCCTTCGAGCTGAAGCCGGCCACGGCCTATTTCAAGGAGAGCTCGGCGCTGGCCCTGCTGGCCGCGGCGCAGCGCGGCGACGCCGCGCAGGCGCGCCAGCTGGTGGCAGCCGGTGCCGACCCCAATGCCGAGGGCCCGCCCGACAACCCCTATAACCGCCTGCGCCTGCTGCACTACGCGATTGCCGCGCAGGATGCCAAGGCCCTGCGCGTGCTGGTGGAGGTGGGTGCCGACCCCGAACTGAGCGTCGTCGGCTTCGGCCGTGCGCTGATGTTCGCCGTCACCCTCGATCGCCTGGACATGATGGCCACGCTGCTCGAACTGCGCCCGGTGGCCAAGCTCGGCAAGGAGACGCTGGAGAGCCTGATGTTCGGCGCCGTGTCGTTGCCGCGGCCGCAGGCGCTGGACCTGCTGCTGCAGCGCGGCGCGCCCATCGACTTGCCCGATGCGGCGGGGTACACGATCTTCATGCGTGCGATGGGTGCGCAGGACTACGACCTGGCCGCGAAGCTGCTTCAGCGCGGCGCTTCGTTGAAGGTCGAGAGCACCAGCGGTGCCACGCCCGCGAGTTCGGTGCAGTTCCACCTGCAGAAGTTCAAGCCCGGCTCGCCCAGCCACGAGAAGGTGGCCCGGCTCAAGGCGATGATGGAAGCGCGGGGCGTGGTCTTTCCGGTGCCGACGCCGCAGCAGGTGCGCGACGCCCGCCGCGTCAAGTAGCCGCTGCCGGATCGGCCGCGCCGCCTGGGCGCGGATTCAGAAGCCGGCCAAGGGCTGTGCCGGCTCGGCAATTGACTGAAAACGCATCACCGTCACCGCGTTGCGGTGCTTGTGGCTCAGCACCGGCATGAGCCCGGCGCTCAGCAGGGCCTGGCCGGCCTGTTCGCCCAGGTAGTCTTCGGCGCAGGCCTGCATTTCCTTTTCGCCGTCACGCTCGAAGGTGTAGGCCGGCAGGCCGCCGATCTCGCGCTCGTCGCCGGGCTCCATCTCCCAGCCGCGGGCGGTGTAGGCGCGGCCGATGAGCAGCGTGGTGGCCAGCGATGCCGGCCCCCAGAGAAACCGGCTGTGCTCGGGTGTGCCTGGGAATTCCTCGAACGCAAAGCTGGCGATGGCCTCGCTGCGCTGGCCGTAGGGCAGGCGCAGCAGCACGCGCGGCGCCGCCAGGCCGATCCACGGCGCGGCCTCGCTGCAGCGCAGGGCATGCCAGCCGGCCAGCCTGGCCGCATCGCCCAGCGCCAGCGTGATCTCGCCTGCGGCGAGCAGCGGCCCGCCGGCCTGCGCGGCAATCAGGCCCAGTGCGGCCAGCAGGCCGATGTCGGTGTCGCCGGGGCCAAAGCTGTACAGGCCGCACAGCAGCGTCCAGCCGTGGGCACCCGGCACGTTGCGCCAGCGATCGGCCAAGGCGCGGTGCAGGCCGGTCTGGGCCAGCTGCCCGTGCGCCGCCACCAGGTCGGCCAGCAACTCGTCGCGGCTGACGTCGAAGAGGTGCAGCTCCAGCGTCTCGTCGAGCTCGAGGCTGGCGATCAGCCATTGCACGCCGCGCCAGGCGGCTTCCAGCGACTGGAAGCTGGGCCGGTGCAGCAGCGCGCGCATCTCGGCCGCGGTGGCACTGTCGACCGAGGCCACCAGCTGGGCCTGCTGCCCGCTGTGGTCGGGCTGGATGTGCGGCGCGACGATGCCGCGGATGAAGGCGTCGACCCCGGCCGCTGGTGTGTTGCCAGGGGCGGGCGCGGCGGCGGCACCGGCCGGGCGCCCACCCAGCAGGCTGGCCAGCAGGCCGGCGTCTGCCGCGCTGCCTGCTGCAGCAGCCGCTGCCGCTGGTGCACTGCCGAGCTCCGCCGCGGCCTGCGCGAAACGAGCCGGGTCCATCAGGCGCTGCCTCATCTGGCGCAAGGATGCAAAGACCGGCAGGCGCCGGAACAATTCGTCGGGATGGAAGTCCTCGAGAGTCTCGAAGCCGATCACGCCGCCACTGCCCTCGAGCCGCGGCGCAAGCCGGCGCAGCACGTCGTCGAGGTTGTCGACATCGACGCGGTGGGTCGGCCGGCTGGCCAGCGCGGGGCGCTCCGCGGCGGGCCGGGCACTGAAGTCGCCAAGCAACAGCAGCCGCATCGGCGCGGCGTCTTCCCGCGGTGCGGGCCGGGGGTTTGGCGAGAATTCGAACTGCAGGCGTCCTGGCATCACATGCTCCGCGGCAAGGGTCGCCGCCCTGCCGGTCTAGGGGACGCTGCGGCTTGCCGCTGCCCCTACTTTGCTTCAGAGTCCACCTACAGCGCAATCGGTATCGGCATGTCCAAGGCACCCCACGCGGCCGCTCACGCGGCCATCCTCAGCAACGCGATGCAGCAGCATGCGGCAGGGCGGCTCGACCAGGCGCGGGCCCAGTACCTGCGCCTGCTGAACGCGGCGCCCCGCCACGCCGATGCCCTGCACATGATGGGTGTGCTCGAGGCCCAGATCGGGCAGCACGATCGCGCCGTCGAACTCATAGGTCGCGCCATCGCCGTGCATCCCGGCGAAGCGATGTTCCACAACAACCTGGGCAACGTGCTGACGCGTGCGGGCCGCTTCGACGAGGCCCAGGTGCAGTACCGCCGTGCGCTCGAACTCGACCCCGCGCGTGCCGATGCGCTGAACAACCTGGGCGTGCTGCTCAGCCGCCTCGGGCAGCCGCAGGAAGCCGAGACCCTGCTGCTGCGCGCGCGCGAACTGGCGCCCGATTTCACCGATGCGCATCACAACCTGGCCCACCACTACCTGCGCTGGGGCCACCTGCGAGAAGCACTGCAAGTCTGCGTCTCGGCGCTGATCGTCAAGCCGCGCGACCCCACGCTGCGCCGCGTGCTGGGCACGGTCTACACCAGCCAGGGCATGAACGACGAGGCCACGGCGCTGTACCGCGCCTGGCTGGAGGAAGAGCCCGACAACGCCGAGGCCCGCTTCCGCCTGGTGGCGTGCACGGGGCAGGGTGTGCCCGAACGGGCGCCGGACGGCTACGTCGCCGAGATCTTCGACCGCTTCGCCGCCAGCTTCGACGCCCAGCTCGCCACGTTGTCCTACCGTGCGCCCGAGCTCGTGGTGCAGGCCGTGGCTGCAACGCTGCCGCCGCCTGCGGCGCAGTTCGACGTCGTCGATGCCGGCTGCGGCACCGGGCTGTGCGGGCCCCTGCTCAAGCCCTGGGCGCGGCGCCTGTCGGGTGTCGATCTCAGCCCCGGCATGCTCGGCAAGGCGCAGGCGCGCGCGGTGTACGACGACCTGCAGGCCGATGAACTGGTGGCCTTCCTGGCCGCACGCCCGGCCTGTTGCGACCTGCTGGTCTCGGCCGACACGCTGTGCTACTTCGGCGCGCTCGACGGTTTCGCCGCCGCGGCCATCGCGTCGCTGCGCCCCGCCGGCCTGCTCGTGTTCACGGTCGAGGCCCACGCCGACGAGCCCGCTGCCCCCGACTTCCGGCTCCAGGGGCACGGCCGCTATAGTCATCGCCACGGCTATGTCGAGGCGGTCCTGCGGGGCGCCGGCCTGGTGGCTGTCGAACTGCAAGCGGTGGTGCTGCGCATGGAAGCCAGCCAACCCGTGCAGGGCTGGCTGGTCAGCGCGCGCGCTGGCCAGGCCGCCTGACCCACCGCAACCACAGGGAACCCATGGCCGAAGCCCCGAAGATGCAGATGGCGCTCGTGACGAGCCTGGGCGACAAGCTGAAGTTCCGACGCATGGCGGCACAGGAAGAGATCTCGCGCCTGTTCGAGTTCCAGGTGGTGGCGCTTTCCGAAAGCCCCGACGTCGCCGCCGACGACCTGCTGGGCAAGGAGGTCGGCGTGTCACTGCAGGTGGGCGAGCAGACCCAGCGCTGGTTCCAGGGCGTCGTCGCCGCGTTCGGCATCGACGGCGTCGACGGCCGCCACGTCAGCTACCGGCTGACGCTGCGGCCCTGGCTGTGGCTGGCCACGCGTGCCGCCAATGTGCGCATCTTCCAGGAGAAGACCGCGCCCGAGATCATCAAGGAGGTGCTGGGTGCGTACACCGGCACGCTGGTGAACGAGCTCGAGGCCACCTACGGCACACGCACCTACTGCGTGCAGTACCGCGAGACCGACTTCAACTTCGTCAGCCGGCTGATGGAGGAGGAGGGCATCTTCTATTTTTTCCGCCACAGCCAGGGCAAGCACGAGCTGGTGCTGGCCGACAAGGCCGGCTCACACCAGCCCTTTGCGGGCTTTGCGACGATCCCCTTCGACGACGACGAGGCGCACATCGTCGGCGAGCCGGCAATCAGCCGGTGGCATATGCGCCACGAGATCCAGACCGGCAAGGTGACGCTGCGCGACTACAACTTCGAGACGCCGACGACCGACCTCACCAGCACCACCGCGGCATCGAGCCGCGGCCATGCCGAGAGCAAGCGCGAGGTCTACGACTACCCCGGCCTGTACGGCAAGAAGGCCCCCGGCGATGCGCTGGCCGGCGTGCGCCTGGACGAGGCCGAGAGCCGGTTTGCCCGCTTCAGCGGCCAGGGCAATACGCAGGGCCTGGTGGCAGGGGCCAAGTTCACGCTGGCCCAGCACCCGCGCACTGACCAGAACACCGACTACGTGGTGCTGTCGACCGAGATCGAGATGCAGCAGGCCGGCTACGAAGCGGGCGCCGGCGGCGACACGCTGTTCGGGTGCCGCTTCACGGCGCAGAAGTACGCCGAGCCCTTCCGCCCCGCCCGCATCATGCGCAAGCCCGCCGTGGCCGGGCCGCAGACGGCCGTGGTGGTGGGCGAGGGCGGCGAGGGCGACATCCACGCCGACAAGTACGGCCGCGTGAAGGTTCACTTCCACTGGGACCGCCTGGGCAAGAAGGACGCCACCAGCTCGTGCTGGGTGCGCGTGGCCAGCCCTTGGGCCGGCCATGGCTGGGGCATGATCTCGCTGCCGCGCATCGGCCAGGAGGTGGTGGTCGACTTCCTCGAAGGCGACCCCGACCAGCCGCTGATCACCGGCCGCGTGCACAACGCCAGCCAGATGCCGCCCTACGCGCTGCCCGACAACGCCACCGTCAGCACGATCAAGAGCCGCAGCAAGAAGGGCGCGGCCGCCGACTTCAACGAACTGCGTTTCGAAGACAAGGCCGGCAGCGAGTACATGCTGCTGCACGCGCAGAAAGACCGCTTCGAGTTCGTCGAAGGCACCCTGAAGTCGATGATAGGCATAGGCGACGGTGTCGGCGACGAACACCGCACGGTCAAGAAGGACCGCAAGGAGAAGATCGGCGGCGAGCACCATCTCACCGTCACCAAGGACGTCAAGCACAAGTTCGACGCCAAGCTGAACACCACGGTCAAGGAAGACATCCTGGTCAATGGTGGCGGCCTCTACAGCCTGAAGACGAGCAAGGACATCACCGCGCAGTCGGGCGCGGCGATCTCGATGAAGTCCACCGGTGACCTGCACCTGAAGATCGGCGCCAACATCGGCGCCGACGCGGCGCAGAACGTGCACATCAAGGGTGGCATGAACATCGTCATCGAGGGCGGCATGCAGGTGACGATCAAGGCCGGCGGGTCTTCCGTCGTGCTCGGGCCCGATGGCGTGTCGATCACCGGCGCGATGGTCAAGATCAACTCCGGCGGCGGCCCGGGCTCGGGCGCCGGTGCCAGCCCGGTGGCGCCCACCGACCCCGCCGCGCCCACCGATCCCGAGGCGCCCGAGGATCCGCTGAGCCACCGCTGACCGCCGATGCGTCCACCCGATACCGAAGCGCGGGAGGAAGCCGCCTGGGCCGGCTTCATGCAGGCCCTGGCCGAACATCTGGTGGCGCAGTGGCCGGCCATGCAGGAGCGCCTGGGCGACAAGCACGTGGCCTTCGTCGAACTGGCGGCCCAGCAGGCGCGGCAGCGGGGCCTGGTGCAGGCCGCCAGCGTGGCGCGCTTCGCCAACCTGTTTTTCGTCTGGGGGCCGGGCTTCCACGACAAGCCGGGCTTCGAGTGGGCCCAGGGCCTGCTGGCCGCGCCGCGCGAACGTGAATGGGCCACCATGCACCAGCTGGTGCGGCGCTCGCTGACCGAGCTGCAGCGGCTGCCCGACGCGCGCATACAGCCCGAGGCGCTGGCCGCAGCCGACCAGCGCCTGGTCGAGGCTTTCGGTCACCTCGGCTGCCACGGCGCATTGCACCCGCCCGAGCCGTTGCCCCTGCCGCTGCGTGCCTGCGATCTCGAGGCCGTCGAGTTGCGGCTGCAGGAGCCCGCGGTGGCCGAGCACTACACGCTGGCAGGCAGCGCGTGGCAGCGTGTACCCCTGCCCACCCCGGCACCGGTGCGCGTCGATGCGGCGCACCCGATGCCGCGACTGGTGGCCGTGCTGGCCCGAGCGCCGGGCGAGCGCCCGCAGGCGCGTGTGCAGTTGCGCTCGCGCAGCCCTGTCGTGTGCGATGGCGAGGTGCACCCGGCGCTGAGCTTCGCCGGCAGCCATGGCCTGTGGCGCTGGGTGGGGCACGAATCGCGGGCGGTGAGCTGGCCGGTCTGCACCCTGGTGCAGGCCGGCCCGGCGGCCGGCCCCGGCACCGCCATCGCCGAGGAGACCTCGCCCGACATCTTCAAGCTCGAGCTGCAGGTCTGCGGCCTGCGCGACGAAGGTGACGCACTGGGACCGCAGGGCACGGCGCTGTGGGCCTGGCCGGCCACGCAGTGGTGGGTGGAGGTGCAGCGGCAGGCCGCACAAGCGCAACCGGTGGTTGCAGGCCGAGAGCCGGTGCTGGCGGGCAGCACGCGCTGCCGCGTCGAGAGCGACGGCGCCGAGCGAGATGCCGGTGGCCTGCGCCGCGGTTTCGAGCAGGGCCTGGACCGCGGCACCGCCACCTCGCTGCAGAAGCTGCTGACGGCGGTGACCGCCATCGAGGGCCTGGCGTCGCCGCGTCTGGACGGCGGGCTGGCCCTGCTGGTGGGCCGTGCCGCGTTCACCTGGGGCTGGTGCCAGGGCCCGGCCGGCCTGGACGGCCGGGCCTTCATGCGTCTGCTCGGGCTGCTCGACATGACGGCCTGCCAGGCCGAGCTGCAGGTCGAAGGCGAACTGACCCTGGGCGGCGGGCGGGCGCGGCTGGTGCTGCGCTGCGTGGCTTCGGAGCGGCTGGCCATGCAGCTGCGCCGCGAGGCCGCCGAACCGCCGCTGCTGCCCACGCTGCTGCCGGCCCGGCGGAGTTTCAGCCTGCCCTGGGTGGCCGAGGTCACGCCGCTGGCCACCGAGGCCGGCACGCTGCTGCAGGGCGGCGGCCCCTGCACCGGCGCGCTGGTTGGCGAGGCGGGGCTGCGGCCACGCACCTCGGGCGGCAGCGGCTGGGAATGGTTCGCCACGCTGCGGCTCGAGGCCGGCGCGCTGCCATTGACGCTGGTCGACCCCGTGCTGGGCGTGCAGCGCTTGACGCACCCGCTTTGGGCCGAACAGCCGCTGCTCGACTGGAGCCTGGGCTGATGGAGCGGCTGCTCGTGCTGCGCATTGACAGTGTCGGCGTCGTCGCCGAGGCGCTGCTCAACGGCGTGCCACTGGCCCGCAGCGGCCCCAAGCCCGGCGCGGTGACGGTGCCCATCCACGAGTACACCCTGTCGGGCGCCAACGACCTGCAACTCGTGATCGAGCCCGGCCCGCCGGGCGCGGCGCCGGCGCCGCAGCCGCTGCTCAGCGACGGCCAGCGCGGTGCGAGCCTGCGCCTGCTGCTGCCGCGTGTCGGCCAGCTGGCGCACCCCGAGAACGCCCGCACGCTGGCGCAGATCGACTGGGCGCCGCCCAAGGGCGACGTGACCGAGATGCCGGCCACGCTGCGCCAGACCGTCGACCTGCCCATCGCCTTCCCGCGCTGGCGCTGGTTCGATGCGCCGGTGGTGCCGATTCCCGGCGAGCTGCTGGCCACGGCCGCGACCTACCTGCAGGGCCTGGCGCTGGGCCTCCAGCGCGGCGACCCCGAGCCCCTGATCCAGGCCGCGCGGCTGCGCTTCGAAGAGCTGGCCTCGGCCTACCAGCGCAACCTGGCCGACGACGTGGGCCGGTTGCGATTGCAGGTGCAGCAGTGGCACGCCAAGGCACCGCTGCAGCCGAAGATGCCCAAGGCCGACGAACTGCTGCTGCGGCCGCTGGCCGGCGGCCGCCTGCTCGAGTGCCTGACGCCCGACGGCCAGCCGGCGCTGTGCAGCGCGCTGGCCGGCGGCGGGCAGATGGCCTGGCCCGTGCGCCTGGCCAGCATCGAGGGGCGCTTCTATGTCATCCGTTGATCGCGACGGCGCTGGCCACGGGCCGGCTATGCTGGGCGCCTCTTCACACTCCGGAGCCACGGCATGATCCAGCTGAGGGTGCTCAGCTACAACGGTGCCCCCGCCGACGGGCCCTCGGCGCAGTTCGACGAACTGGGCGGCACCGTAGGCCGCGCCGACAACAACCAGCTCGTGCTGCCCGACCCCGAGCGCACGATCTCGCGCGTGCATGCGCGCATCGTGTTCCGTGGCGGCGGCTACGCCGTGGTCGACAACGGCAGCAACCCGATCAGCGTCAACGGCCAGGTGGTGGGCTCGGGGCGCGAACATCCGCTGGCCCCCGGCGACCAACTGCAGATCGGCGGCTACCTGCTCACGGCCGCTGCCGCCTCGGCGCCGGTCAGTGCCGACCCGTTTGCCGACCTCTTCGGCGATGCGCCCATCGGCCTGGCCGCGCCGGCCCCGCCGCCCGCCGCGCGCACGCCCATGGCGGCCACCACCGCCTGGCCGCCGCCGCGGCCCGCTTCGGTGGCGTGGGCCTCGCCGCCGCCTTCATCGCCGCCCCCGCCGCCATCGCGGCCCGCCGCGGTGCTCGGCCCGGGGCACATCCCGGACGACTGGGATCCCTTCGCCCCCGACACCGCGGCGCTGTCTGCGCCGTCTTCTGCGCCATCTTCGGCGCCGGCACGCGACGCCTTCGCCGATCTGCCTTCGGGCGGCGGCGACTCGCTGGACGACCTGTTCGGCCTGTCGGCGGCGCCGGCGGGTGCCGATCCGCTGGGCGCTGCCGCGGCGCCACCGCCCGGCGCCCCGCGGGGCGACGTCTATCAGGCGTTGGCCCGCACGGCGACCGTCATGCCACCCAGCAGCAGCGACCACGCCTCGGAGCTGAACACGCCGATGTCGTTGCCGGCCGTGCAGGCGCCGCGCGCCGAGGCGCCGGCCCCTTCGCCGTCGCCGTTGCCGCAAGGCGCCGTGTTCTCGTGGGACGACCCACCGCGTGACGGGCGCATGGTCACGCTGCCCGGCGTCCGCCGAAGCGGCGCGATCGCGTCGCTGCCACCGCCCGCGCCCTTGTCCGCTCCCTTGCACGCGCCGTTGCCCGCGCCCGCCGCGGCATTGCCGCCCGTGGCGCCGATGTCGCCGCCGCCGGTCCCTGCTCCCGCGCCGGCCGCCGCGCAGTCCACAGGCAGCAACGCCGCCAGCGGCGAGTTGATGGCGGCGTTGCTGAGCGGCCTGGGCACGCCCGGCCTGCGCCTGGACGCCCTGACTCCCGAGACCATGCTGTTGCTGGGCCAGCTGCTGCGCGAATCGACGCGCGGGGCGGTCGAGCTGCTGGTGGCACGGGCGGCGCTGAAGCGCGAGATGCGCGCCGAGATGACGATGATCGTCTCGCGCGAGAACAACCCGCTGAAGTTCTCGCCCACGGTCGAGGTGGCGCTGCAGCACCTGCTGGGCCCGCCGGCGCCCGGCTTCATGCCGCCAGCCAACGCCGTGCGCGATGCCTTCGACGACCTGCGTGCGCACCAGCTGGGCGTGATGGCCGGCATGCGGGCGGCGCTCGAGGGCGTGCTGCAGCGTTTCGATCCGCAGTTGCTCGAGGGCAAGCTCGCCAAGCGATCGGCCATCGACAGCCTGATCCCGGCCACGCGCAAGGCGCGGCTGTGGGAGAGTTTCAACGAACTCTTCGCCCAGCTTCAGACCGAGGCCCAGGACGACTTCGACGAACTCTTCGGCAAGGCCTTCCTGAAGGCCTACGAAGACCAGCTCGACCGCCTGCACGGCGAGCCGGGCCCGCGCTAGCCGGCGCCGAACTGCACAGGGGGCGCCTCATGCTTGCCTTGGAAGTCGCCCTGATGTCCGACCGCGGGGGGCGCAAGTACAACGAAGACGCCTGCGGCCACTGGCACTCCAAGCGCCACTTGTGCTGCGTGCTGGCCGACGGTGCCGGCGGCCATGGGGGTGGCGACATCGCCTCCCGGCTGGCGGTGCAGGAGCTCATAGGCCGCTTCTCGCTGCACCCCACCGAACGGGCGGCCGAACTCGAGCAGCTGCTGCGCGTGACCAACGACGTGCTCATCGGCGAGCGCGTGCCCGGCACGGCCAGGCAGGACATGCACAGCACCGTGGTCTGCCTGGTCGTCGACTTCGAGCGCCACACCGCGCACTGGGCGCACTCGGGCGATTCGCGCATGTACTGGTTCCGCCAGGGGCGTGTGCTGGACCGCACGCGTGACCACAGCCTGGTGCAGGGCCTGGTCGATTCAGGTGTGCTGGCGGCCGACCAGATCCGCGTCCACCCCAAGCGCAGCGAACTTCGCTCGGCGCTGGGCATCGCCCCCGAGGTGCTGGAGGTCAGCGCCCGCGAGGGGCAGAACGACGTGCAGCCCGGAGATGTCTTCCTGCTCTGCACCGACGGCCTGTGGGAGTACCTGGACGACGCCGTGCTCGAGCGCACTTTGATGGCGGCGCCCAACCCGGGTGCCTGGGTGGGCGAGCTGGCCACCGAGGTGCGCAAGGCGGCGCACCACAAGGCCAGCCACGACAACTTCACGGCGCTGGTCGTCTGGACCAGCGCCGCCTGAGAGCGTGAGAGTCTTTCGTTCATGCCCGCTCATCACACCAAAAAGCACCTGCTCGTCGTTGCAAATGCTCGCCATAGCCCGAGCTATGGCTGC
>PNKD01000127.1 GCA_013822265.1 Leptothrix sp. (in: b-proteobacteria)
ATGGAAGGCCATGCCGGTGCCGGCGGGGATCAGGCGCCCGACGATGACGTTCTCCTTCAGGCCGCGAAGCTCGTCGCGCTTGCCCATGATCGCCGCCTCGGTCAGCACCCGCGTCGTTTCCTGGAACGACGCCGCCGAGATGAAGCTGTCGGTCGACAGCGACGCCTTGGTGATGCCCAGCAGCACGTCGGCGTGTGTCGCCGGCACCTTGCCTTCGCCGCGCAGGCGCTCGTTGGTGTTGAGCAGCTCGCTGCGCTCCACCTGCTCGCCGTTGATGTAGGTCGAGTCGCCGGCATTGGTGATCTGCACGCGGCGCAGCATCTGGCGAACGATCACCTCGATGTGCTTGTCGTTGATCTTCACGCCCTGCAGACGGTAGACGTCCTGCACCTCGTCGACGATGTAGCGCGCCAGTTCCTCGATGCCCAGCAGGCGCAGGATGTCCTGCGGGTCGGCGCTGCCGTCGACCACCAGCTC
This sequence comes from Leptothrix sp. (in: b-proteobacteria), assembly GCA_013822265.1. GTDB lineage: Bacteria > Pseudomonadota > Gammaproteobacteria > Burkholderiales > Burkholderiaceae_C > Rubrivivax. Next base: position 478 of record PNKD01000127.1, read on the forward strand.
GCCACGGTTGACCACCTGGCCTTCGTGCACCAGGATGTTCTTTTCCTTGGCAACGAGTTCCTCGTGCACCGTGCCTTCGGGGCTGGTGATCTGCAGGCGGTTCTTGCCCTTGGTCTCCTTGCCGAAGCTGATGGTGCCGGTGATCTCGGCCAGGATGCCGACATCCTTGGGCGAACGGGCTTCGAAGAGCTCGGCCACACGCGGCAGGCCACCGGTGATGTCGCGCGTCTTCTGGCCTTCCATCGGGATGCGTGCCAGCACTTCACCCGGCGACAGCTCTTGCCCGTCGCGGATCTGGATCAGCGCGCCGACCGGGAAGCCGATGGTCACGGCGTGGTCGGTGCCGGGGATCTTCACCTCCACGCCCTGGGTGTCCAGCAGCTTGACCTGCGGGCGCACGACCTTGGCCGCCCCGCGGCGCTTCGGGTCGATGACCACCAGCGTCGACAGGCCGGTGACCTCGTCGACCTGCTTGGCCACCGTCTGGCCCTCTTCCACGTTCTCGAAACGCGCCGTACCGGCGAATTCCGTGATGATGGGGCGGGTCAGCGGGTCCCAGTTGGCCAGCACGGTGCCGGCCTTCACGTGCTGGTCGGGCTTGATGTTCAGCGTCGCGCCGTAGGGCAGCTTGTGACGCTCGCGCTCGCGGCCATGCGGATCGCTGATGATGATCTCGCCCGAACGCGAGATCACGACCAGCGTGCCCTTGGCGTTGGTCACGTAGCGCATCGTGGCGTTGAAGCCGATGATGCCTTCGCTCTTGGCGTCGACGCTCGAAGCCACCGCCGCACGCGATGCCGCGCCGCCGATGTGGAAGGTGCGCATCGTCAGCTGCGTGCCGGGTTCGCCGATCGACTGCGCGGCAATCACGCCGATGGCCTCGCCCGTGTTTACCAGGCCGCCACGGCCCAGGTCACGGCCGTAGCACTTGGCGCAGATGCCGAAACGCGTGTCGCAGGTCAGCGCCGTGCGCACCTTGACCTCGTCGACGCCCGCGGCCTCGAGCACGTCGATCAGGTCTTCGTCGAGCATGGTGCCCGCCTCGAACATCATCTCCTGCGTCTCGGGGTGCAGCACCTCGACCGCGGTGACGCGGCCCAGGATGCGGTCGCGCAGCGACTCGATGACCTCGCCGCCTTCGACCAGCGCGCGGCGGTTCATGCCGTTCTGCGTGCCGCAGTCGACTTCGGTCACCACCAGGTCCTGCGTCACGTCCACCAGGCGGCGCGTGAGGTAGCCCGAGTTCGCGGTCTTCAGCGCCGTGTCCGCCAGGCCCTTGCGGGCGCCGTGGGTGGAGATGAAGTACTGCAGCACGTTCAGGCCTTCGCGGAAGTTCGCGGTGATCGGCGTCTCGATGATGCTGCCGTCGGGCTTGGCCATCAGGCCGCGCATGCCGGCCAGCTGGCGGATCTGCGCGGCGGAACCGCGCGCGCCCGAGTCGGCCATCATGTAGATCGAGTTGAACGACTCCTGGTCGACTTCCTTGCCGTTGCGGTCAAGCACCTTCTGCTTGGACAGCTGGCTCATCATGACCTTGCCGACTTCGTCGCCGGTCTTGCCCCAGATGTCGACCACCTTGTTGTAGCGCTCGCCGGCAGTCACCAGACCCGAGACGTACTGCTGCTCGATCTCCTTGACTTCCTTCTCGGCGCGCTCGATCAGGCCGGGCTTTTCCTTGGGCACCAGCATGTCGTCGATGGCGATGGAGATGCCGGCGCGCGTGGCCAGCCGGAAGCCGCTCTGCAGCAGCTTGTCGGCGAAGACCACCGTGTCCTTGAGGCCGCACTTGCGGAAGGACACGTTGATCAGGCGCGAGATCTCCTTCTTCTTCAGCGCCTTGTTGATGTTGGCGAAAGGCAGGCCCTTGGGCAGGATCTCGCTCAGCAGCGCCCGGCCGACCGTGGTGTCGGTCAGCTTGGTGATGGCCTCGAATTCGCCGGTCTCGGCGTTCTTCACCCACTCCGTCAGGCGCACCGCGATCTTGGCGGTGATCTCGACGGCGCCGTTGTCCAGCGCGCGCTGCAGCTCGAGCAGGTCGGCGAAGACCATGCCTTCGCCCTTGCCGTTGATGCGCTCACGCGTGGCGTAGTACAGGCCCAGCACGACGTCCTGGCTCGGCACGATCGACGGCTCGCCGTTGGCCGGGAAGAGCACGTTGTTGGACGCCAGCATCAGCGTGCGGGCTTCCATCTGCGCTTCGATGGACAGCGGCACGTGCACGGCCATCTGGTCGCCGTCGAAGTCGGCGTTGAAGGCCGAGCACACCAGCGGATGCAGCTGGATGGCCTTGCCTTCGATCAGCACCGGCTCGAAGGCCTGGATGCCCAGGCGGTGCAGCGTCGGGGCGCGGTTCAGCAGGACGGGGTGCTCCTTGATCACCTCTTCCAGGATGTCCCACACCACCGGCGTGCCGCTCTCGACTTCCTTCTTCGCGGCCTTGATGGTGGTGGCGATGCCCATCGCCTCCAGGCGGCTGAAGATGAAGGGCTTGAACAGCTCGATGGCCATCAGCTTGGGCAGGCCGCACTGGTGCAGCTTGAGCGTCGGGCCGACCACGATGACCGAACGGCCCGAGTAGTCGACGCGCTTGCCCAGCAGGTTCTGGCGGAAGCGGCCGCTCTTGCCCTTGATCATGTCGGCCAGCGACTTCAGCGCGCGCTTGTTCGCACCCGTCATCGCCTTGCCGCGGCGGCCGTTGTCCAGCAGGCTGTCCACCGCCTCCTGCAGCATGCGCTTTTCGTTGCGCACGATGATCTCCGGCGCCTTCAGCTCGAGCAGCCGCGCCAGGCGGTTGTTGCGGTTGATGACGCGGCGGTAGAGGTCGTTCAGGTCGCTGGTCGCGAAACGGCCACCGTCCAGCGGGACGAGCGGGCGCAGGTCGGGCGGCAGCACGGGCAGCACTTCCAGCACCATCCACTGCGGCTTGATGCCGCTCTTCTTGAAGGCTTCCATCACCTTCAGGCGCTTGGAGTTCTTCTTGATCTTGAGCTCGGAGCCGGTCATGTCGTTGCGGATCTTGTCGATCTCGACGTCCAGGTCCAGCTCTTCGAGCAGCTTGCGTATGCCTTCGGCGCCCATCAGCGCGACGAACTCGTCACCGTACTCGGCGTGTTTGGCCTCCCAGTCGTCCTCGCTCATGATCGAGAACTTCTTCAGCGGGGTCATGCCGGGGTCGACCACGACATAGGCCTCGAAGTACAGCACGCGCTCGATGTCGCGCAGCGTCATGTCGAGCACCAGGCCCAGGCGCGACGGCAGCGACTTCAGGAACCAGATGTGCGCGCAGGGCGCGGCCAGGTCGATGTGACCCATGCGCTCGCGGCGCACCTTGGTCTGCGTGACCTCGACCCCGCACTTCTCGCAGATCACGCCACGGTGCTTCAGGCGCTTGTACTTGCCGCACAGGCACTCGTAGTCCTTGATCGGGCCGAAGATCTTGGCGCAGAACAGGCCGTCGCGCTCCGGCTTGAAGGTGCGGTAGTTGATGGTCTCGGGCTTCTTCACCTCGCCGAACGACCACGAGCGAATCTTCTCGGGTGACGCCAGACCGATCCGGATGGCATCGAAATGCTCGTCCGGGGTGAACTGCTTGAATAGGTCGAGTAGTCCCTTCATGCATCTGCTCCTTAATTGCGTTCGAGTTCAATGTCGATGCCAAGGGAGCGAATCTCCTTGACCAGGACATTGAAGGATTCCGGCATGCCGGCTTCGATGGCGTGTTCGCCCTTGACGATCGACTCGTACACCTTGGTGCGGCCGTTCACGTCGTCGGACTTGACGGTGAGCATTTCCTGCAGGATGTAGCTGGCGCCGTAGGCCTCGAGCGCCCAGACCTCCATCTCGCCGAAACGCTGGCCGCCGAACTGCGCCTTGCCGCCCAGCGGCTGCTGCGTGACGAGCGAGTACGGGCCGGTCGAGCGGGCGTGCATCTTGTCGTCCACCAGGTGGTGCAGCTTCAGCACGTGCATGTAGCCCACCGTGACGGGCCGCTCGAAGGCTTCACCCGTGCGGCCGTCGCTCAGCGTGGCCTGGGTGCGCGTGAGCGTGAGGCCCTTCTTCGCGGCGATGTCGTCCGGGTAGGCCAGCTTCAGCATGGCGCGGATCTCTTCCTCGGCCGCACCGTCGAACACCGGCGTCGCGAAGGGCACGCCGTGCTGCAGGTTCTGCGCCATCTCGAGCACCTGGGCGTCGCTGAGGTCGTCCAGCCGCTCGCTCTTGCCGCCGCTCTTGTTGTAGAGCTCGTCCATGAACTTGCGGATCTCGGCCACCTTGGCCTGCTCTTGCAGCAGCGTGCCGATGCGCTGGCCTATGCCCTTGCCGGCCCAGCCCAGGTGCACTTCCAGCACCTGGCCCACGTTCATGCGCGAAGGCACGCCCAGCGGGTTCAGCACGATGTCGACCGGCGTGCCGTCGGCCATGTAGGGCATGTCCTCGACAGCGGCGATCTTCGACACCACGCCCTTGTTGCCGTGACGGCCGGCCATCTTGTCGCCCGGCTGCAGGCGGCGCTTGACGGCCAGGTAGACCTTGACCATCTTCAGCACGCCCGCGGGCAACTCGTCGCCCTGCGTCAGCTTCTTGCGCTTCTCTTCGAACGCGAGGTCGAAGGTGTGGCGCGTCTGGTCGAGGCTGTTCTTGATCGACTCGAGCTGGTTGGCCACTTCGTCGTCGGCCGGACGGATGTCGAACCAGTGGTACTTCTCCACCGCATCGAGGTAGGCCTTGTCGATCGTCGTGCCCTTGGCGATCTTGTTCGGGCCGCCGTTGGCCACCTTGCCGGCCAGCAGCTTGGCGATGCGGTCGAAGGCGTCGGCCTCGACGATGCGCAGCTGGTCGTTCAGGTCGAGGCGGAAGCGCTTCAGCTCGTCGTCGATGATCTGCTGGGCGCGCTTGTCGCGCACGATGCCCTCACGGGTGAAGACCTGCACGTCGATGACGGTGCCGTTGGTGCCCTGGTCGACACGCAACGACGTGTCCTTCACGTCGGAAGCCTTCTCGCCGAAGATCGCGCGCAGCAGCTTCTCTTCCGGCGTCAGCGTGGTCTCGCCCTTGGGCGTGACCTTGCCCACCAGCACGTCGCCGGGGTTGACCTCGGCGCCGACGTAGACGATGCCGCTCTCGTCCAGTCGGGCCAGTTGCTGCTCGCTCAGGTTCGGGATGTCGCGCGTGATTTCTTCGCTGCCCAGCTTGGTGTCGCGGGCCATGACCACCAGTTCCTCGATGTGGATCGAGGTGTAGCGGTCTTCGGCGATGACACGTTCGCTGATGAGGATGGAGTCCTCGAAGTTGTAGCCGTTCCAGGGCATGAACGCGACCAGCATGTTCTGGCCGAGCGCGAGCTCGCCCAGGTCGGTGCTGGCACCGTCGGCGACCACGTCCTTGGCCGCGACATGGTCGCCGCGCTTGACGATCGGGCGCTGGTGGATGTTCGTGTTCTGGTTGGAACGCTGGTACTTGATGAGGTTGTAGATGTCGACGCCGACCTCGCCGGCCACCGTCTCGGCGTCGTTGACGCGGATGACGATGCGGTTGGTGTCGACGTAGTCGACGACGCCGCCTCGGCGCGCCGTGACCACCGTGCCCGAGTCGACCGCGGCGACACGCTCGACGCCGGTGCCGACGAGTGCCTTCTCCGGACGGAGCACAGGCACGGCCTGGCGCTGCATGTTGGCGCCCATCAGCGCGCGGTTGGCGTCGTCGTGCTCGAGGAAGGGCACGAGCGAGGCCGCCACCGAGACGATCTGCGCCGGCGCCACGTCCATGTACTGCACGCGCTCGGGGCTGAGCAGCACCGACTCGCCGTTCTCACGGGCAGACACCAGTTCGTCGATCAGCTTGCCGTCCTTGTCCAGGCCCGCGTTGGCCTGGGCGATGACGTACTTGCCTTCCTCGATGGCCGACAGGTAGTCGATCTGCATCGTCACCTTGCCGTCGCTGACGCGGCGGTACGGCGTCTCGAGGAAGCCGTATTCGTTCAGCTGGGCGAAGAGCGACAGCGAGTTGATCAGGCCGATATTCGGGCCTTCGGGCGTCTCGATCGGGCACACGCGGCCGTAGTGGGTCGGGTGCACGTCGCGCACCTCGAAGCCGGCACGCTCGCGCGTCAGGCCGCCCGGGCCCAGGGCCGAGACGCGCCGCTTGTGCGTGATCTCGCTCAGCGGGTTGGTCTGGTCCATGAACTGCGACAGCTGCGAAGCGCCGAAGAACTCCTTCAGCGCCGCGCTGATGGGCTTGGAGTTGATCAGGTCGTGAGGCATCAGCGCCTCGGTCTCGGCCTGGCCCAGACGTTCCTTGACGGCCTTCTCGATGCGCGCGAGGCCGCTGCGGTACTGGTTCTCGGCCAGCTCGCCGACACAGCGCACGCGCCGGTTGCCGAGGTGGTCGATGTCGTCGACGTCGCCGTTGCCGTTGCGCAGGTCGACGAGGATCTTGACGACATCGAGGATGTCGTCGTTGCTCAGCGTCATCTTGCCTTCGGGCGTGTCGCGGCCCACGCGGGCGTTGAACTTCATGCGGCCGACGCGGCTCAGGTCGTAGGTGTCCTCGCTGTAGAACAGGCGGTGGAACAGCGCCTCGACGGCGTCTTCGGTCGGCGGCTCGCCGGGGCGCATCATGCGGTAGATGGCCACGCGCGCGGCCAGCTGGTCGGTGGTCTCGTCAGAGGCCAGCGTCTGGCTGATGTAGGCGCCCTGGTTGAGCTCATTGGTGTACAGGCACTGGATGTCCTTGATGCCCGCGGCACGCAGCTTCTTCAGCAGCGCTTCGGTGATCTCTTCGTTGGCCTTGGCCACGATCTCGCCGGTGTCGGCGTCGACCATGTTCTTGGACATCATGCGGCCGATCAGGAAGTCTTCGGGCACGCTGACGAAGCCGGTGCCTGCCTGCTCGAGCTGGCGCACGTGGCGCGCCGTGATGCGCTTGTCCTTCTCGACGATGACGTTGCCGCCCTTGTCGGTGAGGTCGAAGCGGGCCACTTCACCCTTCAGGCGCTCGGGCACGAACTCCATCTGCGCGCCCGTGTCCATGAGGCGGAAGTTGTCGTTCTGGAAGAAGTGGGCCAGGATGGTTTCCGGCGTCAGGCCGATGGCCTTGAGCAGAATGGTCACCGGCATCTTGCGGCGGCGGTCGACGCGGAAGTACAGGATGTCCTTCGGGTCGAACTCGAAGTCGAGCCACGAACCGCGGTAGGGGATGATGCGGGCGCTGAACAGCAGCTTGCCGCTGCTGTGCGTCTTGCCCTTGTCGTGCTCGAAGAACACGCCCGGACTGCGGTGCAGCTGCGACACGATGACGCGCTCGGTGCCGTTGACGATGAAGGAGCCGTAGTCGGTCATCAGGGGCACTTCGCCCATGTAGACCTCTTGCTCCTTGATCTCCTTGACCAGCTTCTGCGGATGCGACTCGCGGTCGTAGATGATCATCTGCAGCCTGGCGCGCACTGCCGCGGCGAAGGTCAGGCCGCGCTGCTGGCACTCGCGCACGTCGAACGGCGGCTTGGCGATGTTGTATTCGGTGAACTTCATCTCCACGAAACCGTTGTGGGAGACGATGGGGAAGGCCGAAAGGAACGCCGCCTGCAAGCCCTCGGGCTTGCGTTTTGCCGCTGGAACGTCCTTCTGCAGGAAAGCGACATAGCTGTCGCTCTGCATGGTCAGCAGATAGGGAACATTGAGGACACTCTCACGCTTGCCGAAGCTCTTGCGGATCCGCTTGCGTTCGGTGTAGGTGTAGGGGGTTGCTTGCGCCATTGAACTCTCCGTGTCGAGAGCACACGCCTGGCCTAGGCATGCGCTCTGCGGCGACTGGCTGGCTCGGGCCCCCTGAGTCCGCTTGCGCGGCCTCGCCCCCCAGGGGGAGCGAGTTCTCTCGGGAGACCCTCGCCGACTCGAGCCTTGCGCTCGAGGTCTGGTGGCAGGCCACTACCTGCCGCTGGCGGACAACCGAGGCATTGCACCTCAGCCCGACCAAACCCGTTCTCTGCAGTCGGATCAGAGAACACTGAACGAAGCCCCCAGGCTGCGGTGCCGGCCATGCCGGCGTCCTCGCCGCCCCCCGAGGGGGCTCTGCCTGCGGCCCGGCCAAGCCGGTTCCGCGGCAGTCCTTGATGGACTTCGTTCGCTGCTCTCAGCAGCGCATGCGGGCGGCTGCCTTGCGACGCCCGCCCGCATGAATCACTTGACTTCGGCCTTGGCGCCGGCGTCGAGCAGCTTCTTCAGCGCAGCTTCGGCGTCGGCCTTGGGGATAGCTTCCTTGACGGCCTTGGGCGCGCCGTCGACCAGGTCCTTGGCTTCCTTCAGGCCCAGGCCCGTCAGTTCGCGCACGGCCTTGATGACCGACACCTTGTTGGCGCCGGCTTCCAGCAGCATGACGTTGAATTCGGTCTTCTCTTCGACCACGGCAGCGGCACCGCCACCACCGGCAGCCGGGGCCGCCATCGAAGCGGCGGACACGCCGAACTTCTCTTCAATGGCCTTGACCAGGTCATTGAGTTCCATCACGGTCATGCTGTCCATGGCGGACAGGAATGCGTCTTTATCGAATGCCATTTGGGGTTCCTCGAAACGTTGGATTCTGAAAATTGAAATGAAGGGCGCGCGTCAGGCGGCTGCAGGCGCTTCCGCGGCGTCCGCCGGGGCACCACCACGCTTTTCGGCCAAGGCCGCCAGCACACCAGCCAGACGCTGGATGGGCGACTTCAGCAGGCCGGCCACCTGGGAGATCAGCACTTCGCGGCTCGGGATGGACGCCAGGGCCTTGACCCCGTCGACGTCCAGCGCCTTGCCCGCGAAGGCCCCCCCCTTGATGACCAGCTTGTCGTTGGTCTTGGCGAAGTCGGCGATGACCTTCGCCGCGGCCACGGCATCCTCGGAAAAACCGTAGATCAGCGGGCCGACCATGGCACCCTGGGCCACCTCGAACGGCGTGCCGGCAACGGCGCGACGGGCCAGGGTGTTCTTCAGCACGTGAAGGTACACACCCTTGGACCGCGCATCGACGCGCAGCTTGTTCAGGCTTTCCACGGTGAGGCCACGGTACTCGGCCAACGCCAGCGTCTGCGAACGTGCGGCTTGCGCCGACACATCCGTGACCACGGCAGCCTTCTCGCTTTTATTGAGACTCAAGGTCTGTTCCTCACACAAAACGTGCCTTCGGGCTCTTCAGCCCAGCCGGCACACCCGGATTCAGCAGCCTTGCCGTTCGGGAACCCTCGACAGGAACCTTTGCGGCGGGACCACCATCTGCGCTGGCTTCGACCCCGGCCTTGCGGTCGAGCTCTCGATTACGGACACCGGGCTTGCGCCCTTCTGCCCACCAGCGGTCTTGGATGGCCTGCCTGCATCGCTGCTGGCAGCCCACCAATTCAAGCGGCCGCGCGCCAGACTCGCGCGCAGCCTTGTTCAAAAGATCAGGCGGCGGCAGCCAGGATGGACCCGGTGTCGACGCGAACACCCACGCCCATGGTCGACGACACGGCCACCTTGCGCAGGTAGATGCCCTTGCTCGTTGCCGGCTTGGACTTGTTCAGCGCGTCGATCAGCGCGCGCAGGTTGGCCACCAGCTTGTCGTCGTCGAACGAGCGGCGGCCGATGGTGCCGTGGATGATGCCGGCCTTGTCGACGCGGAACTGCACCTGGCCGGCCTTGGCGTTGCGCACGGCCTGGGCGACATCGGGCGTCACCGTGCCGACCTTGGGGTTGGGCATCAGGCCGCGCGGGCCCAGCACCTGGCCCAGCGTACCGACGATGCGCATGGTGTCCGGCGACGCGATGACGACGTCGAAGTCCATCTTGCCGGCCTTGATCTCGGCGGCCAGGTCTTCCATGCCGACGATATCGGCGCCAGCGGCCTTGGCTTCTTCGGCCTTGGCGCCCTGGGCGAAAACCGCCACGCGCTTGGTCTTGCCGGTGCCCGAGGGCATGACCACGGCGCCACGCACCACCTGGTCGGACTTCTTGGCGTCCACGCCCAGTTGCACGGCGACGTCGATGGACTCGTCGAACTTGGCGGTGGCTGCGCTCTTGACCAGCGTCAGCGCGTCGGCCAGGGCGTACAGCTTCAGGCTGTCGACCTTGCCCTGCAGGCTCTTGGCCTTCTTGGTCAGCTTGCTCATGTTCAGACTCCCTCGACGATCAGGCCCATGGAACGGGCCGAGCCGGCAATGATCTTCACCGCGCCGTCCATGTCGGCCGCGTTGAGGTCCTTCATCTTGGTCCTGGCGATTTCCTCGAGCTGCTCGCGCGTGACCTTGCCCACCTTCTCGAGGTGCGCCTTGCCCGAACCCTTCTCGATCTTGGCGGCCTTCTTCAGCAGCACGGTCGCCGGGGGCGACTTCAGGATGAAGGTGAACGACTTGTCGGCGAAGGCGGTGATCACCACCGGCAGCTTCAGCCCCGGCTCGTAGCCCTGCGTCTGGGCGTTGAAGGCCTTGCAGAACTCCATGATGTTCAGGCCGCGCTGGCCCAGGGCCGGGCCAATGGGCGGCGACGGGTTGGCCTTGCCGGCCGGCACTTGCAGCTTGATGAAGCCGACGATCTTCTTTGCCATGAATGGCTCCTCGAGTTCAAACGCCTGCAAACCAGGGGTTTGCGCGGCTCCTCGTCATTCGACCCGTTATCGAAGGACCGCAGGCGCTGGGTCAGGGCGCCGCAGCCTGAAACTCAAATCTTCTCGACCTGCGCGAAATCGAGCTCGACGCCGGTGGCGCGACCGAAGATCGTCACCGAGACCTTGACCTTGCTCTTCTCGTAGTTCACGTCTTCCACGGCACCGTTGAAATCGGTGAACGGGCCTTCCTTGACGCGCACCAGTTCGCCCACGATCCACTCGACCTTGGGACGCGGCTTGTCAACGCCTTCCTGCATCTGGTTGACGATCTTGGCCACTTCGGCCTCGGAAATCGGCGCCGGGCGGTTGCGCGCGCCGCCGATGAAACCGGTGACCTTGCTGGTGTGCTTGACGAGGTGCCAGGTGTCGTCGGCCATGTCCATCTCGACGAGCACGTAGCCCGGGTAGATGCGGCGCTCGGTGACACTCTTCTTGCCGTTCTTGAGCTCGACCACTTCTTCGGTGGGCACCAGGATGCGGCCGAACTTGTCCTGCATGCCGGCGCGGTCGATACGCTCGCGCAGGTTGCGTTCGACGGCCTTTTCCATGCCGGAGTAGGCGTGCACGATGTACCAGCGCTTGGTGGACGGCGCAGCGACGGGGGCGTCGGCGCCAGCGGGTTTGAGCTGTTCTTCGGTCATTGGTACGTCCCTCAACTGCGCCAGCCCAGGACCAGGTCGAAGATGACCCATTCGAGCGTCTTGTCCGTCAACCACATGTACAGCGCCATCGCGAACACGAAGGCGAAGACGTAGCCGGTCATCTGCGTCGCCTCTTTCCGGGTGGGCCAGACGACCTTCTTGGTCTCGCGCACGGCGTCGCGACCGAATGCGGTCAGCTGCTTGCCCGATTCGGAGGTGAAGAACAGCGCGACGGCGGCCACCATCAGCGCCAGCAGCACACCCACGCGCACCCACAGGTCTTGCTTGCCGAGGTAGTAGAAGGCGACGATGGCAGCCACCAACAGCACCACGGCGCCGGCCAGCTTGGCCTTGTCGGCTCCGGTGGAGACAGTTTCGACTTGAGGTTGGGTGGACATGACTTTCTGGCGTGTTCTCCGCGGGCCGGCAGGCTGGGCCGACCCGTGGTCTTCATGAGGCGCAAAACCCGCAGGGCCTTGAAAGGTCTCTGCGGGCCGGCCGATAAGGGCCACTCGGTTTCACCGGGTGGCAGGGGCGGAGGGAATCGAACCCCCGACCTTCGGTTTTGGAAACCGGCGCTCTACCAATTGAGCTACACCCCTGC
>PNKD01000128.1 GCA_013822265.1 Leptothrix sp. (in: b-proteobacteria)
GGCGCTCGGGCTGCACCGAGCCGCTGATGACGGGCCCGGTGGCGAGCCGGCTGGGCTGCAGCGTGAGCAGGTCCTCGGGGGCCAGCAGCAGCGTCGGCGCCGCGACACGGGCGGCACTGGCCGCGGCGCTGGCCGCCGCGGCAGGCGCCTTGCCTGACTTGCCGCAAGCCGCCAGGGTGAGAGCCGCAGCGAGGGCTGGAGCCAAGAGCAGGAGTGAACGCATCTTCATCAGGCACGCCGGGCGCGCCAGTCCGATCCAAACGAAGCCGCGAGCGTAACGCCGCCAGGCGCGACGGCCGTCACGCCTGCGACGAAACGCCACGACAGTGGCGCGAACGGCCAGTTCTGCGTGCAGCGCGTCGGTGGCCGCGGTACGAATGAGTGGCCTGCGCCTGTTTTGCCCGCGCCAAGAAAAAAAGCACCGGGCATTGCCGCCGGGTGCTCTTTTCCACTACCAATCTGGTAGGCGCGATTGGACTCGAACCAACGACCCCCACCATGTCAAGGTGGTGCTCTAACCAGCTGAGCTACGCGCCTGAAGTCAGCCCAAAAGTATATACGAGTCGGGGGCTGGCCCTATCGGGCCTATTTCCGCCGCGCGTGACGAACGCCCGACACGTGGTGAATCTGCGCCAGCACCGTGCCCAACCGCGATGCATCGGCAACCTCGACGGTGAAGGTCATGCGCGCCGTACTGCCGTCCCGGGTGCTCTGGGTCTGCACGCCGGTGACGTTGACCTTTTCCTTGGCGAAGACCTCGGAGATGTCGCGCAGCAGGCCGCCGCGGTCCGCGGCTTCGATGACCACGTCCATCGGGTACACGGGCGTCTTGTCGCCGCGCGGTTCGCCCCAGGCGACCTCGATGACACGGCCCGGCGAGGTCGCCGCCATCTGGCGCAGGTTGCTGCAGTCGCTGCGGTGCACGGCCACACCGCGGCCGCGCGTGATGAAGCCGGTGATGGCGTCGGGCGGCGCCGGGCGGCAGCACTTGCCCAGCGTCGTCAGCAGCGAATCCATGCCCACCACCAGCACGCCGCCGCGGCCCCCACCCGCGCTGCGGGGTGCGCGCAGTTGCACATGGTCGTCGTCGGGCGGCGGCTCGGGCGGGCGCAGCAGGGTCTCGATGTTGCGCAGCGAAAACTCGTCCTTGCCCACCACCTCGAACAGCATCTCGGCGTTCCTGAAGCCGAGTTGCTCGGCCAGGGCCTGGCGTTCCATCGCCGTGCGCCCCAGCCGCTGCAGCAGCTTCTCCACTGCCTCGCGACCGCGGGCGATGGTCTGCGCCTGCTGCTCGGCGTTGAACCAGGCGCGCACCTTGCTCTTGCTGCGCGGGCTGGCCAGGTAGTGCAGGTCGGCGTTGAGCCAGTCCAGCGAAGGCCCGCCCTCCCTGGCCGCGATGATCTCGACCGTCTGGCCCGAGACCAGCCGCGTGTTCAGCGGCACCATGGCGCCGTCGACGCGCGCGCCGCGGCAGCGATGGCCCAGGTCGGTGTGCAGCGCGTACGCGAAGTCCACCGGCGTGCCCCCGGCCGGCAGGTCGATGACCGTGGCCTGCGGCGAGAAGACGTAGATGCGCTCGCCGCCTTCCCCTGCCGTGCCCGCTGCCTTGCCCGCGCCCTTGCTTGCGGCCGCGCGTTCGGGCGCGCCCTCGCCGGCGCCCTGGGCCGCGAAGTCGCGCTCCCAGGCCAGCAGTTCGCGCAGCACGGCCTTGCGCGCCTCGGCCACGCGGTCGCCCGTCTCGCCGGCGACGCTGACACCGGTGTAGCCCTTGGTGCCCGCTTCCTTGTACATCCAGTGCGCGGCCACGCCGTGCTCGGCGTGTTCGTGCATGGCGCGGGTGCGGATCTGCACCTCCAGCGGCCGGCCTTCGCCGTCCCGCACCACGGTGTGCAGGCTCTGGTAGCCGTTGACCTTGGGCTTGGCGATGTAGTCGTCGAACTCGCCGTCCACCGGCTCCCAGGCCTGCTGCACGCGCGCCAGCACCATGTAGCAGGCGGCCACGTCGTCGACGATGACCCGCAGCGCCCGCGTGTCGAAGACGCGGCTGAAGTCCAGGCCCTTGCCCTGCATCTTCTTCCAGATGCTGTAGAGGTGCTTGGGCCGGCCCTGCACGTCGGCGTGCAGGCCGGCGCCGGCCAGCAGCGCCGCCAGCTGGTCGCGCACGGCGGCCACGCTCTGCTCGCGCTCGGCGCGCTTCTCGTCGACCAGGCGCGCGATGCGCTGGTATTCCTGCGGCTGCATGAAGCGAAAGGCCAGGTCCTCCAGCTCCCACTTGATCTGCCAGATGCCCAGGCGGTTGGCCAGCGGCGCGAAGACCTGCAGCGACTCGGTGGCCAGCGCCACCGGGCACGGCAGGCGCGTCGTGGCATGCCAGCGCAAGGTCTGCAGTCGCGAGGCCAGGCGCAGCAGCACCACGCGCAGGTCGCGGCTGAAGGCCAGCAGCATCTTGCGCACGCGCTCGGTCTGCAGTGCCGTGTCGCCCTCGGCCGGCAGGCCGCCACGCGCCGCACGCTGGATCTGCACCAGCTTGCGCGTCAGCTTCACCAGGCTGGCATAGCTGGCGCCGAAGGCCTTGCTGATGACCTCTTCCGGCCGCTGCAGGTAGTCGCTGGCATAGACGAGGTAGGCGGTGGCGCACAGCGCCGGGCTGCCGCCGATCTGCTGCAGCACCGCGGCCGTGCCGTCGGCGTGGGTGAGAGCCTCTTCACCGGTGTCCAGCATCTGGCCCGCGAGCAGGGGTTCGGCGAACGCGCGGGCGCGTTGCACCGGGTCGGCACCGCCGGCGTCGTCCTCGCTGGCCAGGTGCACGATGGCGGCGGCGCCCTGCGGCGCGGCGGCCACGCCGGTCTTCATGTCTCGAGCAGGAAGCCCCGCACCACGGCGCGCTGCTCGGGCTGCACCAGCATAGGCGCGTGCCCGACGCCGGGCAGCTCGTGCAGCGTGGCGCGCGGGCCGCGCTGCACCATCGCCAGCGCGGTCTCGTGCGACAGCAGGTCGCTCTGGGCGCCGCGCAGCAGCAGCGTGGGTGCGGTGATGCGGTCGTAGGCCAGCCACAGCATCGCTTCGCCGGCGGCGGCCAACTCGGGCGTCAGGCCGCGGAAGGGCAAGGCCAGCGACGGGTCGTAGTGCGGCTTGAAGCCGTCGCCGTCGGGCTTGAGCTGCGGCCGCGTCAGCGCCAGCCACTGCTCGCGTGTGTGCGGGCCGAAACCCTGCGAGATGGCCCACAGCGCGTCGGCCGCCTCGTCCAGCGTCTTCCAGCGCGCGGGCTGGCCGACGTAGCTGCCGATGCGCGCCAGTGCCGCAGGCTGGATGGCGGGGCCGACATCGTTGAGCACCAGCCGGCGCACCGGGTTCTTCGGCATCGAAGCCAGCGCCAAGCCGATGAGGCCGCCCATCGACGTGCCCACCCAGTCGACCTGCTCGACGCCCAGCCGCGCCACCAGCGTCACCATGTCGGCCACGTAGGCCGGGATGGCATAGCCGGCGGGGTCGGCCAGCCAGTCGCTCTGGCCACGGCCCACGACATCGGGGCAGACGACGCGGTAGCTGCCGGCCAGGTCTTGCGCCAGGGTGTCGAAATCGCGGCCCTGGCGCGTGAGGCCATGCACGCACACCAGCACGCGCGGGTTGGCGGCGTCGCCCCACTCCCAGTAGGCCATGCGATGCAGGCCGCGGCTGTCCAGGCAGGAGACGTGCGACAGGCGGGGTTCGGTCATGTGGTGTTCAGGCTGCGGCCGATAATGACGGCCATCGTATCAACCGCGGTGCACGCCGCCCCAAGGAGCCCCTGCCATGCTCAGCGGAAAGACCGCCCTCGTCACCGGCTCCACCAGCGGCATCGGCCTGGGCATCGCGTTGGCGCTGGCGCGCAGCGGCGCGCGCATGATGATCAACGGCTTCGGCGACGTCGCCGGCGCGCTGGCCCAGGTGCGCGAGCACGACCCGCAGGCCGTGTACCACGGCGCCGACATGAGCAGGCCCGCCGAGGTGCTGGACATGGTGCGCCAGTGCGAAGCCCAGCTCGGCCGCTGCGACATCCTCGTCAACAACGCCGGCATCCAGCATGTGGCGCTGGTCGAAGACTTTCCGCCCGACAAGTGGGACGCCATCATCGCCATCAACCTCAGCTCGGCCTTCCATGCGATGCGCGCCGCGCTGCCCGGCATGAAGCAGCGCAACTGGGGCCGCATCGTCAACGTCGCCTCGGTGCACGGGCTGGTGGCCTCGCCGGCCAAGAGCGCCTACATCGCGGCCAAACACGGCCTGGTGGGGCTGACCAAGTCGGCGGCGCTGGAGAGCGCCACCACCGGCGTCACCGTCAACGCCATCTGCCCGGGCTGGGTGCTGACGCCGCTGGTGCAGAAGCAGGTCGACGCACGCGCCGCGGCCGACGGCGTCGACAACGAAGAGGCCAAGCGCCGCCTGCTGGCCGAGAAGCAGCCCTCGCTGCAGTTCACGACACCCGAGGAACTGGCCGGGCTGGTGCTCTTCCTGTGTTCGCCGCCGGCGCAGAACGTGCGCGGCGTAGCCTGGCAAGTCGACGGCGGCTGGACAGCGCAGTGACCGGGCGGCCGGAAGGCCGCGAGTGCACGGAGCTGGGCGAGCCCGCGATTTCACGCGGGCGAAGGGCGCAGTGAGAGGGCCCGGCGGCGTCATTTCATCTGCACGCTGCCGCTGACGTTGGCCGTCACCGTGGCCTTGCCGGCTTCGACCGGCAGCGGTGCGCCGTCAGCCATCAGGGTTGCGGTCTGCACGCGCATGCGCGGCATGGGCACTTCGCCGCCACCATCGCTGTTCACCGTCACCTCGCGCACCGTGTAGCCGGTGAAGCCGAACTGCTTGCTGACGGCGTCGGCGCGGGCGCGGAAACGATCGATGGCCATCGCCGCCACCTCGCCCTCCACCTTCTGCCGCGCCTCGCGCGACAGCGAGTGGCTCACGCGCGAGATGCTCATCGTCGTCACGCGCCCCGAAAGCTGCGCGATGGTCGCGCTGTCACGGCCTTCGACCACCAGTTCGGTGCCGCCCTGCCAGCCGGTGATGCCGCCGCCCTTGGGCGCGTAACGCGGCGACAGCGAGAAGCCCCCCGTCTGCACCTCCACCTGCCCGGCCTTGGCGACCTTTCGCGCTTCGGCCAGCGCCGCGTCCAGCGCCTGCTTGAGTTGGCCTTGCACGACGGCGGCGTCACTGCCCTCGCGTGTGGTCGACAAGACCACACTCAACCAGTCGCGCTGCACCTCGACCGAGGCGCTGGCCGACAGGTTGGCCACGTTCTGCGGCGGCGGCAGGGTCTGCGCGGTGGCCGCGAGGCTGGCGCAGGCCAGGGCGGCGAGCACCCCGAGGGAGCAAGTGCGGATGTCGAATGTCATGGCTGTCCTTCTCGATGCCTTGGTTGAAATGGCTTGGCAAGCGTAGCGCCCACGGCAACAGGCGCGCTGAGCGCCCGCACATCGCGCGGCACAGGCAGCGCCGGTCATGCGGAGTCGAGCGCCGCAAGGGCTTGACTTGTCAGCGCCAGACCGCGCGCCGAAAGACTTGTAACAGATGGTCAGGCGCCGCCCGATACCCCGGTGCGACCCCCCCACAATGCGGCTGTTACAAATAGGGAGCCGCCCCATGTCCACTGCCGCTCACGCGCGCCCAGACCGCATCGTCGTCGTCGACGACGACGCGCGCATCCGTGACCTCTTGCGCCGCTACCTGGCGCAAGAGGGCTTCGACGTGCTGCTTGCCGAGGATGCGAAGGCGCTGAACCGCGTGCTCACGCGCGAGACGGTCGACCTCATCGTGCTCGACCTCATGCTGCCCGGCGAAGACGGCTTGAGCATCTGCCGCCGCCTTCGCGCGGCCAACGACGTCACGCCCATCATCATGCTGACGGCCAAGGTCGAAGACGTCGACCGCATCGTCGGCCTGGAGGTCGGCGCCGACGACTATCTGCCCAAGCCCTTCAACCCGCGCGAATTGCTGGCGCGTATCCACGCCGTGCTGCGCCGCCGCCCGGCACAGGAAGCCCCCGGCGCGCCGTCGAAGGAAGCCCAGGTCGTGAACTTCGGGCCCTTCGAGTTCGACCTCTCGCAGCGCCGCCTGTCGAAGAACGGCGAGCAGATCGCGCTGACCACGGGCGAGTTCAGCATGCTCAAGGCGCTGGTGCGCCACCCACGCCAGCCGTTGAGCCGCGACAAGCTGGCGCAGTTGGCGCGCGGCCGCGAGTTCGAGCCTTTCGACCGCAGCCTGGACGTGCAGATCTCGCGCCTGCGCAAGATGCTCGAACCCGACCCGGCGCAGCCACGCTACATCCAGACGGTGTGGGGCGTGGGCTACGTCTTCGTGCCCGACGGTGCCAGCTGATACGCGCCCCCTGACTCTGTAGCCGCCCGTGCGCCGCCGCAAAACCCTGGGTGTCAGCCTCTTCTGGCGCACCTTCATCCTGCTGGCCATCCTGCTGGCCGGCGGCGTCGTCGCCTGGATGCAGACCCTGCGTGCGCTGGAGTTCGAGCCGCGCGCGCTGCAGGCCGCGCAGCAGACCGCGGGGCTGGTGAACCTGGCACGCGCCGCGCTGAAGACCACCGACGGCATCCAGCGTGTGTCGCTCATCAAGAGCCTGGCGCAGCAGGGCGGCACGCGCGTGACGCCGCGCGAGCCGGGCGACCGCTGGGAGCCCTACGAGAGCGACCGCTTCACGCGCCGCGTCAGCCAGGAACTGCGCAACGCGCTGGGGCCCGACGCCGTGGTGGCGGGCAGCGTCAACGGCGCCCCGGGCATGTGGGTCGGCTTCTCGATCGAGCGCGATCGTGAACGCGACCGTTTCTGGCTGCTGGCCGATTCGGCGCACGCCGCGGCCATCAACCGCGAGACCTGGCTCACCTGGACGGGCATCGCGCTGCTGGCCACGCTGGTGGGCTCGGTGGCCATCGCCAGCCTGATCAACCGGCCGCTGAAGCAGCTGAGCTTCGCGGCCAGCCGCATCCGCGAAGGCGACCTCGACTCGCGGCTCGACGAGAACACGCTGACCAGCGAGATCCGCGAGGTCAACATGGGCTTCAACCGCATGGCGCGTGAACTGGCGCGCGTGGAGGAAGACCGCGCCGTGATGCTGGCCGGCATCAGCCACGACCTGCGCACGCCGCTGGCGCGGCTGCGGCTCGAGACCGAGATGAGCGTCGACGACGACGAGGCCAAGCACAACATGGCCATGGACATCGACCAGCTCGACGCCATCATCGACAAGTTCATGGACTACGCGCGCCCCGGCGAGACCATGCTGCACCCGGTGCACATCTCGCAGCTGATCGACCGCGAGGCCGCGTTGTTCCGCGACCCGACGCAGATCCACATCACCTCGCGTGTGGCCATCGACCTGGTCGTGATGGCCGACGAGACCGAGCTCGGCCGCGTCTTCCTCAACCTGTTCGAGAACGCCCGCCGCTACGGCCGCGGCACCTACACCGGGCTGGCCGAGGTCAGCGTGAGCTACGTGAAGACCGGGCCCTGGGCCATCATCACCGTGCGCGACCAGGGCGCGGGCGTGGCCCCCGAAAAGCTCTCGCAGCTGACCACGCCCTTCTTCCGCGGCGACGCCGCGCGCACGGCGGCCACCGGCGCCGGCCTGGGCCTGGCCATCGTCGAGAAGGCGCTGCAGCGCATGGGCGGCACGGTGGAGGTGGCCAACGCCAGCGACGGCGGGCTGATGGTGCACCTGCGCCTCAAGCGCGCCAGCGGCGGCGAGGCCCGTCCGGCAGGGCGCGAAAAGCGCCGCAGCACGACGTCTCGCGCCTGAGGCGGCGTCAGAGCGTGAGAGTTTTTCGGGCGTGCCCGAGCAACGCGCCAGAAGGCGCCTGATCTAGGCGCAAAGCGCAGACATAGCTCGGGCTATGTCGAGCATTTGCAACGACGAGCAGGTGCTTTTTGGTGTGATGAGCGGGCATGAACGAAGGGCTCTCACGCTCTCAGCCGGCGTCGGGCGCGCGTCGGCCCAGCAGGCACACGGCGCGCGCCTCGATGGCGCGGCCCTCGCCCACCGGGCCCATCTTCTCAGCCGTCTTGGCCTTCACGTTGACGGCGCCCGGCGCCAGGCCCAGCGTCGCGGCGATGCGCACCACCATCGCCGGGATGTGCGGCGCCATCTTCGGCGCCTGCGCGACGATGGTGCTGTCGACGTTGACGATGACCCAGCCCGCTTCGCGCACGCGGCGCGCCGCCTCGGCCAGCAGCGCCACGGAGTCGGCGCCCTTGAAGGCGGGGTCGGTGTCGGGGAAGTGGCGGCCGATGTCGCCCAGCGCCGCCGCCCCCAGCAGCGCATCGGTCAGGGCATGCAGCAGCGCGTCGGCATCGGAGTGGCCGCGCAGGCCGTGCGTGTGCGGGATGGTCACGCCGCCCAGCACCAGCGGCCGGCCGATGACGAGCTGGTGCGTGTCCCAGCCCTCGCCAATGCGCATGTCGGGCAGCGTCATCTCGTCTCCAGCAGGCGCGCGGCCAGCGCGAAGTCGGCCGGCCAGGTGAGTTTGAAATTCTCCTGGTCGCCGGGCACCAGCCGCGGCGCCAGGCCCAGGGCTTCGACGGCACTCGACTCGTCGGTGACGTTGACGCCCTTGGCGGCCGCTTCTCGCAGCGCGCGCTGCAGCAGGCCCAGGCGGAACATCTGCGGCGTCTGCGCCAGCCACTTGGTGCGGCGGTCCAGCGTGGCGGCGACACGCTCGCCAGCATCGCCGTCGGCCGCTGTGGCCGCTTTGGCCACTGCAGCCTTCAACGTGTCGGCCAGCGGCAGCGCCAGCAGGCCGCCCACGTCGTCGCCGATGCAGGCGTCGATGAGGCGTTTCACCCAGGCCGGCTGCAACAGGCAGCGCGCGGCGTCATGCACCAGCACCCAGTCTGCGTCCAAGGCACCGCGTTCGCGCAGCGCCTGCAGGCCGGCAGCCACGCTGTCGGCCCGCGTGGCGCCGCCAGTGCGCGCCACCCAGCCCGCAAAACCCGGCACGTGGGTTTCGAAGGATGCGTCGTCGGGTGACAGCACCACCAGTGTGGCCGCCAGCCGGGGCACGGCAGCCAGGGCGGCCAGCGTGTGCGCCACCACGGCGCGGCCGGCCAGCGCCGCGTACTGCTTGGGCCCGCCGGCGCCCGCGCGCTGGCCCACGCCTGCACAGGGCACGAGGGCAAAACAGCGCGGGGTGTCGGGCATGGCGGCGGATTCTAGAATCGCGGGCTTCACGCCCCGTCGAGAACTCCGCCCTGGAGCCCGCCGGGGCTGCAGTCGTTTTCGGGCCCCCCATGCAAATCCCCCACATCGCGCAAGGCAGGCGCTTCACGCTGCCGCGGCCGGTTGGTTCGGCCGACGCCCTGCTGCTGGCCCGCCTGGGCCGGCGCCACGCCGATGCGAAACGCGTGCTCGCCGTCTTCACCGCCGAGCCCGCCGACACGCAGCGCCTGGCCGACGAGCTGGCCTTCTTCGAGCCCAAGCTGCGCGTGGCCGTCTTCCCCGACTGGGAGACCTTGCCCTACGACACCTTCAGCCCGCACCAGGACCTCATCAGCGAACGCCTGGCCACGCTGTGGCGCATCCACGAGCGTGACGTCGACGTGGTGCTGCTGCCGGCCAGCACGGCGCTCACGCGGCTGGCGCCGCCATCGTTCCTGGCCGGCACCACCTTCCACTTCAGGCAGAAGAGCCGGCTCGACGAAGCCCGGCTGAAGTCGCAGCTCACGCTGGCGGGCTATCAGCATGTCAGCCAGGTCGTGAGCCCGGGCGAGTACGCCGTGCGCGGCGGCCTCATCGACCTCTTTCCGATGGGCAGCCTGGTGCCCTACCGCGTCGACCTCTTCGGCGACGAGGTCGACAGCATCCGCACCTTTGACCCCGACTCCCAGCGCAGCCTCTACCCCGTGCCCGAGGTGCGGCTGCTGCCGGGCCGCGAGTTCCCGATGGACGAGACGGCGCGCACCGCCTTCCGTGCCCGCTGGCGCGAGCAGATCGAGGGCGACCCGACACGTTGCCGGCTCTACAAGGACATGGGCCAGGGCCTGGCCGGCGGCGGCATCGAGTACTACCTGCCGCTGTTCTTCGACACGCCCGGCACCATCTTCGACTACCTCGACACCGCAGGCGACGACCCCGCCGCACTGGTGCTGCACGGCAAGGTCGACGAGGCGCTGGAAGGCTGGTGGAAGGACACGCGCGAGCGCCACCGCTTCCTGCAGCACGACCCCGAGCGCCCCATCCTGCCGCCCGAGGCGATCTTCATGCCGGCCGAGGAGTTCTTCGGCCGCGCCCAGCCCCACGCCACGTTGTCGCTGCGCGGCGGCGAGCCGGTGAAGGGCTCGGAAGAGACCGCTGGCGCGGTCTCGTGGGCGCGCCCGCTGCCCGACCTGAGCATAGACCGCGGCGCCACGCACCCGCTGGGCCGGCTCGAGCAGCACATCAAGCTCGGTGCCCACCGCGTGCTGCTGGTGGCCGAGAGCGAGGGGCGGCGCGAGAGCCTGCTCGAGCTGCTGCGCGACAACCGCCTGGCGGTGCCGACGGTCGACTCACTGGAGGACTTTCTCACCGGCCCCGAGAAGGTGGCCATGGCCACGACGCCGCTGGCCGAGGGCTTCCACTGGCACGACGCCGAGGCCGGCGTGTCGGTGCAGATCGTCACCGAGACCGAACTCTTTGCCACCACGCGCGAGGCGCGCCGCCGCCGCAAGCAGGAACAGACCAGCAGCGTCGACGCGCTGATCAAGGACCTGTCGGAGCTCAAGGTCGGCGACCCCGTGGTGCACATGAACCACGGCATCGGCCGCTACCAGGGGCTGGTGAACATCGACCTCGCGAACGGTGAAGACGGGGGCGCCTCCGAGTTCCTGCACCTCGAGTACGCCGACAAGGCCACGCTCTACGTGCCGGTGAGCCAGCTGCAGCTGATCAGCCGCTACACCGGCGTCAGCGCCGACGAGGCGCCGCTGCACCGGCTGGGCAGCCCGCAGTGGGAGAAGGCCAAGCGCAAGGCCGCCGAGCAGGTGCGCGACACCGCCGCCGAACTGCTGAACCTGTACGCCCGCCGCGCCGCGCGCGAGGGCTTCGCGCACCGCTTCAGCCCGCACGACTACGAGGCCTTCGCCACCAGCTTCGGCTTCGAGGAGACGGCCGACCAGCGCGCTGCCATCCACGCCGTGATCCAGGACATGGTGAGCCCGCGTCCCATGGACCGCCTGGTCTGCGGCGACGTCGGCTTCGGCAAGACCGAGGTCGCACTGCGCGCCGCCTTCGTCGCCGTGCACGGCGGCAAGCAGGTGGCCATCCTGGCGCCGACCACGCTGCTGGCCGAACAGCATTACCAGACGCTGGTCGACCGCTTCGGCAAGTGGCCGGTGAAGATCGCCGAGCTCTCGCGCTTTCGCACCGCCAAGGAGGTCAAGGCGGCCATCGACGGCATCGCCGACGGCACGGTGGACATCGTCGTAGGTACGCACAAGCTGCTGTCGTCCGACGTCAAGTTCGCGCGCCTGGGCCTGCTCGTCATCGACGAGGAACACCGATTCGGCGTGCGCCACAAGGAGGCCATGAAGGCCATGCGCGCCGAGGTCGACGTGCTCACGCTCACCGCCACGCCGATCCCGCGCACGCTGGGCATGGCGCTGGAAGGGCTGCGCGACCTCAGCGTCATTGCCACCGCGCCGCAGCGCCGGCTGGCCATCAAGACCTTCGTGCGCACCGAAGGCAGCAGCGTGATCCGCGAGGCCGTGCTGCGCGAACTCAAGCGCGGCGGCCAGGTCTATTTCCTGCACAACGAGGTCGAGACGATTGAGAACCGGCGCCAGAAGCTGGTGGAACTGCTGCCCGAGGCGCGCATCGCCATCGCCCACGGCCAGATGCCCGAGCGCGAGCTCGAGAGCGTGATGCGCGACTTCGTCGCCCAGCGCCACAACGTGCTGCTGTGCAGCACCATCATCGAGACCGGCATCGACGTGCCCAGCGCCAACACCATCGTGATGAG
>PNKD01000129.1 GCA_013822265.1 Leptothrix sp. (in: b-proteobacteria)
AACGTGCGCGGCACCGTGCAGGCCGACATCCTGAAGGAAGACCAGGGCCAGAACACCTGCATCTTCAGCACCGAGTTCAGCCTCAAGGTGATGGGCGACATCGCCGAGTGGTTCGTGCACCACGACGTGCGCAACTTCTACAGCGTGTCGATCTCGGGTTATCACATCGCCGAGGCCGGCGCCAACCCGCTGAGCCAGCTGGCCTTCACGCTCAGCAACGGCTTCACCTTCGTCGAGGCCTACCTTGCAAGAGGCATGCACATCGACGACTTCGCACCCAACCTGAGCTTCTTCTTCAGCAACGGCATGGACCCGGAGTACACCGTGCTGGGCCGCGTGGCGCGCCGCATCTGGGCCGTGGCCATGCGCGACCGCTACGGCGCCAGCGAGCGCAGCCAGAAGCTCAAGTACCACGTGCAGACCAGCGGCCGCAGCCTGCACGCGCAGGAGATCCAGTTCAACGACATCCGCACCACGCTGCAGGCGCTGATCGCGGTCTACGACAACTGCAACAGCCTGCACACGAACGCGTTCGATGAAGCGATCACCACGCCCACCGAAGACAGCGTGCGCCGCGCCATGGCCATCCAGCTCATCATCAACCGCGAGTGGGGCCTGGCGAAGAACGAAAACCCCAACCAGGGCGCCTTCGTCATCGACGAGCTCACCGAACTGGTGGAAGAGGCGGTGCTGGCCGAGTTCGAGCGCATCGCCGAGCGCGGCGGCGTGCTGGGTGCGATGGAGACGGGCTACCAGCGCAGCAAGATCCAGGAAGAGAGCATGCACTACGAGATGCTCAAGCACACCGGCGCCTACCCCATCATCGGCGTCAACACCTTCCGCCCGCCGCGCGGCGACGCCGTGCCGCAGCAGATCGAACTGGCGCGCAGCACCGAAGACGAGAAGCGCAGCCAGCTGCAGCGGCTGCAAGACTTCCATCGGCGCCACGCTGCGCAGGCACCGGCCATGCTGCGCCGGCTGCAGCAGGCGGTGATGGACAACGAGAACGTCTTCGCGGTGCTGATGGATGCGGTACGCGTGTGCAGCCTGGGGCAGATCACCAACGCGCTGTTCGAGGTGGGCGGGCAGTACCGGCGCAGCATGTAGCGCGGCGCCTCTGTCGCCCTTGTGTCATGCGCCGCCGTCGCCCTGGCGCAGCCGCCAGGTCCGGCCGGCCAGTACCAGCAGCCCCAGCGACAACAGCCAGACCGTCTGCGGCTCGGGCACGACCGACACGGCGTAGGTGCCGCTGCTCATCGAGCCTTGCGCGGTGCACGCGCCCGAGCCCGTGCCGTAGTAGCAGATGCTGCCGAACAGGTCGGTCAGGCTCAGCCTTTCCAGCGTGGGCGCAGCGGTGGTGCCGCTGTACAGGCTCATCGGCGTGCCCAGGATCAGCTGCATCAGGTCGCCCGGCACCAGCAGGTCGGCCATGCGGATGTCGATGCCCCAGTAGGACGAGCCGCCGTAGTCGAACCAGCCCACGGTGTTGACCGTGCTGGTGGTGACGCTGCCGTTGAAGGCCGCCGCGATGATGACGTCGCTCAGCGTGAACGCGAAGTTGCCTTGCGGGGCCACGCCGCTCAGGGGTTCGTCCACGCTGAATGCCAGGCTCAGCGTGCCGGGTGCGGGGCTCATTGGGGGCAGCTGGAAGTCGGCGGTCAGGTCCACGCGCAGCGTTTCGGCCTGGCTGGCCCAGCTGCAGGCGGCCAGGCACAGGGCGGCGAGATGACGGGTCATGGTCTTCATCGGGGGCTCCTCGGTTTGGCGCACGGGGCGTCGGGTGGTGGTCTTGTGACCGCCTGTACTCTGCGACAGCCGCCGTCACGCGGGCGTTACGCGGCCGAGCTTCATGCAGAATCGATCGATACTGATCCCGTTGGAGTCTGCATGGCCTACCGGTGGAGCCTGGAAGGACCCGCCTTCGAGTTCCCCACCCCTTACGGCACCGAGAACCGGTTCCTGGTGTGGCGGGGTTACCTGCTGATCGCGTTCGCGGTGCTCATCGTTTGCGTCGTGGCCTTCGTCGGGGGCGAGAGCGCCGAGCGCCCGGTCGTCCTTCTCGACAAGCTGCCCGAGCAGGCCAGCGTGGTGCCGCACTTCGTCGGCGCCATGCTGCTGACCATCCTGGGCGCGCTCGACCTGCTGCAGGCGGCGGCGCGCCGCACGCTGCTGCTGGCACCGGGGCAACCGGCCTCGCTGATGACCGAGGTGGCGCGCGAAGCCACCGGCCTCAGCCCCGGCGCCGCAGCCCTGCAGCGCACGCTGGAGGTCGGGGCCGTGGCACCTGCCGAAGTCGGCGGCGGGTATGGCGGCTGGCTGCGCGCGCTGGCACCCGAGCTGGGGGCGGCGCCGGTCAGCCTGCATGCCTACCTGCGCCATCGCCTGGCCCATGGCCTGCTGGCGGCCGGCCTGGCGCTGCTGCTGTTGCTGGCCGTGGGCCTGCTGCGTCATCCGCCGGCGCTCGCGCTGGCCTCGCTGGCGGTGATGGGCGTGTGCGCGCTGGTGTTGTCGCGCCACCTGCTGCAGCCGCACCAGGGCGCGCTGGCGCCGTGGCTGGTCGGCGTGCTGGTCGCGCTGGCGCTGGCCGCGGGCGCGGCCTCGGTCTGGCTGGCCGACGTCTTGCCGCGCGCGGCCTCGCTGCCCAAGCTGGGGTTGCCCTGGGCCGCGGCGGCGCTGCTGGGCAGCGTGCTGCTGTTCGAGGTGGTCGGCATCCTGGCCGCCCGCGCCCAGTTGCAGACCCCGTGGCTGGCGGCCATCCCGGCCGAGGAGACCAGCGTCGCACTCGACACCGACGCCGACCAGCTGCTGCGCGAAATCGACCTCGAGCTGCACCGCCAGTGGACCGAAGGCGTGCCCAACCGGCGCTACGCGTGGCAGGGCTCGCAGCCGGCCCGTGGCGTCGAGCAAGGTGAGTTGCACGCCGTGGTGCTCGAGGAGTCGCAGCCGCTGGTGCCGCAAGCCGGCCGCGAGGTGGCCCCCGCCACCGCGCAGAGCCCGGCACGCCGGCAGGGCCTGCTCTGGCTCGACGGGCTGGGCATGGCCTGGAGCCTCATCGGCGCCGCGCTGTGGCTGTGGCTGGCCTGGGCGCACATGGTCGACGTCGACGCCAGCTGGCTGCCCGGTGCCGCCGGGCTGGCCTGCCTGCTGGCCGGTGCCTACGCCGTGCGTGTGGGCCACCTGCTGTGGAGCCGGGTCGAGGTGCAGTCGACCCTGACCTGGCTGGACTTCCGCGGCCCCGCGCGGCGGCTGGCCGAGCACCCGGGCGAGGCCGCGCCGCGCGGGCGCGGCGAGCCGCCGTTGCGTGTCGACGCGCTGCGGCTGCAGGCCCGCGTGGCCATGGCGCGTTCGGTCTTCTACGCCGGGGCGCCGCACCCGCTGGGCAGCCGGGTGCTTCTCGAACTGGCGCCGCAGCGCGGTGGCGCCGCCTGGCTGCAGATGCTGCAGGCGCTGGCACGCGCGGCGGTGCCGGCGGCAGGCGCCGTGGCTGCCACGGCTGCCGCCGCGCGCGGCCGCACGAGGGCGCCCGCCGCAGCCGATGCCGACCCGCCGCCACCGCGCCGCCCGGCGCGTTTCTGCCCGCATTGCGGCACGCCGGTGCTGTCGGGTGCCCGCTTCTGCCAGCACTGCGGCTCGGTGCTGACCATCGACTGAGCACCGGCCGAGCTCTGCGGCCCCAGTCGGCGCTGCTGCTGCCGGGGCGACTTCTACAATCCCGGCCATGGACGCCGTGATGCCCCACGCGCCGGCCCGGCAGGCGCCGGGCCGGCGCATCCTCGAGCTGCCCGACGAGCTGGTGAGCCAGATCGCGGCCGGCGAAGTCGTCGAGCGGCCGGCCTCGGTGGTGCGTGAACTGGTCGACAACGCGCTTGACGCCGGCGCCACGCAGGTCACGGTGCGGCTGCTGGCCGGCGGCGTGCGCAGCATTGTGGTCGAGGACGACGGCGCCGGCATCGCGCGCGCCGACCTGCCGTTGGCGCTGAAGCGCCACGCCACGAGCAAGATCGCCTCGCTGGCCGAGCTGGAGTCGGTGTCCACGATGGGCTTCCGCGGCGAGGCGCTGGCCGCCATCGCGTCGGTGTCCGAGATGTCGCTGGTCTCGCGCACCAGCGACGCCGCGCACGGCTGGCGCCTGCACGCGCGCAGCGGCGAACTCGCCCCCGCGGCGCGCGGCACCGGCACCACGGTCGAGGTGCAGGAGCTGTTCTTCAGCACGCCGGCGCGGCGCAAGTTCCTCAAGACCGACGCCACCGAGTTCGCGCATGCGCTGGAGGCCGTGCGCCGCCACGCCCTGGCGCGGCCCGACGTCGCTTTCGCGGTCTGGCACGAGGGCCGGCTGGCCGCGCAGTGGCGCACCACCGCCACGCCGGCGCAGCGCTGGGCCGACGTGCTGGGTGCCGACTTCGAGGCCGCCAGCCGGCCGCTGCAAAGCCAGCGCGGCCCACTGTCGCTGCTGGGTCGCATCGGCCAGCCCGAGGCGGCGCGCGCGCGTGCCGACATGCAGTACCTCTTCGTCAATGGCCGCCACGTGCGCGACCGCCTGATCGCACACGCCGTGCGCGCCGCCTACGAAGACCAGCTGCACGGCAGCCGCCAGCCGGCCTACCTGCTGTTCATAGGCATCGCCCCCGAGCTGGTGGACGTCAACGTGCACCCGACCAAGGTCGAGGTGCGCTTGCGCGACGGGCGCGCGCTGCACTCGGGCGTGCGCGCCGCGGTGGAAAACGCCCTGGCGCCGACCCGCGCGGCCCCCGCGGCCGACGCCGTCATCGAACCCGTCGGCGCCTCGCCCTGCAGCGTGAGCGGGCTGGCGCCGGCACCGCCCGCGGCGCTGACCCGGCAGCCCTCGCTGGCGCTGAACGACGCCGTAGCGGTCTCCGTGACCGTGACCGGCGAGGCGCCAGCGCCCTGGCGCGACGGTGGCGCCTGGCGCACGCCGCAGGGCAGTGGCGGCCTGCCGACCTGGGCCGGGCTGCGTGAGCCTTCTGTGGGCATGACGCCCGAGGCCCCCGCCGACGCCGCGGCCTGGCCGCTGGGCCGGGCGGTGGCGCAGATCGGCGGCGTCTACGTGCTGGCCGAGAACGCGCAGGGCCTGGTGGTGGTGGACATGCACGCCGCGCACGAGCGCATCGTCTACGAACGCCTCAAGCACGCGGCGCAGGCCGGCGACACCCTGCCCGCGCAGCCGCTGCTGATCGCACAGACGCTGGCCGCCACGCCGGCCGAGATCGCCACCGCCGAGGCCGAGGCAGAGACGCTGCACGCGCTGGGCCTTGACGTCGGCGTGCTGTCGGCAAGCTCGCTGGTGGTGCGCAGCCGGCCGGCGGCGCTGCCCGACGCCGACCTGGCCGAACTCACGCGTTCGGTGCTGGCCGAGCTGCAGGAGGCCGGCGCCAGCCGTGTGGTGCAGCGCGCGCGCGACGAGATCCTCGCCACCATGGCCTGCCACGGCGCGGTGCGTGCCAACCGCCGGCTCACGCTGGAAGAGATGAACGCGCTGCTGCGCGACATGGAGAACACCGAACGCGCCGACACCTGCAACCACGGCAGGCCGACCTGGCGCCAGGTGACGATGAAGGAGCTCGACGCACTGTTCCTGCGCGGGCGTTGAGCCACCAACCCGGGAGACCGCAGCATGCGCCGACGTGAAGTCTCTGCGGCTTTTTGCGCACTGGCCCCGACGATCTTGCCGGCCGTCGGCCTGCAGGGCTGCGCCACGCCCGCGCCGGCCTGGCCGGCCGGCAACGACTGGTTCGTCTTCCTCGAGAGCGGCCGCAAGACCCCCGACGACCGCGCCGCCGTGGCCGCGATGCAGAAGGGCCACATCGACAACTTCAAGCGCCTGTTTGCCGATGGCCGGCTGTTCGCTGCCGGGCCCATGCGCGACCCGGCGGGCAGCAAGCGCGGCATGGTCACCGTGAAGGCGGGCTCGCTGGCCGAGCTGCGCACCTACTTCGAGCCCGACGCCTACGTGCGCGAGGGCTACATGACGCTCAACGCCGTGCCGGCGACGCCGCGCAAGGCGCTCAACACCGAGGGCATAGACGCCACGCGCATCGAGGAGGTGCGCATCGTGCAGCTCACGCACCGCGCCAACGACGACGCCGCCGCGGCGCGGCAGGCCTTCCTGCGCGGGCTGCGCGAGCGCGGCGCGGTCGGCGCCTGGTACACGCTGCACGAAGGCCCGGTGGCCGAGGTGCTGTTCGTGCGCAGCACCGACAACGCGGCGCTGCAAGCCGCCTTCTCCGGGTTGCCGGGTGGCGGCGACGTGCTGGTGTGGGGCCAGTGGCTGAGCCCGGGCGTGGTGCGCTGACAGTGGCGGCCAGGCGCGACGCCGCGCGCGCTCTGCGACACTGCGCCCCATGCGCCTGCCCGATCTGCTTGCCTCCCGCCGCGGCCGCCTGACGGCCTTCTTCTTCCTCTACGTCACCGAGGGCATCCCGCTGGGTTTCGCGGCCACCGCGGTGGCCACGCAGCTGCGCCGGCAGGACGTGGGGCCGGCCGAGATCGGCGCCTTCGTCGCCTCGTTCTACCTGCCCTGGGCCTTCAAGTGGGCCTTCGGCCCCTTCATCGACGTCTTCACCAGCCAGCGCCTGGGCAAACGCCGCGGCTGGATTCTGGGCACGCAGGTCATGCTCGTGATCACGCTGCTGTCGTGCACCTTTCTGGACCTGCCGGCGCAGCTGGGCCTGCTCACCGGCGTGCTGCTCATCCACAACAGCTTCGGCGCCATGCAGGACGTGGCCATCGACGCGCTGGCCGTGAGCACGCTGCACGAGGACGAACGCGGCCTGGCCAACGGCGTGATGTTCGCCGGCGCTGCCATAGGCACCGCGATGGGCGGCAGCGGCGTGCTCTTCCTGATGCCGCTGCTGGGGCTGAAGGGCGGTTTCGTCTTCGTCGCCGCCTGCATCGCGATGGTCACCGTGTTCATCGTGCTGCCACTGAAGGAGCCGGCCGCGGCGCCGGGCAGCGTGCGCGCTGCCGGCCTGGCCAGCGCCGGGCGCGAGATGCGCAACTTCGCGGTCGAGGCCTTTCGCAGTTTCGTCGGCACGCGCGGTGCCTGGTCGGGGCTGTGGTTCTCGCTGCTTCCCGCGGGGGCCATGGGCCTGGGGCTGGCGCTGCAGTCCAACCTGTCGGTCGAGGTCGGCATGGACGACGACGCCGTGGCCTGGCTCACGCTGTGGTCGTCGGTGATCAGCGCCGGCTGCATGGTCCTCGGTGGCTGGCTGTCCGACCGCTGGGGCCGGCGCCGCATGCTGGGCCTGTACCTGGCGCTGATGAGCCTGCCGGTGTTCTACCTGATGACGGTGCTGATCGAGCACCAGTGGATCTTTCCGGCGGCTGCCGACCTGCGCCGCGCCGCGCCGGCGGCGCTGGTCACCGCGGTGTGGGTGGCCGTGCTGCTGTATTCGGCGGGCCTGGGCCTGATGTACGGCACGCGCTCGGCCATCATGATGGACGTCACCAACCCGGCCGTCGCGGCAACGCAGTTCACCGCCTACATGGCGCTGATGAACCTGGCCATCGCCTACAGCGCCACCTGGCAGGGCATCGCCATCGAGGCCCTGGGCTACCCCAAGACGCTGCTCATCGACGGTGTCGTCGGCCTCGTCTGCCTGGGCGTGCTGCCCTTCATCAAGCCCAGCGCCACGCCGGCCGGCGACGGCGGTGGCGCGCGGCGCGCGCGCCTGCTGGCGCTGGTGCTGGCCGCGGGCTGCGTGGCCTGGCTGCCCTTCCGTGCCGGCGCGGTGAACTTCGGCGCGGCCGCGCCCATCTTCGAGACGCTGTTCACGCTGGTCTTCGTCGCCACGGCGGTGTTCCTCGCTGCCGGCGCGGCCACGCTGGGCGCCAGCGCCCGCCTGGCCGGGCGGCTGGGCCTGATGCTGGCGCCTTTGCTGCTGGCCATGTACGGGCGCCGCTGGTGGCCGCAGCTCGACCTGCTGTACTACGCCGTGCCGGCCGCCGCCGCGCTGGTGCTGCTGACGCTGGTGCGCCAGCCCTGGCTGGTGCTGCGCATCGAAAGGCCCGTGCCGGCCTGACGTGCGGGCTCAGCCTTGACGCGTGAAGTCGCGTTCGGGTCTTCGCCAGCCCTGCGGGCCCTTGCGGACCCGCCTGCGCGGGTTCAGCCAGCGACGCGGTTGCGGCCGGCGCGCTTGGCTTCGTAGAGGCTGGCGTCGGCGGCGGCCAGCAGTTCGCGCACGCCGGCGGTGCCCGGGCCCAGCGAGGCCATGCCCACCGAGACGGTCTGCCGGTGCGCGTGTTCGCTGCCGTCGGCGGCACGCAGGGCCAGCGTGCGCGCTGCCAGCGCCGCGCGCAGCCTCTCTGCCAGCACCTGCGCTTCGGCCGGTGGCGTGCCGGGCAGCACGGCAAGAAACTCCTCGCCGCCGGTGCGACCCAGGATGTCGCTGCCGCGCAATGCGCCGTGCAACGTGGCCGCCGCCTCGTGCAGCACCTGGTCGCCGGCGGCGTGGCCCCAGCGGTCGTTGACGTCCTTGAAGTGGTCGAGGTCCAGGCACAGCACCGACAGCGCCCGCGCGCCGCGCCGGGCGCGGCGGTACTCGCGCGCCAGCGTGTCCATCACGTAGCGCCGTGTGAAGACTTCGGTGAGCTCGTCCACCGTGGCCAGGCGGTAGATGCGGTCGTGCAGCAGCGCGTCCAGGCTGTCGCGCGGGTAGTACTTCAGCATCACGTCGCCCAGGCGCAGCATGTCGCCGTCGCGCAGCAGCACGCTGCCGTCGATGCGGCGCTCGTTGACGTGGGTGCCGTTGACCGAGCCCAGGTCGCGCAGACGCACGCTGTCGTCCGAAACCGCGAACTCGGCGTGGCGGCGGCTGATGCCGGGGCTGTCGAGCTGCACCTGGCAATCGGGCGCGCGGCCCAGCGCCAGCGTGCCTTGCGCGAGTGCGTAGCGCTGGCCGGGCGCGGGCCCGCTGTACAGCACCAAGCAGGCCTGGCGCGCGTCGCGGTCGCCCAGCGACTGCGCCAGCGCCACCTGGCCCTGGCTCAGCCGCACCGTGGGCTGGTCCCAGGTCAGCGTCGATCGGTCGGCGGGCGCGGGCTGCGCCTCGAGGTCGTCGCAGGGCATGGGTCGGGCCCTTGTCAACGGCCGGTGCGCAGCGCCGCGCTGGCGCGCAGGCGGCCGACCTCGATGCCGTTCCAGTTGACGATCGCCGCGTCGCTGAAGCCGCGCACGAAGGGCTGCTCTTCGTCGGCCAGCGGCAGCAGGCGCTCGATCAGCGCGGCCATCGCCACCTCGCAGGCGCGGGCGGTGTTGCCGTCGTCCATCTTCAGCGCCACGCCCAGGCCCAGCGTGGGCAGCGCGGCGCAGTACACGCCCTCGGCGCCGACCTTGCAGAACACGCGTTCGCCCAGGCGTTCCATCACGCGGCTGTCGAAACGGCCGCTGCCGGCCACCATGTAGGGCGCGCGTGCCACGGCCTGGCGCAGCCTGGCCGCCGCCGCGGCGTGACCCGGCCGCAGGCCGACGCCGGTGGCGATGCGCGCGAAGGCCAGCGCCAGCGCGCGCAGCGGGATCGCGAAGGTGGGGATGCTGCAGCCGTCGGTGCCCATCGTGGCCTTGGCGAGGTCGTGGCCGGTGGTGGCCTGCACGGCGGCCGTGACCTCGCGCATCACCGGGTGCTCGGGCGCGACGTAGCCGCGCAGGAAGGCGCGGCGGTCGCCGCCCATGGCGCCGTGCTCGGCCATCAGGCAGCCCAGGCAGACGAAGCCGGCGTGTTTGCCCGAGCAGTTGTTGTTCAGCGCGCTGGGTGCCTGCCCGGCAGCGGCCAGGGCCTTGAGCGCGACGTCGTTGTAGGGCCAGTGCGTGCCGCACTCGAGCGCCCAGACGTCGACCCCGGCCTTGGACAACATCGCCGCGGCGGCGGCGGCGTGGCGCGGCTCGCCGCCGTGGCTGGCGCAGGCCAGCGCCAGCTCTTCGTCGCTCAGGCGGTAGTGCTCGGCGGCGCCGCTTTCCACCAGCGGCAGCGCCTGCAGCACCTTGCTGGCGCTGCGCGGGAAGATGGGGCGGTCGATGTCACCGAGCGCGGTGTGCACGCCGCCGTCGGCGTCGACCACGGCCACCGCGCCGCGGTGCAAGGACTCGACGATGCCGCCGCGAAGCGCCTCGACGAGGATGGGGTGGGCTGTCATGCCGGCGACTGTAGCGCGCGCGTCGCGACCCCAGAATCGGCGCATGCCCGCCACTGCCTTGATGTTCGTGCTGGCCGCGGCCGTGCTGCATGCGCTGTGGAACATCGCCGCCAAGCGCGCCGGGGGCGACCACCGTTTTGCGTTCGTCTCGGTGGTCATGACGGTGGTCGTCTGGGCGCCGGTGGCGTGGTGGTTCGGCGCCGACGAAGTGCCGCGGTGGACGGCGCTGCAATGGGCCGCCGTGACGGCCAGCGCCGCCGTGCACGTCGTCTACTTCCTGACGCTGCTGCGCGGCTACCGCGAGGCCGACCTCACCGTCGTCTACCCGGTGGCGCGCGGCAGTGGCCCGCTGGTCACGGCCGCCGCGGCCGTGCTGCTGCTGGGCGAAGCCGCCACCGGCGCCACCGTGGCGGGCGTGCTGGCGGTGTGCGGCGGTGTTTTCGTCATCGCCGGCGGGCCCGGCCTGTGGCGCCGTGCGCACGAGCCGGCGGAGCGCGCGCGGCTGCTCGCCGGGCTGCGCTGGGGCGGCCTGACCGGCATGCTCATCGCCTGCTACAGCGTGCTCGACGGCTACGCCGTGAAGTGGCTGCTGATGGCGCCGGTGGCCTTCGACTACTTCTGCAACCTGCTGCGCCTGCCGATGATGCTGCCGCTGGTGTGGGGCGACGGCGCCGGCCTGCGCCGGGTGCTGCGCACGCAATGGCGGGCGGCGCTGGTGGTGGGTGCGCTGGGGCCGCTGGCCTACATCCTGGTGCTGTACGCCGTGACCATGGCGCCGCTGTCGCACGTGGCGCCGGCGCGCGAGCTGTCGATGCTGGTGGCGGCGCTGATCGGCGGTCGCCTGCTGGGCGAGGCCGACCGCGGCGCGCGGCTGCTGGGCGCGGCCTGCATCGCCGGCGGCGTGATGGCGCTGGCCTGGTAGGGCAGGGCCCCGCCAGGCGACAGCGGCCTGGCCTCAGGCCGACTGACGTCGCTGGCGGCGCGAAGCGGCCAGGCCGAGCAGCGCTGCGGCGCCCAGGGCCAGCGTGCCGGGCTCCGGCACGCCGTTGGCAGGCAACAGCAGGGCGTCCAGCGTGCCCTGCAGCACCCTGGCACGGTCGGTCGCCGCCACTTGGTTGAGGTCGAAACCCCAGGTTGCTGCGCGGTAGTTGCCGGCGACGTTGACCGCTGCGATGGCGGTACCGGGCGCGCCACCGAGGAAGGCGATGTTGGGCGAATTCAGCACCAGCAAGTCGCGGGCCGTCGGCAGCGCGGCGTTGAAGCCGCTCATCATGTTGTTGTAGGAGCCCGTGGTCGAGCAGTTGAGGGTGACCGGGCCTATCGCGCCACTGGCGCTGGCGCTGCTGCCGCAGTTCACGAACATCGGCATGTCGTACCCGTAGCTGCCCAGGCCCAGGTAACCCTGGATGAACGCCTGGGCCTGGGTCTCCTGGTAGACGCTGTGGCCGCCGCCGTAGAGCAGGCGTCCGCCACCGCTCAGGTAACTGCTCAGCAGCCCGACGTTGGCCGTGGTGAGGTTGTCGTAGGCGGCATCGCCGTTCGACCAGATGACGGCGTCGAAGAGGGCGAGGTTGGTGATGGGCTGGGCATCGGAGGAGACGGCTTCGTAGGTGACCGAGTGCCCCAGCGCCGACAGTGTCGACAGCCAGGTCGTCTGACCGTTCTGGCCCTTGTCGTCGTCGATGAAGAGGATGGCTGCTGCCTGGCTGGCCAGAGGCGCCAGGCTGGCGGCGGCAAGCGCCAGGCCGGCACTCAGGCGCAGCAGCGACTTAAGGCGCGCGGGAGGAATGACGAGAGCAGA
>PNKD01000130.1 GCA_013822265.1 Leptothrix sp. (in: b-proteobacteria)
GACCGCGGTGATGTACACCGCACCAGCCAGCGTCAACCGGCCCAGGATGCGGTCGATGTGCCGCGCCGTCTGGTCGCCCGGGCGGATGCCGGGAATGAAGGCACCGCTCTTCTTCAGGTTGTCCGCGGTCTCGCGGCTGTTGAACACCAGTGCCGTGTAGAAGAAGCAGAAGAAGACGATCATCGCCGCATAGAGCAGCACGTAGATCGGCTGGCCGGGCGACAGCGCCGCGGACATGTCCTTCAGCCAGCGCATGCCTTCACCGGTGGCGAACCAGCCCACCACCGTGGCCGGCAGCAGGATGATGCTGCTGGCGAAGATCGGCGGGATCACGCCCGACATGTTCAGCTTCAGCGGCAGGTGCGACGACTGACCGCCATAGACCTTGTTGCCCACCTGGCGCTTGGCGTAGTTCACCAATATCTTGCGTTGCCCGCGCTCGACGAACACGACGGCGAAGGTCACGAAGACCACCAGCGTGATGATGAACAGGCTGGCCGGGATGCTCATGGCGCCGGTACGCACCAGCTCGAACAGACCACCTATCGCCGAGGGCAAGCCCGCCACGATGCCGGCAAAGATCAGGATCGAGATGCCGTTGCCCAGACCCCGTCGGTGATCTGCTCACCCAACCACATCAGGAACATCGTGCCTGCCACCAGGCTGACAACGGCCGTCATGCGGAAACCGAAGCCCGGCGCCAGCACCAAGCCGGGCGATCCCTCGAGCGCGAGCGCGATGCCCAGGCTCTGGAAGATGGCCAGACCCAGCGTGCCGTAGCGCGTGTACTGGGTGATCTTGCGCTTGCCGGCCTCGCCTTCCTTCTTGATGGCCTCGAGCGAGGGCACCACGTAAGTCATCAGCTGCATGATGATGCTGGCGCTGATGTACGGCATGATGCCGAGGGCGAAGACCGTGAACCGTGAAAGCGCGCCACCGCTGAACATGTTGAACAGGTTCAGGATGCCGCCGGCCTGACTCTTGAAGAGTTGCTGCAGCGCCACCGGATCGATACCAGGCACGGGAATGTGAGCCCCGATGCGGTAGACCACCAGCGCCAGCAGCAGGAAGACGACCCGCCTGCGCAGGTCGCCAAACTTGCCGCTCTTGGCCAGTTGGTTGGCGTTGGTTGCCACTGTCTCGCTCTTCCCTTAGGCCGCTGCGCCGGTGACTTCGACCGTGCCGCCCGCCGCTTCGATCGCCGCCTTGGCACCGGCCGTCGCGTTGATGCCCTTGAGCACCACCTTGCGCGTCAGTTCGCCCGACTTGATCACCTTGACGGTCTTGATCAGTTCGCGCACCAGGCCGGCGGCCTTCAGAGTCAGCAGGTCGACTTCGTCGGCACCCAGGCGCTCGAGATCGGTCAGCGTGACTTCGCCGTTGTACTTGAGCTGCGCCGACTTGAAGCCGCGCTTGGGCAGGCGACGCTGCAGCGGCATCTGGCCGCCTTCGAAACCCACCTTGTGGTAGCCGCCAGCACGCGAGCTCTGGCCCTTGTGACCACGGCCCGCGGTCTTGCCCAGGCCCGAACCGATGCCACGGCCGACGCGGCGACGCGTCTTCTTGCTGCCCTCTGAGGGCTTGATCGTGTTGATTTGCATCACAGCACCAGCACCAGGTAAGCGACCTTGTTGATCATGCCGCGCACCGCCGGCGTGTCTTCCAGGGTGCGCGTACTGTTGACCTTGCGCAGGCCGAGGCCGCGCACCGTGTCGCGGTGCGACTGGCGCGTGCCGGCCACGCTCTTGACGAGCTTGACCGTGAGGGTCTTCTTGTCGGACATGTGCTTCTCCTGGCTCAGTTGAAGAGGTCTTCAACCGACTTGCCGCGCTTGGCCGCCACTTCGGCGGGGGTCGTCGAATGCTTCAGGGCATCCAGCGTGGCGCGGACCATGTTGTACGGGTTGCTCGAGCCCAGGCTCTTGGCGACGATGTCGGTGACACCCATCACCTCGAACACGGCGCGCATCGGGCCGCCGGCGATGATGCCGTCGCCGGGCTTGGCCGGCGCCATCAGCACCTTGGCCGCGCCGTGGATGCCACGCACGTTGTGCTGGATGGTGCCGTTGCGCAGCTGCACCTTGACCATGTTGCGGCGCGCGGACTCCATCGCCTTCTGCACCGCCACCGGCACTTCCTTGGCCTTGCCCTTGCCCATGCCGATGCGCCCGTCGCCATCGCCGACCACGGTCAACGCCGCGAAGCTCAGCGTGCGGCCACCCTTGACGACCTTGGTGACGCGGTTGACCGCGATCATCTTTTCCTTGAGCCCGTCGTCGTTCGCTTCGGTCTGCGCGCGGGGAGTGAACTTTGCCATTTGGTGTTTCCTGTGCTGCGCGGCTTAGAACTGCAGGCCGGCTTCGCGAGCCGCCTCTGCCAGCGCCTTGACGCGGCCGTGATAGGCGAAGCCCGAGCGGTCGAAAGCGACCTTCTCGATGCCGGCGGCCTTGGCTTTTTCGGCGATGCGCTTGCCGATCACGGTGGCTGCGGTCACGTTGCCGCCCTTGCCCTCGAGTTGCTCGCGCACTTCCTTCTCGGCCGTGGAGGCACTGGCCAGCACCTGCGTACCGTCGCCAGACACGATGCTGGCGTAGATGTGCAGGTTCGAGCGGTGCACTGCCAGCCGCACCGTGCCCTGCTGCGCGATGCGCACGCGGGTCTGGCGCGAACGGCGCAGGCGTTGTTCCTTCTTGGTCATGCTCATGGCTACGCTCCTTACTTCTTCTTCGTCTCTTTCAGCACCACGCGTTCACCCACGTAGCGGATGCCCTTGCCCTTGTACGGCTCGGGCGGACGGAAGGCACGCACCTCGGCGGCCAGTTGACCCACGACCTGGCGGTCGGGACCGCTGATGACAATCTCGGTCTGCGTCGGGGTGGCGACCTTGATGCCCGCAGGCATGTCCTTCACCACCGGGTGCGAAAAACCGATCTGCAGGTTCAGCTTCTGACCAGCGGCCTGGGCACGGAAGCCCACACCGACCAGGCTGAGCTTCTTCTCGAAGCCCTTGCTCACGCCGCCGACCATGTTGGCCACCAGTGCGCGCATCGTGCCGCTCATGGCGTCGGCCGCGGCGCTGTCGTTGGCCGGGGCGAACGTCAGCGTGCCGGCATCGAGCTTGATGCTGACGAGCGGGTTCAGCTTGCGCACCAGGGTGCCGTTGCTGCCCTTGACAGAAATCTGGTCTGCCGTGATGGCCACGTCCACGCCTTGCGGCACGGCGACGGGCATCTTTCCTACGCGGGACATTTCAGTGCTCCCTTTAAGCGACGTAGCAAAGGACTTCGCCACCGACACCGGTCTGGCGAGCCTTGCGGTCGGTCATCACGCCCTTGGGCGTGGTCACGATGGCCACACCGAGGCCGTTCATGACCTGCGGAATGGCGTCACGGCCTTTGTAAATGCGAAGGCCCGGACGGCTGACGCGCTCGATACGCTCGATCACCGGCTTGCCGGCGTAGTACTTCAGCGCGATCTCGAGTTCGGGCTTGCCGGTCTCTTCACGCACGGCGTAACCGTCGATGTAGCCCTCGTCCTTCAGCACCTGGGCGATGGCCACCTTCAACTTGGAAGAGGGCATCTTGACCGCTGACTTGTCCACTGCTTGCGCATTGCGGATGCGGGTCAGCATGTCGGCGATGGGATCACTCATGCTCATGAAATTGCTCCTGCTCTTCTCGCCGAATTACCAGCTGGCCTTGACCACGCCGGGAATGTCGCCCTTGAAGGCGAGCTCGCGAATCTTGTTGCGGGCCAGGCCGAACATGCGGAAGGTGCCGCGGCCGCGGCCCGTGAGGGCGCAACGGTTGCGCAGGCGGGTCGGGTAGGCATTGCGCGGCAGCTGCTGCAACTGCAGGCGGGCGGCGTAGCGCTCTTCGTCGGTCAGCTTGGCGTCGTTGGCCGCGCTCTTGAACTCGGCGTACTTCTTCGCGTACTTGGCGACCAGCTTCTCGCGCTTTTCTTCGCGCTGCTTGACGGATGTTTTGGCCATGGTCTCAGCTGCCCTCAGTTCTTGAACGGGAACTTGAACGCCGTCAACAGCGCCTTGCACTCGTCGTCGTTCTTTGCACTTGTCGTGATGCTGATGTTCATCCCGCGGATGACATCGATCTTTTCGTACTCGATCTCGGGAAAGATGACCTGCTCTTTCACGCCGATGTTGTAGTTGCCGCGGCCGTCGAAGCTGCGACCCGAGATGCCCCGGAAGTCGCGCACCCGCGGCAGGGCCACGGTGACGAAACGATCGAGGAACTCGTACATGCGCACGCCGCGCAGCGTGACCATCGTGCCGATGGCCTGGCCTTCGCGGATCTTGAAGCCGGCGATCGGACGCTTGCTCATCGTGACCACCGGCTTCTGTCCGGCAATCTTGGTCAGGTCGCCGACCGCGTTGTCCATCACCTTCTTGTCGCTGACGGCTTCGCTCACACCCATGTTCAGGGTGATCTTCTGCAGGCGCGGCACTTGCATGACCGAGGTGAAGCCGAACTTGGCCATCAGCTCGGGCACGATCTTCTCGCGATAGATGGCCCGCAGGCGGGCCTGGGGCGCCGGCCCCTGGTTGGCGGGGCCCGCCGGGGCCGCTGCTGCTTGTTTCTTTGCCATTGCAGTTACGCCTTGATCTCTTGACCGCTGGACTTGTAGACGCGGACGCCCTTTTCCTTGGTCTTGCGGGCCGCCTGCTCTTCCGCGCTCAACAGCTTGATGCCGACGCGGTCGGCCTTGCCGGACGCCGGATTCCAGATCGCGACGTTCGATTGGTGGATGGGCATGGTCTTGTCGACCACGCCACCGGTCGTGCCCTTGAGCGGGTTGGGCTTGACGTGCTTCTTGGCCACGTTCACGCCGTCGACGACGATGTGCGTCTCGTCGACGCGCAGCGAGACGGTGCCGCGCTTGCCCTTGTCGCGGCCGGCGGTCACGATGACCTGGTCGCCTTTGCGAATCTTGTTCATGGTCGGGTCCTAGAGGAGCGGCGCTTTACAGCACGTCACAGAACTTCGGGGGCCAGCGAGACGATCTTCATGAAACGCTCGGTGCGCAGTTCGCGCGTCACCGGCCCGAAGATGCGGGTGCCGATCGGCTCGAGCTTGGCGTTCAACAGCACGGCGGCATTGCCATCGAAGCGGATCAGCGAGCCGTCCTGGCGGCGCACGCCCTTGGCGGTGCGAACGACGACGGCGCTGTAGACCTCGCCCTTCTTCACGCGGCCACGCGGCGCGGCTTCCTTGATGCTGACCTTGATGACATCGCCGATGCCGGCATAGCGACGCCTGGAGCCGCCCAGCACCTTGATGCACATGACGGACTTGGCACCCGTGTTGTCGGCCACGTCGAGCCGCGATTGCATTTGGATCATTTGTTCTCCCCAACTTGCCCCGCTGCGGCACAACCGCATCGGTCAGTCTTGGGCCCGTGTATGGGTGGATCTGTCTCGCGCCAGGGTCTGCGTTAGAGCAGCTGCCCGGCACGAACAGCGAAGCCGACAATTATGCCAATTCCGCGCGCGCGCCGTCAAGCGGGCACGCGAAGTTTTTCAGGCGTTCAAGGCCTTGGCCTGCGCCAGCAGGGTGTTGGCGTCACTGACCTCGAACTTGCCAGGCGCTTCGACGTTGAGCGACTTGACCACGCCATCGACGACGAGCATCGAGTAGCGGCCAGAGCGCAGACCCATGCCGCGCGCCGTGAGGTCCAGTGTCAGCCCGGTGGCCTTGGCGAAGTCCGCGCTGCCGTCGGCCATCATGCGCACCTTGCCCGCCGTCTTCTGGTCGCGCCCCCAGGCGCCCATCACGAAAGCGTCGTTGACCGACAGGCACCAGATCTCGTCGACACCCGCGGCCTTCAGTGCGTCGGCCTGCGCGACGTAACCGGGCACATGCTTGGCCGAGCACGTGGGCGTGAACGCCCCGGGCAGCGCGAAGATGGCGATCGTCTTGCCCGCTGTGAGCTTTTCGATGGCGAACGTGTTCGGACCGAGCGAACAACCGTCGCCTTCGACCTCGATGAACTCGCTGAGTGTGCCCGCGGGCAGTGTGTCTCCGACTTTCAGCATGTGATTCTCCTGGTAGGGGTGACGAACGCCGCAATCCTGGTTGCAGCGCGGCCGCGGCCCACATCCGGCATCGATGTGGCGCCACAAGGAAAACGACCGGACCTGGAGTTTCCAGTGTCCGGCCGTTCGGTGTGCGGGCAGGGCCTTGGGGCCCTGGCCGACTCAGACGAGCTTGGCCTTCTCGAGCAGCTTCGTCACGGTCCAGGACTTGGTCTTGCTGATCGGACGGCCTTCGGCAATCTCGACCAGATCGCCCAGTTTGAACTCGCCCTTCTCGTCGTGCGCGTGGTACTTGCGCGACTTGGCGACGATCTTGCCGTAGAGCTCGTGCGCGGTGCGGCGCTCGACCAGCACGGTGACGGTCTTGGCGCGCTTGTCGCTGACGACGCGGCCGACCAGCGTGCGCGTGTTCTTCACCGGCGCGGTGGTCGGGGTGGCGGCTTGTGCTTCGCTCATTTGGCGGCCCTCTTCTTTTCCGCGATGATGGTCTTCGCGCGGGCGATGCCGCGCCGCGTGTTGCCCAGTTGCGTGTGGTTCGTGAGCTGTTGGGTCGCCTTCTGCATGCGCAGGCCGAAATGGGCCTTCAGCAGGTCGGAGACTTCCTTCTCCAGCGCGGCGACGTCCTTGGCACGCAGTTCAGATGTCTTGCTCATGTGTGATCCTGGTCAGGCGCCGACTTGGCGCGCGACGAAGGTGCAGCGCAACGGCAACTTGGCCGAAGCCAGCTGGAAGGCCTCGCGGGCCAACTGTTCCGGCACGCCGTTGATTTCGTACAGCACCTTGCCCGGCTGGATTTCA
This sequence comes from Leptothrix sp. (in: b-proteobacteria), assembly GCA_013822265.1. Classification (GTDB taxonomy): domain Bacteria; phylum Pseudomonadota; class Gammaproteobacteria; order Burkholderiales; family Burkholderiaceae_C; genus Rubrivivax. The sequence continues at coordinate 6,850 of PNKD01000130.1, forward strand.
GCCACGTAGTACTCGGGGTTGCCCTTGCCGTTGCCCATGCGCACTTCGGCAGGCTTTTGCGAGATCGGCTTGTCCGGAAAGATGCGGATGAAGATGCGGCCGCCACGCTTGATGTGGCGGCTGATGGCGCGGCGGGCGGCTTCGATCTGGCGCGCCGTGATGCGGCCGCGCTCGGTGGCCTTGAGGCCGAAGTCGCCGAACGATACGGCGGCGCCACGCGTGGCGATGCCGGTGTTGCGGCCCTTGTGTTCCTTGCGGAACTTGCGACGTGCGGGTTGCAGCATCGTTATTCTCCTTTGGTCTCGCCAGCCGCCGGTGTGGCCGGGGCGGCGCGGCGCACGCGCTTGACTGCGGGGCCTTTCGGGCCACTGGGGCCGTCGGCTGCCGGTGATGCAGGCGCTGTTGCCGCGGTAGTGACTTCGCCACGCGGTGCCGGCGCACGGTCGCCACCAGGGCGGCCACGGCCACCCGGGGCGCCCGGACGGTCGCCGGGACGCGGGCCACGGCGGTCGCGGCGCTCACCGTCGGCTTCGGTCTTGGGCAACTGGGGCGCTTCGCCATTGGCCAGGCGATCGCCGCGGTAGACCCAGACCTTCACGCCGATCACGCCGTAGGTCGTCTTGGCTTCGCTGAAGCCGTAGTCGATGTCGGCCTTCAGGGTGTGAAGCGGCACGCGGCCTTCGCGGTACCACTCGCAACGCGCGATCTCGATGCCGTTCAGGCGTCCCGAGCTCATGATCTTGATGCCCTGGGCACCCAGGCGCATCGCGTTCTGCATCGCGCGCTTCATGGCGCGGCGGAACATGATGCGCTTTTCGAGCTGCTGCGTGATGCTGTCGGCGATCAGCTGCGCATCGACTTCCGGCTTGCGGATCTCTTCGATGTTGACGGCCACCGGCACGCCCAGGCGACGGCCCAGTTCGGCCTTCAGGTTCTCGATGTCCTCGCCCTTCTTGCCGATCACCACGCCCGGGCGCGCCGAGAAGATGGTGATGCGAGCGTTCTTGGCGGGGCGCTCGATGAGGATGCGCGAAACGGCGGCGCTCTTGAGCTTGGTCTTCAGGTAGTCACGCACCTTCAGGTCTTCGGCGAGCATGGTCGCGAAGTTGGCCTTGGTGGCGAACCAGCGACTCTGCCAGGCACGCGTGACGGCGAGGCGGAAGCCGGTCGGGTGGATTTTTTGTCCCATGTTCTTGTCCGTTCCTCAGTTGCCGACGGTCACGAAGATGTGGCAGGTGCCCTTGCTGATGCGCGCGCCGCGGCCCTTGGCCCGGGCGGAGAAGCGCTTCAGCACGGCGCCCTGCTCGACGTAGATCGACTTGATCTTGAGTTCGTCGATGTCGGCACCGTCGTTGTGCTCGGCGTTCGCCACCGCAGACTCGACGGCCTTCTTGATGATGCCGGCGGCCTTCTTTTGCGTGAACTGCAGGATGCTGATGGCCTGGTCGACCTTCTTGCCGCGGATCATGTCGGCGACGAGCCGGCCCTTGTCCACGGAGAGGCGCACGCCACGCACGCTTGCTTTGGTTTCCATCGCTGCGGCTCCTTAGCGCTTGGCCTTCTTGTCCGCGGGGTGACCCTTGAACAAGCGGGTGAGGGCGAACTCGCCGAGCTTGTGGCCGACCATCTGGTCGGTCACGTACACGGGCACGTGCTGCTTGCCGTTGTGCACGGCCACCGTCAGGCCGATGAACTCGGGCAGGATGGTGCTGCGGCGCGACCAGGTCTTGATCGGCTTCTTGTCCTTGATGGCAGAGGCCTTCTCGACCTTGGCCATCAGGTGCTGGTCCACGAAGGGACCCTTCTTGAGTGAACGCGTCATGGTGGTGTTCCCTCAGGCCTCACTTCTTGCGACGCGAGACGATCATCGCCTGCGTACGCTTGTTGCTGCGAGTGCGGAAGCCCTTGGTCAGGGTGTTCCACGGCGACACCTGCGGCATGCCTTCGCCCGTCTTGCCCTCGCCGCCACCGTGCGGGTGGTCGACCGGGTTCATGGCGGTACCGCGCACGGTCGGGCGGATGCCCTTCCAGCGGATGGCGCCGGCCTTGCCGTACTGGCGCAGGCTGTGCTCTTCGTTGCTGACTTCGCCGATGGTTGCGCGGCAGTCGATGTGGATCTTGCGAACCTCACCCGAACGCAGACGCAACTGGGCGTAAATGCCTTCGCGTGCCATCAGCGTGACGCTGGTGCCAGCCGAACGCGCGATCTGCGCGCCCTTGCCCGGCATCATCTCCACGCAATGCACGATCGAGCCCACCGGGATATTGCGGATGGGCAGCGTGTTGCCGGCCTTGATCGGCGCCTCGGCACCGCTCAGCAGCGTGGCACCCGTCTCGACGCCGCGCGGCGCGATGATGTAGCGGCGCTCGCCGTCGGCATAGCACAGCAGCGCGATGTGGGCGGTGCGGTTGGGGTCGTACTCGATACGCTCGACCTTCGCCGGGATGCCGTCCTTGTTGCGCACGAAGTCGACGACACGGTAGTGGTGCTTGTGACCACCGCCCTTGTGGCGCATCGTGATGTGGCCGTTGTTGTTGCGGCCGGAGTTCTGCTTCTGCGGCTCGAGCAGCGAAGCTTCCGGGGCACCCTTGTGCAGGTGCTTGTGCACCACCTTCACCACGGCACGACGGCCGGGCGATGTGGGCTTTACCTTGATGACAGCCATGATTACGCGGCCTCCCCGGAGAAGTTGAGCTCCTGGCCCGGCTTCAACGCGACGAACGCCTTCTTGACGTGGTCGCGGCGGCCGATGGTGCGGCCGAAGCGCTTGACCTTGCCCTTTTGGATGGTCGTGGTGACGGAGGCCACCTCGACCTTGAACATCAGCTCGACGGCAGCCTTGATCTCTGGCTTGGTCGCATCACGCAGCACCTTGAACAGCACCTGGTTCTGCTTCTCACCCAGGCGCGTGGCCTTCTCGGAGATGATCGGCGCCACCAGCACCTGGGCCAGACGGCCTTCGTCGAACTTGCGCTCGACCGGAGTCGGGTTGATGCGGCTCATGCGAACATCTCCTTGAGCTGCTCGATCGCGCCCTTGGTCACCAGGACCTTCTTGTAGAAGACGAGTGACAGCGGATCGGCGTAACGCGGCTCGACCACCAGCACGTTGGCCAGGTTGCGCGAGGCCAGCGCGAGGTTGTCGTCGATCTGGTCGGCGATGACCAGCACCGAGTCGAGGCCCATGGCCTTGAGCTTGGCAGCCAGCAGCTTGGTCTTGGGGGCATCGACGCTGAGGCTGTCGACCACCGCCAGGCGACCGTCGCGGGCCAGCTGGGACAGGATGGACGCCATGCCGGCGCGGTACATCTTCTTGTTGACCTTCTGCGAGAAATTCTCGTCAGGGCGGTTCGGGAAGATGCGGCCGCCTCCACGCCACAGCGGCGAAGACGTCATGCCGGCGCGGGCGCGGCCGGTGCCTTTCTGGCGGAACGGCTTCTTCGTGGTGTGGGCGACTTCGCCGCGGTCCTTCTGGGCACGGGTGCCCTGGCGCGCGTTGGCCTGGAAGGCGACGACGACCTGGTGCACCAGCGCTTCGTTGTAGTCGCGGGCGAACACGGTATCGGGCGCGTCGACCTTGGACGTGGCCTGACCCTGATCGTTGAGGAGCTCGAGCTGCATCACTGGGCTCCCTTCTTGACGCGCACCTTGATGGCGGGGCGCACGACCACATGGCCGTTCTTGCTGCCCGGCACGGCACCGCGCACGAGCAACAGCGAGCGCGCTTCGTCGACACGCACGATGTCCAGGTTCTGGGTGGTGACGGTCTCGTCGCCCATGTGGCCGGTCATCTTCTTGCCCGGGAACACGCGGCCGGGGTCCTGCGCCATCGAGATCGAGCCCGGCACGTTGTGCGAACGGCTGTTGCCGTGTGACGCGCGCTGCGAGCTGAAGTTGTGGCGCTTGATGGTGCCGGCGAAACCCTTGCCGATGGACGTGCCTTGCACGTCGACCTTCTGGCCGGCGGCGAACACGCTCACGGGCACGACGGCGCCAGGGGCATATTGCCCGGCGACTTCGGCGGTGACGCGGAATTCCCTGAGGACTTCGCCCGACTCGACACCGGCCTTGGCCAGGTGCCCGGCAGCGGGCTTGTTGACACGGCTGGCCTTCTTGGTTCCGAACGCGACTTGCAGCGCGCTGTAGCCATCGGTGGCCGCGGTCTTGACTTGAGTGACGCGGTTGTTGGACACGTCGAGCACAGTCACGGGGATGGTGTCGCCATCGTCCGTGAAGATGCGCGTCATGCCCACCTTGCGGCCCAGCAAGCCGAGCTGTTCGCTCATGCTCATGGTTTTTTCTCCAGCACCGGCCCTGCACGGGTGACGGCGCCTTGTTCACGATCCCGACATCGATTGGCCGGGGCGGCCCGGCCCATCTCGAAAGACGGTCGGGTTGTTTGTTCCTCAAGCCCAGCCAAGCCGAACCCGGGAAAGCCGGCGATTGTAGCAGTCGCGGGCGAACCCGCAACCGCTGTTCGCTCGACGGGCGGTTTACTGCAGCTTGATCTCGACGTCCACGCCGGCCGGCAGGTCGAGCTTCATCAGCGCGTCCACGGTCTTGTCGGTGGGGTCGACGATGTCCATCAGGCGCTGGTGCGTGCGGATCTCGAGCTGGTCGCGGCTGGTCTTGTTGACGTGCGGCGAACGCAGGATGTCGAAACGCTGCATGCGCGTCGGCAGGGGCACGGGGCCCTTGACGATGGCGCCCGTGCGCTTGGCGGTGTCGACGATCTCCAGCGCCGACTGGTCGATAAGTTTGTAGTCGAAGGCCTTGAGGCGAATGCGGATCTTCTGTTTGGCGGACATGTTCGATCCTT
>PNKD01000131.1 GCA_013822265.1 Leptothrix sp. (in: b-proteobacteria)
GGTGGTCATCAACAAGGCCGACCTCGACGCGGCCGCCGCCACGCGCGCCCGGGCGCAGATCACCAGCGCGCTGCGTTACCTGGGACCGCACGGCCACAACACGGTGCCCGTGCTGCAGCTCAGCGCGCTGACGGGCAGCGGCGTGGCCGAGTTCTGGCAGGCCGTCTCGGCGCAGCGCGACGCGCGCCAGCAAAGCGGCGAGACGGCGCGCCGCCGCCGCCGCCAGGAAGAGGCCTGGATGTGGGAACGCATACAGGCCGGCCTGCAGCAGCGCTTTCGCCAGCACCCGGCGGTGCAGGCGGCGCTGCCCGGCGTCGCCGCCGAGGTCACGGCCGGGCGCCTGCCCGCCTCGGTGGCGGCGCGGCGGCTGCTCGACCTGATGGACTGACGACCCTCCCCGACACGACTTCGACAGCGAGACACCACCATGCAAGACATCATCAGACAGCTGGAACAGAAGCGCGCCGCCGCGCGCCTGGGCGGCGGAGAAAAGCGCATCGCCGCCCAGCACGCCAAGGGCAAGCTCACGGCGCGCGAGCGGCTCGAACTGCTGCTCGACGAAGGCACTTTCGAAGAGTGGGACATGTTCGTCGAGCACCGCTGCGCCGAGTTCGGCATGCAGGACAACAAGATCCCCGGCGACGGCGTGGTCACCGGCTACGGCATGATCAACGGCCGCCTGGTCTTCGTCTTCAGCCAGGACTTCACGGTCTTCGGCGGCGCGCTCAGCGAAGCCCACGCCGAGAAGATCTGCAAGGTGATGGACCAGGCGATGAAGGTCGGCGCGCCCGTCATCGGCCTCAACGACAGCGGCGGCGCGCGCATCCAGGAGGGCGTGGCCAGCCTGGGTGGTTACGCCGAGGTCTTCCAGCGCAACGTCATGGCCAGCGGCGTGGTGCCGCAGATCAGCCTGATCATGGGCCCCTGCGCAGGCGGCGCCGTTTATTCACCGGCCATGACCGACTTCATCTTCATGGTCAAGGATTCGTCCTACATGTTCGTCACCGGTCCCGAGGTCGTGAAGACGGTGACGCACGAGGAGGTCACGGCCGAGCAGCTCGGTGGTGCCGTCGCGCACACCACCAAGAGCGGCGTGGCCGACCTCGCCTTCGAGAACGACGTCGACGCCATGGCGATGCTGCGGCGCTTCTTCAACTACCTGCCGCTGAACAACCGCGAGAAGCCGCCGGTGCGGCACAGCGGCGACGCCGCAGACCGCCTGGACATGTCGCTGGACACCCTGGTGCCCGACCACCTGAACAAGCCCTACGACATCAAGGAGCTGATCTACAAGACGGTGGACGACGGCGACTTCTTCGAGCTGCAGCGCGAGCACGCCAAGAACATCGTCATCGGCTTCGGCCGCATGGACGGCCAGAGCGTGGGCATCGTCGCCAACAACCCGCTGGTGATGGCCGGCTGCCTGGACATCAAGAGCAGCATCAAGGCCGCGCGCTTCGTGCGCTTCTGCGACGCCTTCAACATCCCGGTGATCACCTTCGTCGACGTGCCCGGCTTCATGCCCGGCACGTCGCAGGAGTACGGCGGCATCATCAAGCACGGCGCCAAGCTGCTCTACGCGTACGCCGAGTGCACGGTGCCCAAGGTGACGGTGATCACGCGCAAGGCCTATGGCGGCGCCTACGACGTGATGAGCAGCAAGCACCTGCGCGGCGACGTCAACTTCGCCTGGCCCAACGCCGAGATCGCCGTGATGGGGGCCAAGGGCGCGGTGGAGATCATCTTCCGCGAGGACAAGGGCGATCCGGCCAAGCTCGCGGCCAAGGAGGCCGAGTACAAGGCGCGCTTCGCCAACCCCTTCGTGGCCGGCGCGCGCGGCTACATCGACGACGTGATCCAGCCGCACGAGACGCGCAAGCGCATCTGCCGCAGCCTGGCCATGCTGCGCGACAAGAAGCTCGAAAACCCGTGGCGCAAGCACGGCAACATCCCCCTTTGAAGACGGCGGAGACCTTCACCATGTTCACCAAGATACTGATCGCCAACCGCGGCGAAATCGCCTGCCGGGTCATCAAGACCGCCAAGCGCATGGGCATTGCCACGGTGGCCGTCTACTCCGAGGCCGACCGCGACGCGCGCCATGTCGGGCTGGCCGACGAGGCCGTGCTGCTGGGCCCGGCGCCGTCGCGCGAGAGCTACCTGGTGGCCGAGAAGATCATCGCCGCCTGCAAGGCCACCGGCGCGCAGGCCGTACACCCGGGCTACGGCTTCCTCAGCGAGAACGAGGACTTCGCGCGCCGCGTCGAGGACATGGGCATCGTCTTCATCGGCCCCAAGCACCACAGCATCGCGGCCATGGGCGACAAGATCGCCTCCAAGAAACTGGCCAAGGCGGCGCTGGTCAGCACCATCCCGGGCTGGAACGAGGCCATCGCCACGCCCGAGGAGGCGGTGAAGATCGCGCGCGACATCGGCTACCCGGTGATGATCAAGGCCAGCGCCGGCGGCGGCGGCAAGGGCCTGCGCGTGGCCCGCGACGACAAGGAGGCCTTCGAGGGCTTCAGCAGCTGCCGCAACGAGGCGCGCAACAGCTTCGGCGACGACCGCGTGTTCATCGAGAAGTACGTCGAGGAGCCGCGCCACATCGAAATCCAGGTGCTGGGCGACGCCTTCGGCAACATCGTCTACCTGCAGGAGCGCGAGTGCTCGATCCAGCGCCGCCACCAGAAGGTGATCGAGGAGGCGCCTTCGCCCTTCATCAGCGAGGCCACGCGCAAGGCCATGGGCGAGCAGGCCGTGGCGCTGGCCCGGGCCGTGGACTACCAGAGCGCGGGCACGGTGGAGTTCGTGGTCGGCAAGGACCAGAGCTTCTACTTCCTGGAGATGAACACGCGGCTGCAGGTCGAGCACCCGGTGACGGAGAGCATCACCGGCATCGACCTCGTCGAGATGATGCTGCGCGTGGCTGCCGGCGAGAGGCTGCCGTTCACGCAAGAGCAGATCCCCCGCCGCGGCTGGGCGATCGAGTGCCGCATCAACGCCGAAGACCCGTTTCGCGGCTTCCTGCCTTCCACCGGCCGCCTGGTGCGCTACCTGCCGCCGCCGCAGACCATGGAGGCGGCGCGGCCGGTGCCGGCCACTTTCGACGAGGCCGGCCGCACGCTCGAAGGCGGCGGCGTGCGTGTGGACACCGGCGTCTACGAAGGCGGCGAGATCCCGATGTTCTACGACTCGATGATCGCCAAGCTCATCGTGCACGGCCGCGACCGCTTTGACGCCATCGCCGGCATGCGCGAGGCGCTCAACGGCTTCGTGATCCGCGGCGTGGCCAGCAACATCCCGTTCCAGGCGGCGCTGCTGGCGCACCCGAAGTTCGTCGCCGGCGACTTCAACACCGGTTTCATCGCCGAGCAGTACGGCGCCGGATTCCGCGCCGAAGACGTGCCGCACGACGACCCCGACTTCCTCGTCGCGCTGGCCGCCGCGGCCTGGCGCCGCTACCGCGAGCGCGCCGCAGGCATCAGCGGCCAGCTGGCCGGGCACGGCGTCGTCATCGGCGAGTACTTTGTCGTCGCCGTCAGGGGCGACGAGGGGCGGCACACCTACATGCCGGTGCGCATCCGCAGTGAAGAGACCATCACCGTCGAGATGGGCGCCAAGAACTACCAGCTCACCAGCGACTGGCAGTTCGGCGGCATTCGCGCTCACGGCCTGTGCAACGGCCAGCCGTTCACGGCGCAGATCGAGCGCCACGGCCTGTGGCTGCGTGTCGAGCACAACGGCCTGCGCATCGAGGCCCAGGTGATGAGCGCGCGCGCCGCCGAGCTGCTGCGCGTGATGCCCTTCAAGCCGCCCGCCGACATGAGCCGGTTCCTGCTCTCGCCCATGCCCGGGCTGCTGGTGGACCTGGCGGTGGTGCCGGGCCAGAAGGTGCTGGCCGGCGAGCGCCTGGCCGTCATCGAGGCGATGAAGATGGAGAACATCCTCACCGCCGCGCACGATGGCACCGTGGCCGAGTTGCTGGCCGGCAAGGGCGAGAGCCTGGCCGTCGACCAGCCCATCCTGAGCTTCGCCTGAACGAGGAGGCACCCATGGACAAGCCCTTCCGCATCCTCGGCCTGCAGCAGGTCGCCATCGGCGGCCCCGACAAGCGCAGGCTGCAGCGGCTGTGGGTCGACATCTTGGGCCTCGCCGTCAAGGGCAGCTTCGTCAGCGAGCGCGAAAACGTCGACGAGGACATCTGCGCGCTGGGCCAGGGCGCGCATGCCGTCGAGGTCGACCTGATGCAGCCGCTCGACCCCGAGAAGAAGCCGGCCGTGCACGCCACGCCGCTGAACCACGTCGGGCTGTGGGTCGACGACCTGCCCAGGGCCGTCGAGTGGATGACGGCCCGCGGCGTGCGCTTCGCCCCCGGTGGTATCCGCAAGGGCGCCACCGGCCACGACATCTGCTTCATCCACCCCAAGGCCAGCGACGAATTTCCCATCGGTGGCGAAGGGGTGCTGATCGAGCTCGTGCAGGCGCCGCCCGAGGTGGTGGCCGCCCTGTCATAGCCCGCCCCGCAGCGAGACACCTCGGTGTCACGGCGCGGGGCTTATGCTTCGCGCCCCCGACCACCCCAGCCGACCGGGAATACACCCCATGAGCGACCGCAAGCCCGTCACCCTGCACCGCCTGCGCACCATGCACGCCGCCGGCGAGAAGATCGCCATGCTGACCTGCTACGACGCCACCTTCGCGTCGCTGCTCGACGCGGCCGGCGTCGACGTGCTGCTGATCGGCGACTCGCTGGGCATGGTGCTGCAGGGCCGCGACTCGACACTGCCGGTGACGCTGGAGGAGATGGCCTACCACACGGCCTGCGTGGTGCGTGGCCGCAGCAAGGCCTGGGTCATCGCCGACCTGCCCTTTGGCAGCTACCAGAGCAGCCCGGCGCAGGCCGTGGACAGCGCCGTGCGCCTGATGCAGGCCGGCGCGCACATGGTCAAGCTCGAAGGCGGTGGCTGGACGGTGCCCATCGTGGCCGAGCTGGTGGAACGCGGCATCCCGGTCTGCGCCCATCTCGGCCTGACGCCGCAGTCGGTGCACGCCCTGGGCGGCTGGCGCGTGCAGGGCCGCGACGAGGCCGCGGCCGCGCGGCTGCTGGCCGACGCGAAGGCGCTGGCCGCCGCGGGCGCGGCGATGCTGGTGCTCGAACTCGTGCCCACGGCCGTGGCCAACGCGCTGCAGGCGGCGCTGCCCATCCCCGTCATCGGCATCGGCGCCGGCCCCGGCACCGCCGGCCAGGTGCTGGTGCTGCACGACATGCTGGGCCTGAACGGCAACGCCGTGCCGCGCTTCGTGCGCAACTTCATCGCCGATGTGCCGACGGGCGAGAACCCCGTGGCCGAGGCCGTGCGCCGCTACGTGGCGGCGGTCAAGGACGGCAGCTTCCCCGACCCGGCGCTGCACGGCTACTGAGCAGCACCGGGCCCGACCATGAAGACCTTGCACACCATTGCCGAGCTGCGCGAGGCCGTGGCCGCCGCCGGCGGCGCGCCGGCCTTCGTGCCGACCATGGGCAACCTGCACGAAGGCCACCTGGCGCTGGTGCGGCAAGCGCGGCAGCAGGCCGACGCCGCCGGCGGCGGCCCGGTGGTGGCCAGCATCTTCGTCAACCGGCTGCAGTTCGCGCCGCACGAAGACTTCGACAGCTACCCGCGCACGCTGCAGCGCGACGCCGAGCTGCTGCAGGCCACCGGCTGCGACCTGCTGTTCGCACCGAACGAGGCCGAGCTCTACCCCGAGCCGCAGACCTTCAGGCTGCACCCCGACCCGGCGCTGGCCGACGTGTTGGAAGGTGCCTTCCGCCCCGGCTTCTTTGGCGGCGTGTGCACCGTGGTGCTCAAGCTGTTCAACGCCGTGCAGCCGCGGCTGGCGGTGTTCGGCAAGAAGGACTACCAGCAGCTGATGGTGGTGCGCCGCATGGTGAGCCAGCTGGCGCTGCCGGTGCAGGTGCTGGGCGGCGAGACGGCGCGCGCCGACGACGGGTTGGCGCTGTCGTCGCGCAACGGCTACCTCTCGGCGGCCGAACGCGCCGAGGCGCCGGCGCTGGCGCGTGCGCTGCGCGAGCTGGCGGCGCAAGTGCAGGCCGGCGCGCGCGACTTCAAGGCGCAGGAGGCGCGCGCGCTGGCCGCGCTGCGCGAGCGCGGCTGGGCCCCCGACTACGTGGCGCTGCGCCGCCAGCACGACCTGGCCGAGCCACTTGGTGCGCCTGGCGAGGCGCTGGTGGTGCTGACTGCCGCGCGCCTGGGCCGCACCCGGCTCATCGACAACCTGGAACTGCCGCCGCTGCGTTGAGGCAATTTCGCGCCGCCCGTCGGGCCGCGACCGGCCGACCGGCCGTGTTGCAGGCCCGAGCCGGTGTGCGGCTTCCCCGGCTTGGCTACAGTGTTCCTTTCGACCGTGATGGAGCCCGCCCGATGAGCGCCTTTTCCCTGCTCGAACAAATGCTCAGGTCCGGCCTGCCCGCCCAGGGCACGCCGCAGCGCGAAGACCTGACCAAGTACGCCACCGGCGCCGCGGCCGGTGGCGTGCTGGGCCTGCTGGTGGGCAGCAAGCGGGGCCGGCGCATGGGCGGCGCGGTGCTGAAGTACGGCAGCGTGGCGGCGCTCGGGGCGCTGGCCTGGAAGGCCTACCAGGACCACCAGGCACAGCAGGCGCGCACCACCACGGCGGCCGCGCCGCCGGTGCCGGTGCAGGTGCAGGTGCCGGCTACGCCCACGACCTTTGCCGCACTGCCGGCGCCGCAGCTCGCGGCCCACAGCCGCGCGATGCTGAAGGCGTTGATCGCCGCGGCCAAGGCCGACGGCCACATGGACGAACGCGAACGCGGCCTCGTTCATGCCGAGATGCAGCGCATCGAGGCCGACGCCGCCACGCGCGACTGGGTGGACGCCGAACTGGCCAGCCCGGTCGAACCTGCCGACGTGGCTGCCGCCGCCAGCGGCCCCGAGATGGCCGCCGAGATCTACCTCGCCAGCCTGCTGGTGGTCGACGAGACCAGCACGATGGAGCGTGCCTACCTCGACGCGCTGGCGCGCGAGTTGCGCCTGGCGCCGTCGCTGAAGGCCGACCTCGAGGCGCGCGCCGCCGCGGCTTGATGCCGCGCTGCGGCGCCACGCCGTGCCGCGTGCGCGCTCAGACGCCTTCGATGGCGATCAACGTGCCGGTCGATGCCGCCTGGCGGATCTTGAGCAGGCGTTGGTAGTCGGGCGCGTTGTAGAAGGCCTGCAGGTGCGCCATGTCGGGGAATTCGAGGATCACCTGCCGCTGCGGCGTGGCCTGCCCCTCCAGCACCGTGGCGGCGCCGCCGCGCACCAGGTAGCGCCCGCCGTGGGCAGCGATCAGCGCCGGCACCTCCTGGCGGTAGGTCTCGTAGGCCTGGGGGTCGGTGACGGCGATGTTGCCGTACAGGTAGGCGGCCATGTGGGCTCCTTCGATGGCGAGGGTGATGGTCGGGGCGGGCGCGGCGCACCACAATCGGCGCCATGCCGGTGACCCCATTGTCCGCGGCCGGATTGGCCGCCCTGCCGTTCAGCGCCGCCGCCGAGCGCAACGCGCCGCACATCCTGCAGGCCCTGTCGGGCTGGCTGGCGCCGCAGGCCCGCGTGCTGGAGATCGCCAGCGGCACCGGCCAGCATGCCGCGCACTTCGTGCAGGCGCAGCCCGGCTGGGCCTGGCAGCCCACCGAGGCCGAGCCGCGCAGCCTGCCGGTGCTGGCGGCGCGCTGTGCCGGCCTGGCGCAGGTGCTGCCGCCCCGGCAACTCGACGTGATGGTGCCGGCCTGGCCGGCCGAAGAGGAGCCCTTCGACGCAGCCTTCGACGCCGTCTACTGCGCCAACCTGCTGCACATCGCGCCCTGGCCCGTCACCGCGGCGTTCTTCCGTCGGGCCGCGCGGGCGCTGCGTGGCCAAGGCGTGGTCGTGGTCTACGGCCCCTTCGTCGTCGACGGCGAAGCGCTGGCACCCAGCAACGCCGCCTTCGACGCCGATCTGCGCGCGCGCAACCCGGCCTGGGGCCTGCGCGCGCTGGCCGACGTGGTGCAGGCCGCAGCGCGGGCCAGCCTGGCGCTGCAGGTGCGGCAGGCCATGCCCGCCAACAACCTGCTGCTGCGCTTCGGCCCGGCGGCATCGCCGCGCGCCGCCGTGGCCTGAGAGCGTGAGAGTCCTTCGTTCACGCCCGCTCATCACACCAAAAAAAAGCACCTGCTCGTCGTTGCAAATGCTCGACATAGCCCGAGCTGTGGCTGCGCTTTGCGCCCAGATCAAGCGTCTCTTGGCGCGCTGCCCGGGCACGCCCGAAGGACTCTCGCGCTCTGAAGCCGTTCGGGCGCCTCCCTTGCTTGACGCTTGGCTGGTGCGTTGAGCCGGCATAAGCTGCATCTCGTCGTCCCCCTGGAGAACACGATGTCGTCTTCCGCCCACCGCCTGCCACGAGCGCTGGCTGCCCGCCCGTTGACGCCCGTGATCCTGGCCGCCAACCTGGCGTTGCCGGCCGGCGTGCTGGCGCAGGGCCCGCCACAGGTCGTCAAACCACCGCTGGCCCAGGCCTGGATCGACGTGGCCACCGGCGCCGGCTTGGGCATGCCGGGCCTGGGCGCGGGCGGCATCGACCCGATGGCGATGATCGGCGGCCTCTTTGGCCGCGCCGGCGGTGGCGGCGGCAACCGCTTCGGGCAGACCCAGACCGCCCCCGGCGGCCGCTGGGTCGACGTCACGCTCTACACGCGCAACAACCCGCAACTGGCCGAGGCCGACCAGCAGGTGCCGGCCGGCTTCCTGGTGCCGGCGCTGAAACTGCAGTCGCCGAAGGAAAACAAGGGCAGCGCGCCCGAGCCCGGCGACGACAAGGTGGTCGAGCCCACCGAGCAGGAACGCCCCAAGGGCAGGTTGCTGCTCTACTGGGGCTGCGGCGAGACCGTGCGCGCCGGCCAGCCGCGCGTGGTCGACTTCGCCACCGTCACGCCGGCCGACCTGGCGCGTTTCTTCCAGGCGCGCCGCGCCACGCAGCGGGGCGCGCACTCGGCGGTGGGCCGCCCCGTGTGGCCCAGCCCCGACGACGCGCGTTTGGTGCCCGAGGGCGCCACGCTGGCTGGTGAGCATGCCTTCAGCGGCGCCGGCGTGCCCGAGGGTTTCCGCTTCCGCATTCCACCCGCGCAAGACCTGATGCCGCCCATCCAGCTGAGGCGGCAGGACCAGGGCGGTGCCACCAGGCTGGAGTGGGACGCCCTGCCCACGGCGCGCGCCTACTTCATCGCCGGCATGGGTGGGGGCGCGGGCCGCGGCGAAGCCGAGATGGTCATCTGGACCAGCAGCGAACAGCCCGACACCGGTTTCGGCCTGCTGGACTACCAGACCAACGCCGCCGTCGACCGCTGGCTCAAGGAACAGGTGCTGCTGGCGCCCAAGGCCACGGCCTGCACCGTGCCCAAGGGCGTGTTCCCGGGCCAGGGGGCGATGCTGCGCATGATTGCCTACGGCAGTGAACTGAACCTGGCGCATCCACCACGGCCCACCGACCCCAAGGTGCCCTGGGAACCGCAGTGGGCCGTGAAGCTGCGCGTGAAGTCGCAGACCATGGCCATGCTGGGCATGGACATGTCCGGCATGCCGGGTGCCCCCGGCAGCGAGCGCGAACCCGAGAAGAAGGAAGAGCCCAAGCCTGGCGTGAAGGACCTGCTCAAGGGCATCTTCGGGCGCTGACGCGCGGCGCCGGCCTCAGGTCGGCATCGCGCCGATCACGGGCCGGCCCCGCGCGTCAAGCCGCAACCGTGGGCGTGTTTGCCCTTGCATGCCTTCGCAGTATGCGAAGGCTGCGTTGATAATCAGCGCATGGCCGTTGTTGCTGCGAAAGCTATCGTCTCGCCTGCAGCATGCACCGGCCCGCCGCCATGCGCTTCGACCTCACCACCCTGAACCTCGTGCTGGCCATCGCCGACACCCGCAGCATCACCCGCGGCGCCGAGCGCGAACACCTCGCGCTGGCCGCGGCGAGCAAGCGCCTCTCGGACCTGGAAGCGCGCTTCGGCGTGCCGCTGTTCGAGCGCCGCGCGCGCGGCGTCGAGCCCACCGAGGCCGGCCGCGCGCTGGTGCGTCACGTGCGCGGCCTGCGCAACAGCCTGCACGCGCTGGAAAGCGAGGTGGTGGAATTCTCGCGCGGCATCCAGGGCCACCTGCGCATCGCGGCGAATGCCGGCGCCATCAGCGAGTGCCTGCCGCCCGACCTGGCGGCGTTTTCGCAGGCCCATCCGCAGATTCGCATCAGTCTCGAAGATCAAACGAGCGCCGAGGTGCAGGCCGCGGTGGCCGAAGGCCGCGCCGACGTCGGCATCTTCGTGCCGCCCGTGCTGGACAACCGCCTGGCCACGCGCACCTACCGCCGTGGCGCGCTGGCCGCGATGGTGCCGCCCGGCCACGCGCTGGCGGGCCGCGGCAGCGTGTGTTTCAACGACCTGCTCGACCACGACATCGTCGGCCTGCACCACGGCGCCGCGGTACACGAGCTGATGCGCGCCGAGGCCGAAGGCCAGGGACGGCCGCTGAAGGCGCGGCTGCAGGTGCGTGGCTTCGACGCCATCGCGCAGCTGGTGGAAGCCGGGCTGGGCGTGGCGGTGATGCCGGCGGCCGTGGCGCAGCGCTTCGCGCAACTTTTTCGCGTGCAGGTGCTGCCCTTGACCGACACCTGGGCCGAGCGCGACTACCTGCTGGCCGTGCGCCGGCAGGAGGTGCTGCCCGCCGTGGTGCAACGCTTTGTCGACGCACTGTGCCCACCGGTCAACGCCGTTGGACAATCCACCGCTGGAGACTGAACCGCCATGAGCGCCCGAACGCTGTACGACAAGTTGTGGGACGAACACGTCGTTCACACCGAGGAAGACGGCACCGCCGTGCTCTACATCGATCGCCACCTTGTGCACGAAGTGACCAGCCCGCAGGCCTTCGAGGGCCTGCGCCTGGCCGGGCGCAAGGTCTGGCGCGTCAGCTCCATCGTCGCCACGGCCGACCACAACACGCCCACCACCGGCTGGGCCGACGGCTACGACGGCATCACCGACCCCATCAGCAAGCTGCAGATCACCACGCTGGATGCCAACATCAAGGCCTCGGGCGCGGCGGCCTATTTCCCCTACCTCGACAAGCGCCAGGGCATCGTGCACGTCATCGGGCCCGAGAACGGCGCCGTGCTGCCGGGCATGACGGTGGTCTGCGGTGACAGCCACACCAGCACGCACGGCGCCTTCGGCGCGCTGGCACACGGCATCGGCACCAGCGAGGTCGAGCACGTGATGGCCACGCAGACGCTGCTGGCGAAGAAGGCGAAGAACATGTTCGTCAAGGTCGAGGGCGCGCTCGGGCGCGGCGTCACCGCGAAAGACGTGGTGCTGGCCATCATCGGCAAGATCGGCACCGCCGGGGGCACCGGCTACACCATAGAGTTCGGCGGCAGCGCGATGCGCGCGCTGAGCATGGAAGGCCGCATGACGGTGTGCAACATGGCCATCGAGGCCGGTGCGCGCGCGGGCCTGGTGGCGGTGGACGACAA
>PNKD01000132.1 GCA_013822265.1 Leptothrix sp. (in: b-proteobacteria)
GCCGGTGCACTGTGGCTCTTGCGCGGCCGGGCGGGCGGCGACCCCTGCGGTCGTGCGTCGGCACGCATCGGGGGCAGCGCGACGCCCCGGCACGTAGGGATTGCCGCCGCGAATCATGGGCGCAGCATGTCGGCACCGCTTCCGAATCCGCAAGGAGCACCGCATGGACCGCACGCAGCCCGCCCGGGTGACCAGCCTGATGAACAACGAGCCGCCGCCCGCCGATGCGCAGGCACTGTGGCGGCATTTCTCCGAGACGTACTTCTCGCTGAGATTCGGGCTGGCGGCGCTGGCCTTCGCCTTCCCGGCGTGGCTCTACTTCTGGGGACGCTTCATCCACGACCTGCCGCTGCAGCCCTCGATGAGCGCGTACTTCTTCGCCGCTCGCGCATCGGCCGAGGCCGGGGCCATGCAGTGCGCCGAGTTCCCGATGCGCACCTTTTTCGTCGGCGCGCTGTGCGCCATCGCAGCGGGGCTGCATCTGTACAAGGGTCTCACGCAGCGTGAGAACACGCTGCTGAACGCCGCGGCCATTTGCGCGCTGTTCGTCGCCGTCTTTCCGGAGCGCATCACCGAGAAGGATCTCGCCGGCGACGAGCGTGTCGTGCAGCTGGTCAAGGATTGCCCCGCCGTGCTGGAATGGGCCGCGCGGCAGCCCGACCTGCCGATCCACTTTGTGGCGGCTGCGGCGCTGTTCGTCCTGCTCGCCATTGTCGCCTGGCAATGCGCCTCTCACTCGCTCAGCTACCTGCCTGGCGACCAGAAGCACCGGGTGCCGAAACTCAGGCGCGCCTATCGCGTGCTGGCCGTGTTGATGGTCCTGTGCCCGGCCACCGGCTTCGTTCTGGCGGCACTGCTGGCGCGAGGTGGCAGCGTCGTGTTCTTCGTGGAGATGGCGGGCATCTGGACCTTCGGCGCGTACTGGGCGCTCAAGACATGGGAACTGTCGCTGTCCAGGCTCGAGAAGGATCCCGGCGCGGCCGTGCGCAACGTGGCGCCGACGCCGCCCGGACCTCGCTAGCGTGCTCGGCGACTGCATCGCCGAGCATTTGCCGCTCGATCCATCGCGGGAACGTCGCAGGTCCTAGGGACTCCCCGACGCCTGAACGCCAGCCGGTCCGGCACGTCCTCAGCGGTTATTCTGCGAGGCCATGCAAGCACCCCCCAGCCCATGAGTGCCCTTCGCCCCGGCGACGCCGCACGCCGCATCGTCGGCGTGGCCTTGCTGGCGCTGCTGCTGGGGCAGTGGACGGTTCTGGCCCACTTGATCGCTCATGCGCGCGCGCCTGCGGCGGCCGCTGTCTTGGCCGATGGCGACAACGTGTGGGGCCACGACGCCGGCACGCCCGCTTGCCATCTCGTCGACCACCTGCTCGCCGGCCAGGCACCGGGCGGGGAACCCGCGCCGGCCGCCTGTGTGCCTCGGGCGCTTCCGCGCCTGGCGGCGCCCGCACCATCGACGCACGCAGGCCCCGCAGCGCAGGCCTACGAAGCGCGCGCCCCGCCCCGGGCCTGAGTTCTCCAAGCTTGCGCCAGCGCATCAGCGCTGCTGGCACCCCTTTGCTTGATGCCGGCCATCGAGGCCGGCCAGGACTTGTGCATGAAACCCTCCATCTGGGCGGCCCTGCTGGCCGCCGCTGCGCCTGCCTGGGCGCAACCGAGACTCGAGACCGTCGTCGTCACCGGCAATCCCCTGGGCAGCGCAGAGCTCGCCACGCCGTCTTCCGTTCTGTCGGGCGCCAGCCTGGTACTTCGCCGCGGCCACTCGCTCGGCGAGACGCTGGACGGCCTGCCCGGCGTATCGTCCAGCTACTTCGGCCCGAACGCCAACCGGCCGGTGATCCGTGGCCAAGACGGCGACCGCATCCGTGTGCTGAGCAATGCCGGCGCCTCGCTCGACGTCTCCAGCCTGAGCTTCGACCATGCCGTGTCGATCGACCCGCTGGTGGTCGAGCGCATCGAGGTGCTGCGTGGCCCGGCCGCGCTGCTCTATGGCGGCAGCGCGGTGGGCGGCGTCGTCAATGCGATCGACAATCGCATTCCCAAGGCGCGCATCGACGGGCTGTCCGGTGCGCTGGAAGCCCGCCTGGGCGGCGCGGCCAGCGAGCGTGCCGCGTCGGCCCTGGTTGAGGCGGGCGGCGATGGCTTTGCGCTGCATGCCGATGTTTTCGCGCGCAATGCCGACGACCTGCGCGTACCGGCCTTCGACCGGCCGCTGGGCAACGGCAGCACGGAGCGCCGCACGCGCATCGGCAACTCTGCCAGCCAGGCCGAAGGCGGCGCGCTGGGCGGGTCGCTGGTTTGGGACCGCGGTTATCTCGGCGCCAGCGTCGACACCTACCGCAACGACTACGGCATCGTCGCCAAGGACGACATCACGATCCAGCTGCGCCGCGACCGGTTCGCGCTGGCCGGGGAGGTGCGCATGCCCGCCGGCTTCATCACGACGCTGCGTGGCCAGGCCGCTGGCACCGACTACCGGCACCAGGAAATCGAGGGCGGCGGTGCCGTCGGCACGACCTTCAAGACCCGCGGCGGCGATGCGCGGTTCGAGGCGGTGCACCGGGCATTCTCCGTGGGTTCGGCACGCATCGAGGGCACCGTCGGGATGCAGTTCGATTCGGCGCGCCTTTCGGCGCTGGGCGAAGAGGCGTTCGTGCCGTCGACGCGGACCCGCCAGGCTGCCGCCTTCCTGCTCGAACGCTGGACCTGGGGCGACAACGGCCACCTCGGCGTCGGCGTGCGCGCCGAGCAGGTGCGGGTGCGCTCCGAAGGCGACGCGCAAGGGGCCGATCCTCAGTTCGGCCCGCCGGAGGAGCGCGCGTTTTCGCCGCGCAGCGCGGTAGTCGCTGCCGTGTCGAACCTGAGCCCGCAGTGGCAGCTGTCGTCGAACGGCTCCTACACGGAGCGGGCGCCGACGAGTTACGAGCTCTATGCCAACGGCGTGCATGCCGCCAGCAGCGCCTACGAGCGTGGCGACAGGCAGCAGGGCCTGGAGCGCAGCCGCACCCTCGACCTCGCGCTGGGCTGGAAGGCGGGCGCCAACCGCCTCAAGGTGGGTGTCTTCGACAGCCGCTTCGCCAACTACATCGCCCTCGACGCCACAGGCGAACCGGACTTCGTCGACGACGCGGGCGAGAGTTTCCCCGTCTTCGCCTACCGGGGTGTGCGGGCGCGGCTGTATGGCGTCGAGCTTGAAGGGGCCTGGCGCGCGATGCAGGGTGTCCGTACCGTAGACCTCGATGCCCGGTTCGACGTCGTGCGCGGCCGCAACGAGGACAGCGGTGACGCGCTGCCGCGGCTGGCACCGCGCCGCACGACGGTCGGCGTGAGCCTGGCCGAAGGCAGATGGACCGCCCGCGCGGAGGTGCAGCATGCCAGTGCGCAAAATCGCGTCCCGGTGACGGACATCGCCACCGCGGGCTGGACGCTGGTCAATCTGTCGGCGAGTTATGCGCTGAACCTGACTGAGCGGGACTCGCAACTCTTCGTGAAGCTGCACAACGTCGGCAACGAGCTGGCCTACGGCGCGAGCTCGATTCGCACGGTGCGGACCCTGGCGCCTCTGCCCGGCCGCAGCCTCACGGCCGGTTTGCGGCTTGCGTTCTGAGTGCGGGTGGTCGGCTCGGCCATGTGCTCGGTGCGGTTCCCCGAGACTGGCGTCCGACACACGCGGGTGCCTCCGTCAGGCGTGGCGCGGCGCCTCGATGGGGTCCATGCGCGCCGCGTGCCAGGCCGGCTGCAGGCTGGCCGCACGGCCATGTCCACGACCAGCAGCGGCACGGTGACCCTCTCGCGCGGCGAGACCGCGGGCTGCGGCGTGCCGAGCTCGCGGAAGCGCTCGGACACCGCCATCAGCTCACGCTCATCACGCTCTATAGCGCCGTGGCCACCGGCAGGGCGTGGATGAACACCGTCATCAGGTCGACATGCCGGCGATGTCGGCAAACGGGCTCGGCGCCTTCCAGTCGTGCACCTCCAGCATCGGCCTGCCTTCCTTGGCGGCCGGCGTTTCCAGCTTCGCGGCCAGCGAGTGCCGCACGGGCTCCGGCGCCGCCAGATCCTTCAGCCGCACCACCACATCCATGGCCTCGGCGGCGTGCATGCGCAGCGGTTCGCGCGCGTCGCTTTCGTGGCTGCAGCCCTCGCGCCCGCGCGGGCCCGTCACCGGCACGGGCGCGCCGCGCACGGTGAAGTTCCGGCCGTTGCCGAACCGTCGCGGTTGGCGGCCCCCGGGACCACGTTGACGCCGCCCCGAGCGTGCTGGCCGACCTGCATCGCCCGGAAGTCCCATGCCTTGCGACGATGGGCCGCAGGATGCCTGCGCGCGACCCGCAGGCCACAGCGCCAGCGTGGACATATCCGCGTCTGGAGCGCGGTTATTCCGGGCCGCATTGCGACATGTCAAGAACGCGTCCCCGCCCGATGTCGAGACTGTGCTCTGTCGCAGAGAGACGCGACGGTGAGCAGGAGCAGGCAATGAGGCTGACGAGAAGAACCTTCATCATGGCCACGGGCGTCGGCGCCGGCTGGCTGGCCACGGGCTGTGCCACGACGCAGCCGCCCGCGGCTCCCGTGACCAGCGCCTTCATCCCCCGCAAGGCCAAGCCTTCGGCGCCATCGCAGGGGGGTTGGGTCGGCAGCACGTGCCAGGGCTGCACGCAGTGGTGCGCGATCCAGATCTTCGTGCAGGACGGGCGCGCGGTGAGGGTGCGCGGCAACCCGCTGTCCAAGACGAATCACGGTTATGTCTGCCCGCGCGGCCACATGATCCCGCAGCAGACCTACGACCCCGACCGCGTGAAGACGCCGATGAAGCGCACCAACCCCGTCAAGGGCCGGGGCGTGGACCCGAAGTTCGTGCCCATCAGCTGGGACGAGGCGTTGGACACGGTGGCCGAGAAGATGATGGAGCTGCGCCGCGCCGGCGAGCCGGGCAGGCTGATGTACGTGCGCGGGCGCTACTCGCCCACCTCCACCGACCTGATGTACGGCGCGCTGCCCAAGATCTGGGGCACGGCCAACTACTTCTCGCACAGCGCCATCTGCGCCGAAGCCGAGAAGATGGGGCCGGGGCTGACCCAGGGCTTCTACGGCTACCGCGACTACGACCTGGAAAAGACCCAGTGCCTGGTGGTCTGGGGCTGCGACCCGCTGGCCTCCAACCGCATGGTGCCCAACACCATCCACCGCTTCCACGAGATCGTCAAGCGCGGCACCGTCATCGCCGTCGATCCGCGGCTGAGCAATGCCGCGGCCAAGGCCCAGGAGTGGCTGCCGCTGAAGGCCGGCAGCGACGGCGCGCTGGCCGGTGCCATCGCCCACGTGCTGCTGACGGAAGGCCTGTGGAACCGCGAATTCGTCGGCGACTTCAAGGACGGCAAGAACCTCTTCGTCGCCGGCCAAATGGTGGACGAAGCGGCCTTCGCCGAGAAGGAGACGCACGGCCTGGTGAAGTGGTGGAACCTGGAGCTGAAGGACCGCACGCCGGCCTGGGGCGAGAAGGAAAGCCTGATCCCGGCGGCGCAGATCCTGCGCGTGGCGCGCGCCATGGGCAAGGCCGCACCGAAGACCGCCGTCTGGATGGGCCCCGGCGCGGCGATGCACCCGCGCGGCACCTACAGCGCGATGGCGGTGCACGCGCTCAACGGCCTGCTGGGCGCCATCGACGTCGAAGGCGGCGTGTGGCAGAGCAGCAGCGTGCCGGTGGGCAGGTTCGCGAGTGCCGACAAGTACGTCGACGAGGTGGCCAAGGCCGGCAGCAAGGGCAAGAAGCTCGACGGCCGCGGTGCCAAGGACATGCCGGCGATGATGAACGCCAGGCCCGGCAGCGGCGTGGTCACCAACAACATCGCCAACGGCATGTTGAAGGACCCGGGTGCGGTGAAGGTCTTCCTCGCCTCGTGGGCCAATTTCAATTTCTCGTGCACCGGCGCCGACCGCTGGGACAAGGTGATGGCCAAGGTGCCGTTTTTCGTGCATCTGGTGACCAACCCGTCGGAGATGACGCAGTTCGCCGACATCGTGCTGCCGTCCACCTTCAACTCGTCCGAGGGCTGGTCGATCGTCACCAACATGGGCAACGGCCACGGCTACGCGTCGATCCAGCAGGGCGCCGTCAAGCGCCTGTGGGACGTGAAGCAGGAAGAGACCGAGGTGATGTGGCTGCTGGCCGAGAAGCTCAAGGCCAAGGGCTTCCCCAACCTCTTCGACTACTACGCGCAGGAGTTCAAAGATCCCGAGACGGGCAAGCTGCCGACCACGGCGGCCGAGTTCAACGAGATCGCCGCCAAGATCAGCAGCGCGCCGTTCTGGATGGCCAAGGAGCCGCTCAAGGGCGACGCCCCCATCCAGGGCTGGGCCGACTTCAAGGCCAAGGGCATGTTCAGCGGCCCGAAGTACACGCTGAAGAAGGGCTGGGGCGGCAAGTTCGCCACCCCCACGAAGAAGTTCGAGTTCTACAGCGAGGCGCTGAAGAAGGGCCTGGAGGAGCACGCGAAGAAGTACGAGACCACGGTCGACGACATCCTGAACGTCAGCGGCTACCTGGCACGCGGCGAAGTGGCCTTCGTGCCGCACTACGAAGCACCCAAGCGCCATGGCAGCGCGGCCGACTACCCCTTCGAGTTCGTCGACTACAAGTCGCGCCTGAACCGCGAGGGCCGCAGCGCCAACCTGCCCTGGTACCAGGAATTCAAGAAGGTCGACCCGGGTGACGTCTCCTACGCCGACGTGCTGAAGATGAACCCGGCTGACGGTGCCAGGCTGGGCCTGAAGACCGGCGACAGGGTGAAGATCAGCTCGATGGCCGGCAGCATCGTCAGCGAACTCAAGCTGTGGGAAGGCATCCGCCCCGGCACGGTGACCAAGTGCTACGGCCAGGGCCACTGGGCCTACGGCCGCGTGGCCACCGGCAAGTTCGGGCGCGAGGCCACCATCGGCGGCAACAACAACGAGATCCTGGTCGACGACTACGACAGGCTCAGCGGCTCGACGGCGCGCAACGGTGGTTTCACCGGCGTGAAGATCGTCAAGGCCTGAGCCCGTCCACCGCACTCGAGGAATTCATCATGACAAGACTTGGAATGGTCATCGACCTGGCGAGGTGCGCGGGCTGCGGCGCCTGCGCATTCGCCTGCAAGACCGAGAACAACACCGCCGACCGCGGCGACGGCCAGAGCCACAACTGGGCCGACTTCATCATGCGCACCGAGGGCACCTTCCCGAACGTGACGCACTTCGTGATGCCGGTGCTGTGCAACCACTGCAGCGACGCGCCCTGCATCAAGGCCTGCCCGGTGAAGCCCAACAAGGCGATCTTCAAGACACCCGAAGGCATCACGCTCACCGACAACAGCCTGTGCATCGGCTGCCGCCAGTGCCAGGAAGCCTGCCCCTACAGCCACGACGACCTCGACGGCAAGAGCCTCACCGGCGAGACCTACAGCGTCATCAGCTACAACCCGGCCGACAAGCCCACGCAGCCCTACTGGGAAGACAAGACGGCCGCCATCGCGGGCGGCACGGCCTCGGGCGCCGAGGTGGCGGCCAAGGCGGGTGCGCCGCTGCCGATGATGAACCGCTACACCTCGGGCGACGCCACGCCGCTGCGCAAGGGCGACACCATCGAGAAGTGCACCTTCTGCCACCACCGCACGCTCAACGGCCTGCAGCCGGCCTGCGTGGAAGTCTGCCCGTCGCAGGCGCGCATCTTCGGCGACCAGGAAGACCCGAAGGCGCCGATCTCGATGATCCTGGCCAAGGAAAAGTCGTTCCGGCTGCTGGAAGAGAAAGGCACCAAGCCCAATGTCCACTACATCGGCAAGTACAGTGCCCGCGCCTGAGGCCGGCGCCGCGCAGATGCCCGCCGTGCCCGACCTGGCACTGGCGCGGCAGGAGCTGTGCCGTTTCCTGGCCGGCTGCTACTACGAGCCCGGGCCCGAGTTCGCCGAGGAGCGGCTGTTCGAGTCCATCGCGGCGGCGGCCCAACGCATCAGCCCCGAACTGGGTGAACACGGGCAACGCCTCGGCGCGGCCTTCGCGGCGGCCGACCTGCAAGACCTGCTGGTCGACTACACCCGCCTCTTCCTGGGCGCGCCCCAGGCGCTGGCCAAGCCGTATGCGTCGGTGTGGCTGAGCGGCGACCCCGAGCTGATGCAGGAGAGCGTGGTCGAGCTGCAGAAGCTCTACGCGCAGGGCGGCTTCGAGATCGACGAGGACTTCCGCGACCTGCCCGACCACGTGGCCGTGGAACTCGAGTTCCTCTACCTGTTGAACTTCCGGCTCAATCAGGCGCGTGCGGCCGACGACACCGCGGCGGTACAGGCTGTCGAGGTCTTGCGCACCCTATTCCTCGTCGGACACCTGGGCCGCTGGCTGGGTGGCTTCATCCTGGCCGTGCACGACGAAGCGCAGTCCGACTTCTACCGCGAGCTGGCCGAGTTCACCGAACTCTTCGTGCGCCTGGAAGGCCAGCAGCAGGACACCGTGACACGGCACTGAGGCGCAGCGGGCCCGACTCGCGCAGCAGCTACGGGATGCACCCCGGCTTCGGGCCGGGGTGGGGCCGAAGCCGGGTGAGGAAGCGCCGTCAGTGGGGGTGCCTGGCCCGAGCGCGCAGGCGCCGTGTTCAGCCTCTTTGCACGCCGGATTCGCAGGATCGCCGCGCCGGGTGGTGAGGGGGGCCAGGCACGTGGCCGTGATCGTCGTGCGTGGTCGACGATCCATGCCCGCCCTTGCCGCCCCCTGGGGGCAGCGGTGCGCAGCCGTCGACGAAGGCCTCGCGCACCACCTGCAGCGTCACGTGGCGGATCTTGAAATGTTCGTGCAGTTCGTCGGTGGCGTGCTTCAGGAAGGTGTCGTCGCCGCCGCCTGCGGGCATCACCAGGTGGGCGGTGAGCGCGATCTCGTTTGTGCCCATGGCCCACACGTGCAGGTCGTGCACCTGCGCCACGCCGGGCAGGCCCATGAGCAGTGCCTGCACCGCCGGCAGTTCCACGCTTTCGGGCACGCCGTCGAACAGCAGGTGCAAGGACTGCCGGAACAGGCTCCACGTACCCCAGACGATGACGGCGGCGATGAGCAGGCTGGCCACAGGGTCGAGCCAGGCCCAGCCGTACAGCAGCGCCAGCGCGCCGGCCACCACCACGCCGGCCGAGACCAGCGCGTCGGCGGCCATGTGCAGGAAGGCGCCGCGGATGTTCAGGTCTTCCTTGCTGCCGCGCATGAACAGCAGTGCGGTGGCGGTGTTGATGACGATGCCGATGCCGGCCACCACCATGATGGTCACGCCTTCGACGGCCTGCGGTGACTGCAGCCTGTGCACGGCCTCCCAGGCCAGCGAGCCCATCGCCACCAGCAGCAGCAGCGCGTTGAGAAAGGCGGCCAGGATGCTGGCGCGTTTCCAGCCGTAGGTGTGTCGTGCGTCGGGTCGCAGCCGGCCGGCGAGCGCGCCGCCCCAGGCCAGTACCAGGCCGATGACATCGCTGAGGTTGTGGCCGGCATCGGCCAGCAGCGCCAGCGAGCCCACCTTCCAGCCGTAGAAGGCCTCGATGGCGACGAAGGCGGTGTTCAGGCCGATGCCGATGGCGAAGGCGGCGTTGAAGTCGGCAGGCGCGTGGGCGTGGGCATGCGCGTGCCCATGCCCGTGGCCGTCGTCGTGGTGCGGCGCGCTCACCGCGTTGCCTCCTGCTGCGTCCTGCCCGGCCTGGCGCGCACCGGCGCCTACTCGCGCTCGATCTCGAGGTAGGTGCGGCTGGCGTTGCCCGGCATCAGCTCGGCGGCGTTCAGCAGCCGCATGAAGGGCGCGGCGTCGAAGGACTTCACCGCCGCGCCGACGTCGGTGCCGTCGTCGACGGCCTTCTTCATGTGCGCGCGCAGCGCCAGCAGCAGCGCCTGGCTGTCGGCGCGCGCCGTGGCCACGTCGGTGACGCGGCCGTGGCCGGGCACCAGCACCGCCGGCGCCAACTGCTCGACGACGGCCAGGCTGTCGAGCCAGCGCTTGGTGCTGCTGACCGGCAGCACGCCCAGCATGCGGTCGACGTAGACCACGTCGCCGCTGAACAGCACGCGCCGCTGCGGCAGCCACACCATCAGGTCGCCCGGCGTGTGGGCGCCGCCGCGGTGCTTGAACTCGAAGACCACGCCGCCGAGCTCGAGCCGCTCGTCGCTGCCGGCGAGCAGCCGCGTCGGCAGCATCGGCACGGTGCCGTCGGCCTTGGCGCCCAGCGTCGCCTTCAGCGCCTGCAGCTGGTCGTTGCCGCGGTTCACCATGTCGGGCCGCGCGCTGGCGTGTGCGATCAGCTCGGCGCCCTGTGCCGCGAACCAGCCGTTGCCCAGCCAGCGGTGGTCCTGCCCGCCGGTGTTGACCACCCACTTCAGCGGCAGCGGCGTGACGGCCTTGACGGCCTCGTGGATCTTGCGTGCACTTTGCCAGGTAGCGCCGCTGTCGACGAGCACCGCGCCGGCCGGCGTGAGCACGAGGCCGATGTTGGCGTTCAGGCCTTCGTTGTCGGCGGTGCGCCCGCCGGTGTCGCCGATGTGGGCGTACACGCCCTCGGCCACGCGCTGGAAGCGCACGTCCAGCGCCTGGGCGGCGAAGGCCGCCAGCGCCAGGCCCAGCGCGAGGGCCGGCGCTAGGGTGGCGCGCAGGGTGGCGCGCAGGGTAGGGCGGGGTGTCTTGATCGTGGGCATGGCAGCGCGACGTGGTGGTGCAAGGTCTGCGGTGAAGTCTCGGCGGCCGCGGCGGGCGGAGCGGCTCAGACCAGACGCGCGATCTGCTCGACGTCTTCGGGGAAAAGCTGCCCGGCCTCGGCCATCAGCACGCGGCCGTCGCGGCCGCGCACCACGGTCACGGGCAGGCCCTTGGGCTTGGGCAGCACGCGCGCGATCGCCGGCGTCACCAGCGCTGAAGGGAAGGTGTAGCCGCGCTTGGCCAGGTAGGCGGTGGCATCCTGCGGCTTGCGGTCTATCGACAGGCCGATGAAGCGCAGCCCGCGGCCGCGCTGCGCCAGCCACAGCTTTTCCATCAACGGGCTCTGCAGCGCGCAAAACGGGCACCAGCTGGCCCACCAGTACAGCACCAGCACATGGCCGTCGGCGTCGGCCTGGCGCACGGTGCGGCCGTCCAGCAGGGTGATGTCGGGCAGCGGCAGCAAGGTGCCCGGGGCGGGCGGCGGGCCGCCGCGGTCAGCGGTGGGGCCCAAGGCTGCCGTGGCGGGCGCC
>PNKD01000133.1 GCA_013822265.1 Leptothrix sp. (in: b-proteobacteria)
CCCGGCGCCGCCGTGGCAGGATGACAGCCCTATCCCCTTGACGGTGATTCCAAATGTTCAAAGCCCTGCTGCTTGAGAAAGACGACACCGGCTTCCGCGCCAGCCTGACCACGCTCGACGAGAACCGCCTGCCGCCGGCCGCGCCGGGCGACGTGCTCGTGCGGCCCGAGTACTCGACGCTGAACTTCAAGGACGGCTTGGCGCTGACCAACAAGTCGCCGGTGGTGCGCACCTGGCCCATGGTGCCGGGCATAGACGGCGCCGGCGAGGTGCTGGAGAGCAGCCACCCGGCCTGGCAGCCCGGCGATCGTTTCGTGCACAACGGCTGGGGCGTGGGCGAGACGCGCTGGGGCTGCATGGCCGAGCGCGCACGCCTGAAGGGGGACGGCCTGGTCAGGCTGCCCGCGGCCTTCACGCCGCGCCAGGCCATGGCCATAGGCACCGCCGGTTACACCGCCATGCTCTGCGTGCTGGCGCTGGAGCGCCACGGCCTGGCCGCAGGGGCCGGCGACGTGCTGGTCACCGGCGCCACCGGCGGTGTCGGCAGCGTGGCCATCGCTTTGCTGGCACGGCTGGGCCACCGCGTGGTGGCGGCCAGCGGCAAGCTGCAGGAGGCCGACTACCTGAAGAAGCTGGGCGCCGCCGAGGTCATAGCCCGAGCCGAACTGGGCGCCGCCGGCAAGCCGCTGCAGAAGGAGCGCTGGGCGGGCGTGGTCGATGCACTGGGCAGCCACACGCTGGCCAATGCGCTGGCGCAAACGCGGTACGGCGGCGTCGTGGCCGCCTGCGGCCTGGCCCAGGGCATGGACCTGCCGGGCAGCGTGGCCCCCTTCATCCTGCGCGGCATCACACTGGCCGGCATAGACAGCGTCATGGCGCCGCAGGCGCTGCGCGAGCAGGCCTGGGCACGGCTGGCGCGCGACCTCGACCCGGCGCTGCTCGAGAGCATGATCGAAGAAGTGCCGCTCGAAGGCGCCGTCGCCGCCGCCGAGCGCCTGATGGCCGGGCAGGTGCGCGGGCGCATCGTCGTTCGCATCTGAAGCCGCTGCATCGCACGACGGCGCCGACCGGGCGCCGGGGTGGGGTGTCAGCGGTATGCAAGGGCACGGCTGAGAATGAAGGGCTGCGCGGGGAACAAGAAGCCAGCCCACGGCGCTGGCCGCCACCCGCCACCCCGCCATCAGGAGACAAACCATGCGCTACGCCGACTTCCACCGCCGCTCGCTGACCGACCGCGACGCCTTCTGGACCGAACAGGCCGCGCTCGTCGACTGGCAGACGCCGCCCCAGCAGGTCTGCGACTACAGCAACCCGCCCTTCGCCAAGTGGTTCGTCGGCGGCACCACCAACCTGTGCCACAACGCGGTCGACCGCCACCTGGCGGCGCGCGCCGAGCAGGCGGCGCTGATCTTCGTCTCGACCGAGACCAACGTTGAGCGGGTCTACAACTTCCGCGAGCTGCACGCCGAAGTGCAGCGCATGGCGGCCACACTGCTGGGGCTGGGCGTGACGCAGGGCGACCGCGTGCTGATCTACATGCCGATGATCCCCGAGGCCGCGTTCGCGATGCTGGCCTGCGCGCGCATCGGCGCCATCCATTCGGTGGTCTTCGGCGGCTTTGCCAGTGTCAGCCTGGCCAGCCGCATCGACGACGCCGAGCCCACCGTCATCGTCAGCGCCGATGCCGGCAGCCGCGGCGGCAAGGTCGTGGCCTACAAGCCGCTGCTCGACGAGGCCATCCGCATCGCGGCGCACAAGCCGGCCAGGGTGCTGATGGTCGACCGCGGGCTGGCCGCCTTCGAGCGCGTCGAGGGCCGCGACGAGGACTACGCCGTCTGGCGCGACGGCCACGCCGACACGCCCGTGCCCTGCGTCTGGGTCGACAGCACGCACCCGAGCTACACGCTCTACACCAGCGGCACCACCGGCAAGCCCAAGGGCGTGCAGCGCGACACCGGCGGCTACGCCGTGGCGCTGGCCGCCAGCATGAAACACATCTACCTGGGCAACGCGGGCGAGACCTACTTCAGCACCAGCGACATCGGCTGGGTCGTCGGCCACAGCTACATCGTCTATGGCCCGCTGATCGCCGGCATGGCCACCATCATGTACGAGGGCCTGCCCACGCGGCCCGACGCCGCCATCTGGTGGAGCCTGGTCGAGAAGTACAAGGTCACCTCGATGTTCTCGGCCCCCACCGCGGTGCGCGTGCTGAAGAAGCAGGACCCGGCGGCGCTGAAGAAGCACGACTTGTCCAGCCTGCGCGCGCTCTTCCTGGCCGGTGAGCCGCTGGACGAGCCCACGGCGCAGTGGATTTCCGAGTCGCTGGGCCGGCCCATCATCGACAACTACTGGCAGACCGAGACCGGCTGGCCCATCCTCAGCCTGTGCAACGGCGTCGAGAAGGCCCAGAGCAAGTTCGGCAGCCCGGGCAAGGCGGTCTACGGCTACGACGTCAAGCTCATCGACGAAAGCACCGGCGAGGAGCTCACCGGCGCCAACCAGAAGGGCGTGGTCGTCATCGAGGGCCCGCTGCCGCCGGGCTGCATGCAGACCGTGTGGCGCGACGACGAGCGCTTCGTCAACACCTACTGGAAGAGCATTCCAGGCAAGATGGTCTACAGCACTTTCGACTGGGGCATTCGCGACGCCGACGGCTACTTCTTCATCCTCGGCCGCACCGACGACGTCATCAACGTCGCCGGCCACCGCCTGGGCACGCGCGAGATCGAAGAAAGCCTGTCCAGCCATGCCGCGGTGGCCGAGGTGGCCGTGGTCGGCGTCGCCGACAAGCTCAAGGGCCAGGTGGCGATGGCCTTCGTGGTGCTCAAGGACGCCAGCCGCGCGGCGACGCCCGGGGCAGCGCTGGCGCTGGAAGGCGAGCTGATGAAGGTGGTGGACAACCAGCTCGGCGCCGTGGCGCGGCCGTCGCGGGTGCGCTTCGTCAACGCGCTGCCCAAGACGCGATCGGGCAAGATGCTGCGGCGTGTCATCCAGGCCCTGTGCGAAGGGCGCGACCCGGGCGACCTGTCGACGGTCGAGGACCAGACCACCGTGCAGCAGATCCGCGAGCTGTTCGCGGCTGGCTGATCCGCGCGCCGCAGCCCATCCCGTGGCGCCACGGCGCCGGGCCCCGCTTCGTGGGGGCCCGCCGCCGGGGCGACATCCGTGGCCACAGGCCTCGCGCCAGGGCGACGGCTTGCGGCGCGGCGGCAACTGCGCTACGTGGTCTTCGAACTTCCCGGCGCGCCCGGGCCCTTCGCCGAACGTGCGGCTGCGCGGGCGCTGACGCACGAGCCGTGGGCCGCGGCTCACTTCGGGTCGTGCCGCCGGTCGCAGGCCGGGTCGATGCCATAGCCGCTGCCGGTGACGCGCCCGTCGAGCGCCAGCGAGATCTCGAACCTCAGGCAGTCGTTGGTGGGGTAGCGCCACGACCAGATCTCGCCGCCCAGCCAGCCCATGCGGCGCTTCTCGCCCGGCGCCCCCAGCCGGCGCAGCACGCCGGCGCGGCGCAGCCCGGGCGTGCCCATCACGGCCTCGAACTCGGCCTCGCCCAGCACCTGGCGGGCCTGGACGACGCGGCCGCCGGCATCGATGTCGATCATCCACGTCGTGCGGCCGTAGGGGCCGGTGGCGTACTCGAGTCGGTCGACGCCGCCGGGCAGCGCATGGTGTGCCGAGGGTTGGCCCCAGGTGCGCAGCACCTCGGCGCGCGCCGTGCCGGGCTGGGGCGGCGGCGTCACGGCGCAGGCGCCCAGCAGCAGGCCCACCAGCGCGGCGGCGAGCCGGGTGACCCTCGAGGTGGTAGAGCGGCGGCTTGTCATGCCCGCAAGTGTGGCGCAGCTCGCGACGCCCGAACAGTGAGCAAGGTCAGCCGCGCCCGCGGCGCGGCCGGTGCCCTCCTGCCGCTACAGCACTTCCGAGGCGTAGTCGGCCAGCCGCGAACGTTCGCCGCGCGCCAGCGTCACGTGGCCGCCATGCGGCCAGCCCTTGAAGCGGTCAACGGCGTAGGTCAGGCCCGAACTGCCTTCGGTGAGGTAGGGCGTGTCGATCTGCGCCAGGTTGCCCAGGCAGACGATCTTGGTGCCCGGGCCGGCGCGCGTGATCAGCGTCTTCATCTGCTTGGGCGTCAGGTTCTGCGCCTCGTCGATGAGCACGAACTTGTTCAGGAAGGTGCGCCCGCGCATGAAGTTCAGGCTCTTGATCTTGATCTTGCTGCGCACCAGGTCGTTGGTGGCGGCGCGCCCCCACTCGCCAGCGGTGGCGTCGGTGCGGGCGAGCACCTCGAGGTTGTCGTCGAGCGCGCCCATCCACGGGCCCATCTTCTCCTCCTCGTTGCCGGGCAGGAAGCCGATGTCGTCACCCACGGGCACGGTGACGCGGGTGACGATGATCTCGCTGTAGCGGCGGTCGTCCAGCACCTGGGACAGGCCCGCGGCCAGCGTCATCAGCGTCTTGCCGGTGCCCGCGGTGCCGGTGAGGGTGATGAAGTCGCACTCCGGGTCCATCAGCAGGTTGAGGGCGAAGTTCTGTTCGCGGTTGCGCGCCGTCACGCCCCACACGGCGTTCTTGCCGTGGCCGTAGTCGCGCACCGTCTTCAGCACCGCCGTCTTGCCGGTGATCTCGGTGACGCGCGCGTACAGCGCCGCGGCGCCGGGCACCTCGAGGTAGACGAACTGGTTGATCATCAGCGCCGGCACCAGCGGCCCGCTGATGCGGTAGTAGGTGATGCCGCCTTGCTGCCAGCTCTCCATGGTCTTGCCATGGCGGTCCCAGAAGTCGGCCGGCAGCGGCAGCACGCCGGTATAGAGCAGGTCGCCGTCTTCCAGCGTTTTGTCGTTGAAGTAGTCCTCGGCCGGCAGGCCCAGCGCACGCGCCTTGACGCGCATGTTGATGTCCTTGGACACCAGCACCACGTCGCGATCGGGCTGCTGCTCGCGCAGGCTCTGCACCACGCCCAGGATCTGGTTGTCGGCCTTGCCCTGGGGCAGGCCGGGCGGCAGCTTGAAGTCGAGGAAGGTGGTCTGGAAGTAGAGCTTGCCGCCGGCCTCGCGGTGGCCGGTGCCGGCCAGCGGGATGCCGGCATGGGCGTCGAGCTTGCTGTCCTTGCCGGCCAGGCTGGCCAGCGCATCGAGCTCGCGGCTGACCTGCCGCACGCTGCGCGCCACCTCGCTCATGCCCCTCTTGTGGCCGTCGAGTTCTTCCAGCGTGATCATGGGCAGGAAGACGTCGTGCTCTTCGAAGCGGAACAGCGACATCGGGTCGTGCATCAGCACGTTGGTGTCGAGCACGAAGAGCCGGGCCGGGCCGTTGCTGCGCGGCTTGCGGGCCCGCAGCGACGGTGCCGGCGCGCGGCCGGGGGCACCCAGCGGCGCAAACGACGTGGCCGCGGCAGGGGCGGGGGCCTTGGCGGACGGGCGGGCAGCGAGCACCGGGGCGTCGTCGTGCAGTTCGAGTGCGGCCTGGGCGGGCGCCTCGGCGGCGCGGGTCTTCAGCATGCGCTTCTCGGCGCGCGGCGCGGCCTGGGCTTCGTAATCGGTGCTGCGCAGCAGGTCACCTTTTTTCGCGGGCGGCTTGGGCAGGGGCATGGGTTTCGGTCGAGGTGATGGAAAAAGCAAAAAGCCGCACAGACGGCTGTGCGGCTTGGCATCCGGAACCTGCTGCGGGGCGCTCGCCCCGCAGGTGGGTGGTGGCAGGCAGCCGACGGGTCAAGCGGCCTTCTTCAGCGCCTTCACCGCCTTGAGCACGTCGTCCACGTGCCCTGCGACCTTGATGCCGCGCCACTCGGCGCGCATCACGCCTTCGGCGTCGATGAGGAAGGTGCTGCGCTCGATGCCCTTGACCTTCTTGCCGTACATGATCTTGTTCTTGACCACGCCGAACATGTGGCAGAGCTTCTCTTCGGTGTCGGCGATGAGTTCGAAGGGCAACCCGAGGTTCTCCTTGAACTTCTCGTGGCTGACCATGTTGTCGCGCGACACGCCGAACACCACGGCGCCGGCCCTGATGAATTCCTTGTGGTGGTCGCGGAACTGCATCGCCTCGGTGGTGCAGCCGGGGGTGTTGTCCTTCGGGTAGAAGTACAGCACCACGGCCTTGCCGATGTGCGATTGCGGCGTGAACTTCACGCCGCCGGTGGCCATGGCTTCGAATTCCGGTAGGGACTTGTTTACGACAGGCGTCATGGATTGTGTTCTCGCACTGCAGAAGGAAGCCGGCCCTCCAGCCCAGCCGGCTCAATCGCGAAGTATAAAGTCTCCGGCGCCCGCGCCCTCACGCCGACCCTCACGCCGGGGCTGCCAGCAGCAATGCGGCCAGCACCCTGCGGTGCTCGCTCACGAGCACGTTGTAGGTGCGGCAGGCGGCCGGCGTGTCCATGGTCTCGACGCCGATGCGCAGCGCCATCAGCGACTGCAGCAGGGCCGGCGGCACGAACTGCAGCCGGGCGCCGCTGCCGAAGATCACCACCTCGGGCTGCCAGCGCGCGACCTGCTCGAAGTGCGCGGGCGTCAGCGCCGCGGCGTCGGCCGCGCCCCAGGCCTGCACATCGCCCTGCCAGGGCACGAGCACGCTGTGCGCGTAGGCCGTACTGCCGACCCAGACACGGCCGGGTTCCTGGCGGGTGACGATGTTGACGCCGGCGAGCGTGTCGGGCTGGAACTTCATGCGTGGATAATTCTAAGTTCCCCGCACTGGGCACAGTCCCGCGAGACCGACCATGAAACCCTTGGCCAAATCCTCCAAGCTCGCCAACGTGGCCTACGACATCCGCGGCCCCGTGCTCGACAAGGCGCGGCAGATGGAGGACGAGGGCCACAAGATCATCAAGCTGAACATCGGCAACGTGGCCGCGTTCGGGCTCATGCCGCCCGACGAGATCGTGCAGGACATGATCCGCAACCTGCCGCACGCCGCCGGCTACACCGACAGCAAGGGCCTGTTCGCGCCGCGCAAGGCGGTGGTGCACTACACGCAGGAAAAGGCCATCGCCGGGGTCACGGTCGACGACGTCTATCTGGGCAACGGCGCCTCGGAACTGATCCAGATGAGCATCAGCGCGCTCGTCAACGACGGCGATGAAATCCTCATCCCGACGCCCGACTTCCCGCTCTACACCGCCGTGGTGGGGCTGTCCGGCGGGCGCCCGGTGCACTACATCTGCGACGAGGCCGCAGGCTGGCTGCCCGACATCGCCGACATGCGCGCCAAGATCGGGCCGCGCACACGCGGCATCATCGTCTGCAATCCCAACAACCCCACCGGCGCGCTCTACCCCGAGGCGCTGCTGCTGCAGATCATCGAACTGGCGCGTGAACACCAGCTGGTGCTGTTTGCCGACGAGATCTACGACAAGACGCTCTACGACGGCGCCACGCACACCAGCATGGCCAGCCTGGCCGACGACGTGCTCTTCGTCACCTTCAACGGCCTGAGCAAGAACTACCGCAGCTGCGGCTACCGCGCCGGCTGGATGGTGGTGTCGGGCGAGAAGCGCCACGCCCGCGACTACATCGAGGGCCTGAACATGCTGGCCAGCCTGCGCCTGTGCAGCAATACGCCCGGGCAGCTGGCGATACAGACGGCGCTGGGCGGCTACCAGAGCATCAAGGATCTGGTGGCGCCGGGCGGCCGGCTGTGCCGGCAGCGCGACCTGGCCTATGAGCTGCTGAGCCAGATTCCCGGCGTCAGCGTGGTCAAGCCGAAGGCGGCGCTGTACATGTTCCCGCGCCTCGATCCGAAGGTCTACCCGATCACCGACGACCAGCAGTTCGCCTACGATCTGCTGGCCGAGGAGAAGGTGCTGATCGTGCAGGGCACCGGCTTCAACTGGCCGCACCCGGATCATTTCCGCCTCGTCTTCCTGCCCAACACCGACGATCTGGCCGAGGCGATCGGCCGCATCGACCGCTTCCTCGCGCAGCTGCGCAAGAGACACAGCACATGACCACATCACCTGTTGCGGCGCGAACGCGTGTCGCGCCACGATCCGACGTCGAAGCCAAGCCGATCCAGGTCGGCCTGCTCGGCATCGGCACCGTCGGCAGCGGCACCTTCAAGGTGCTGCAGCGCAACCAGCAGGAGATCCGGCGCCGCGCCGGGCGCGGCATCGAGATCTCGGCGGTCGCCGACCTCGATGTCGCCCGCGCACGATCCATCGTCGGCGATCGTGTTCGCGTGGTCGACGCGGCGCGCCAGGTGATCGCCGATCCGGCGATCGACATCGTCGTCGAGCTGATCGGCGGCTACGGCATCGCGCGCACGCTGGTGATGGAGGCGATTGCGGCCGGCAAGCATGTGGTCACCGCCAACAAGGCGCTGCTCGCGGTGCACGGCAACGAGATCTTCGCCGCCGCCCACGCCCAGGGGGTGATGGTCGGCTTCGAGGCAGCGGTGGCGGGCGGCATCCCGATCATCAAGGCGCTGCGCGAAGGGCTGAGCGCGAATCGCATCGAGTGGGTCGCCGGCATCATCAACGGCACCACCAACTTCATCCTCTCCGAGATGCGCGACAAGGGCCTCGACTTCGGCGTCGTGCTGAAGGAGGCGCAGCGCCTGGGTTATGCCGAGGCCGACCCGACCTTCGACATCGACGGCATCGACGCCGCGCACAAGGCGACCATCATGTGCGCCATTGCCTTCGGCGTGCCGATGCAGTTCGACAAGGCCCACGTCGAGGGCATCACCACGCTTCGGGCGACCGACATCCGCTATGCCGAGCAGCTCGGCTACCGCATCAAGCTGCTCGGCATCACGCGGCGCAGCGCCGAGGGCATCGAGCTGCGCGTGCACCCGACGCTGGTGCCGTCCAGGCGTCTGATCGCCAACGTCGAGGGCGCGATGAACGCCGTCGTCGTGCAGGGCGACGCCGTCGGCACGACGCTCTACTACGGCAAGGGCGCCGGCTCGGAGCCGACCGCCTCGGCGGTGGTGGCCGACCTGGTCGACATCACCCGGCTGCACACCGCCGATCCGGATCACCGCGTGCCGCACCTGGCGTTTCAGCCCGACGCGCTGGCCGACACGCCGATCCTGCCGGTCGAGCAGGTGGTGACCTCGTTCTATCTGCGACTGCGAGTGGCCGACCAGACCGGCGTGCTGTCGCGCATCACGACCATCCTGGCCGAACACGACATTTCGATCGACGCCGTGCTGCAGCGCGAGTCGGCCGAGGGCGAGCGCCAGACCGACCTGATCATCCTTACCCACGACACGCGCGAAGGCCGCATGAACCAGGCGCTCGCCCGGATGCAGGCACTGCCGACGGTGCTCGGGCCGATCGTGCGCATCCGCAAGGAAGACCTCAACTGAAGCGCGGACCCAAGCGGTTGACCATGCGCTACATCAGCACGCGCGGCGACGCGACGCCGCGCGCCTTCTGCGAGATCCTGCTCGAAGGGCTGGCGCCCGACGGCGGGCTGTACCTGCCCGAGCGCTATCCGCGCGTCGACGCGGCGACCCTGTCGCGCTGGCGCGGCCTGTCGTACGCCGATCTGGCGTTCGAGATCCTGTCGCTGTACATCGACGACATTCCGGCCGCCGACCTGCGTGCCCTGTGCCGCCGAACCTACACCCGCGATCGCTTCGGCAGCGAGGCGATCGTGCCGCTGCGCGGGCTCGAAGCCGGCTTGTCGATCGAGGCGCTGTCCAACGGGCCGACACTGGCCTTCAAGGACATGGCGATGCAGCTGCTCGGCGCGCTGTTCGAGTACGAACTGGCGCGCCGCGGCGAGCGCCTGAACATCCTCGGCGCGACTTCGGGCGACACCGGCAGCGCCGCCGAGTACGCGATGCGTGGCAAACGCGGCGTGCAGGTCTTCATGTTGTCGCCGCACGGCCGCATGAGCCCGTTCCAGCAGGCGCAGATGTACAGCCTGCGCGACGCCAACATCCACAACATCGCGATCGAGGGCGTCTTCGACGACTGCCAGGACATCGTCAAGGCGGTCAGCGCCGATCTCGACTTCAAGCGGCGCCACCGCATCGGCAGCGTCAATTCGATCAACTGGGCGCGCCTGCTGGCTCAGGTGGTGTACTACTTCGCAGGCTGGTCTCAGGCCGCGTCGCACGGCCACGAGCGTGTCAGCTTCGCGGTGCCGTCGGGCAACTTCGGCAACGTGTGCGCCGGCCACATCGCGCGCATGATGGGTCTGCCGATCGGCCGGCTGATCGTGGCGACCAACGAGAACGATGTGCTCGACGAGTTCTTCCGCAGCGGCCGCTACCGGGTGCGCGGTGCCGCCGAGACGCACGAAACCTCGAGCCCGTCGATGGACATCAGCAAGGCGTCGAACTTCGAGCGTTTCGCGTTCGACCTGCTGGACCGGGATGCCGTGCGCACGCGCGCGCTGTTCGGAGCGCTGGCGGCTGGCGAGGGTGGCTTCTCGCTCGATGCGGCAACTCTCGAGCGCTGCAGCCGCGACTTCGGTTTCGTGTCGGGACGCAGCACCCATGCCGACCGTCTGGCGACGATCCGCGACGCCTGGCAGCGTCATGGCACGATGATCGATCCGCACACCGCCGACGGCTTGAAGGTCGCGCGCGCGTTGCGTCTGCCCGGCGAGCGGGTGGTCGTGCTGGAGACCGCGTTGCCGGTCAAGTTCGCGTCGACCATCGTCGAGGCGCTCGGTCGCGAGCCCGAGCGGCCGGCCGCGCTGGCCGGCATCGAAGCGCTGCCACGGCGGGTCCAGGTACTGCCGGCAGACGCGCAGCGGGTCAAGGCGTTGATCGCCGCGGCGGATGTCGGCGCGTGAAGCGATGAAAGTGGTCGGTTTCTGCGGCTTGTCGGGCAGCGGCAAGACGACGCTGATCGAACGCCTGCTGCCGCTGCTGCGCGAACGTGGCCTGCGCGTGTCGGTGGTCAAGCACGCGCACGGCGGCTTCGACATCGATCGCCCGGGCAAGGACAGCTGGCGCCATCGCCAGGCGGGTGCGTTCGAGGTCCTGCTCGCCTCCGACGAACGCCTGGCCAAGCTGCGGGAGTACGACCTGCCGGGCCACCCCTCGGTGCACCAGCTGCTGGCCGAGCTGAACGAATGCGACTGGGTGTTCGTCGAGGGATTCAAGCACGCTGACGTGCCGAAGATCGAGGTCATCGACCCGGCGCG
>PNKD01000134.1 GCA_013822265.1 Leptothrix sp. (in: b-proteobacteria)
CGCCGACGTAGTACTGCACCATCCACAGGCTCAGCGCGACGTAGCCGCCGAAGACGATGCTGTAGTACTGGCAGTACTTCAGCACCTTGGGGTCCTTCAGCATCTTCAGCTGGTCGCTGAACTTCACGTGGCTGGGCACCAGGTGCGCGGGGTCGCTGCTGCTGAACATCCAGAACACGATCAGCGTGCCCAGCATGATGGCGGCGTAGACCTGCGGCACCATGGTCCAGCCGAAGGCCACCACCAGCGCCGGGGCGACGAACTTGTTCACCGCCGCGCCCGAATTGCCGGCGCCGTAAACGCCCATGGCCATGCCCTGGCGGTGGCGCGGGAACCAGCGCGCCACGTAGGGCGTGCCGACCGAGAAGCTGCCGCCGGCCAGGCCGACGAAGAGGCCGATGATCAGGAAGTGCCAGTACGCCGTGGCGTAGGACATCAGGAAGATGGCCGGCACGGTGACGGCCATCAGCACGGCCATGACGATGCGGCCGCCGTACTTGTCGGTCCAGATGCCCAGCGGCACGCGCACCAGCGAGCCGGTGAGCACCGGCATCGCCGTGAGCAGCCCGAACTCGGTGGCGTTGAGGCCCAGCGTCTTCTTCAGCGGGATGCCGATGACGGCAAACATCATCCACACCATGAAGCACACCGTGAACGCGAGCGTGCTGGCGATGAGCACGCTCCAGGCTTCGCGGGGGCGGTGGGTCAGGTCGTGTGTGGCCATCGGCGAGGCTCCGTTTTCGTTGCACGGAACTCTGGCCGCTGCCGGCGCCGCCGCCCATCCTTCTGCCGACCAGCCGGGCCAAGGCGAAAGAACGATGCGGCCGGCGCGGCCATCGTTCCAAAGGCCTAGCCGCGGGCCTGCCTGCCCACAGGTTGATCTGGCGCAAGCCCGCCAGGGCGGCCCGGCCGCAGCCTTCGCCCCCTGCGCCACAGCCCGCGGCTGCACGCCGCGATGCGGCCCCTGCCCGTGCCCTCGATGCCCCGGCCGATGCCGAGTCCGCGCTGGCCAGCCGCCCGCGCAGCTGCGTCTGCCACCACCAGCACCGTCGGCACCGTCGGCACCGTCCCATACGGGCTGTTACCGATGCTCGCCGCGCGCGGCCCGGAATCGACGTCGGGCTCTGCTACGGTTGCGCCGCATGAGCCCACCCCCACGCACGACGCCGGCGCTGGCGCGCCCCGGCGCCCGGCACCGCCCGCGCCCCACCCTGGCCGCCTGGAGCCTGGCCTTGCTGATGGCGGGCTGCGCCACCGTGGCGCCGCCGCCCGTGTCGCCCACCGCGCCCCCGGCCAGGCCCCCCGCCCCTGCCACCGCACAGCCCACGCCAGCGCCGGCGGCCGAGGCGCCGGCCTCGCCGGCGGCGCCCGTGCCCAGCCCGCGCACCGTCGCCGCCGAGGGGCTGGCCATCGAGCAGCGCTGGCTGCAGGACTGGTTCCGCGGCACGCCGGTGCGCATCGCGCTGCGCGGCGACGGCGTGCTGGCCGTCGAGGTGCCGCGCGAGTTCTGCTTCGACAGCGGGCGCAGCCAGATCAAGCCCGCCCTGGCTGCCGTGCTGGACAAGGTGGCCGAGAGCCTGCGCCGCCGCCCGACCACGCGGCTGACGCTGCTGGCCGCGCCGGCCGACCCCGCCGGCCCCTCCACGAGCCCCGCCGCCAACCCCGCCAGCGCCACGCTGGCCCAGCAGCGCGCCGCCGGCGTGCAGCGCCATCTGCGCGACCGTGGCATCGCCCTGGCGCGCCTGGGCGAACCCACTGCCGACGGCGCGGCCGCGGTTCAGCTGCGCATCGGCGCCGCCCCGCGCTGAGCTGCGCAGCGGCATTGCCGCCGATGCCGCCTCACTCGGCGCGCAGCGCCTGCACCGGGTCGAGCTGCGCCGCGTGGCGCGCCGGCAGCACGCCCGCGGCCAGGCCGATGAGCGCGCTGCTGGCCACCGACAGCAGCACGTAGAGCAGCGGTGTGGACACCGGCAAGGCCGGCACCACGGCGCGGATCAGCTGCGCCAGCCCGAAGCCGATGGCCACGCCCAGCAGGCTGCCCAGCACCGCCAGCACCACGGCCTCGCCGAGAAACAGCCACAGGATCATGCGGCGCTGGCTGCCCAGCGCCATCATCAGCCCGATCTCGGGCGTGCGCTCGGCCACCGCGATGGTCATGATGGTGACGATGCCCACGGCGCCCACCAGCAGCGAGATGCTGCCCAGCGCGGCCACCGCCATCGTCAGCACGTCGAGGATGTTCGACAGCGTGCTCAGCATCTCTTCCTGCGTCGTCACGGTGAAGTCGGCGCGGCCGTGGCGCGCGGCCAGGGTGGCCTCGGCACCGGCGGCGACGCTGCGCGAGGAGACCTCGGGATCGTAGGTGAGGTGGATCTCGGTGAGGCCGTCGCGGTTGAAGAGTTCGAGCGCGCGCACCGCCGGCACGAAGGCGGTGTCGTCGAGGTCGATGCCGAGGAA
Source organism: Leptothrix sp. (in: b-proteobacteria) (assembly GCA_013822265.1). Taxonomy (GTDB): domain Bacteria; phylum Pseudomonadota; class Gammaproteobacteria; order Burkholderiales; family Burkholderiaceae_C; genus Rubrivivax. The sequence continues at coordinate 2,458 of PNKD01000134.1, forward strand.
CTGGCCCTTGGACGCCAGCACGCCGATGACGCGGAAGCTCTGCCCGCCCAGGCGCAGGCGCTCGCCCAGCGCGTTGTCGGTGCCGAAGATCTCGCGCTTCAGCGTCGAGCCCAGCACGACGAAGCTGCGCGCCTCGTCGGCCCCGTCGCCGGGCAGGAACTGGCCCACGGCGATCTGCATGTTGAAGAGGGAAAGCGCCGCGTCCGACACGCCGTAGACGAGGGTGCGGCGCACACGGCCGCGCGCCTGCGCCTCGGCGTTGCCCCACACCGTGGGCACCACGCCGACGACGCCGGGCACACGGCGCAGCGCCTGCGAATCGTCCAGCGTCAGCGGTCGCACCGAGGTCGGCAGGCCCGCCGGCACGCCGCCGCTGGCGGTGGTGCGCCCCGGGCTGATGCCGATGACGTGGGTACCGAACTGCGAGAACTCGCCCATCACGAAGCGGTGCACGCCTTCGCCGATGGAGGTGAGCAGGATCACCGCCGCGATGCCCACCGCGATGCCCGACACCGTGAGCGTGCTGCGCGTGCGGTGCGCGGTGATCGAGCGCCAGGCGAAGGCGACGGCGTCGGCGGGGCTCATGCCGCGGGGCTCATCTTCGCGCCAGCGCCGTCACGGGGTCGAGCTGGGCCGCGCGGCGCGCCGGCAGCACGCCGAAGACCAGCCCGGTGAGCATGGCGGTGCCCAGCCCGGCGAGCACGGCCCAGTCGGGCGGGTAGGCCGGGAACACCGGGTAGAGCCCGCGGATCACCGCCGCGCCCGCCAGCCCCAGCGCGTAGCCGACCAGCGCGCCCAGGCCCGACAGCAGCGCCGCCTCGACGAGGAAGGCACGGCGGATGGTGGCGCCGCTGGCGCCCAGCGCCTTCAGCAGCCCGATCTCGCTGCGCCGCTGCGCCACCGACACCAGCATCACGTTCATCACCAGGATGCCGGCCACCGACAGGCTGATGGCCGCGATGCCGGCCACCGCCAGCGTCAGCGTGCCGATGAGGCGGTCGAAGGTGGCCAGCAGCGCGTCCTGCGTGATCACGGTGACGTCCTTCTCGCCCTCGTGGCGGGCCTGGAGGATGGCCGCGGCCTGCTGCTTGGCGGCATCGATGGCGTCGCGGCTGCGCGCCTCGACGAGGATGCGGAACAGCGTGTTGGTGTTGAACATGGCCAGCGCGATGGACACCGGCACGACCGCGATCTCGTCGGTGTTCATGCCCAGCCCGCTGCCGGTGGCCGCCAGCACGCCGATGACGCGAAAGCGCCGGTCGCCGACGCGCACGAACTGGCCCAGCGCGCTGGCATTGCCGAAGAGGTCGGCGCGCAGCTTGGCGCCCACCACCATCACCGGCGAGCCGCGGCCCCAGTCCTCGTCGGGCAGGAACTGGCCCTGCCCCATCTTGAACCGGCGCACCTGCAGGAACTCGGCGGTCGAACCGACGACCATGCTTTCGCGCAGGCGGCCACTGGCCGAGAGCTCCGAGGTGCCGACGGTCAGCGGCGCGACGCGGCGCACCGCCGGCGCACGCAGCACGGCGCGCGCGTCGTCGATGGTCAGGTCGCGCGGCGTGACGCCGCCGAAGCTGCCGGGGTTGATGCCGCCGGTCTCGGTGCGCCCGGGCAGCACGATGACGAGGTTGCTGCCGATGGCACTGAACTCGCGCATCACGTAGCGGCGCGCACCGTCGCCCAAAGCCGTGAGCGTGACCACCGCCGCCACGCCGATGGCCATGGCCAGCATCGACAGCGCCGTGCGCACGCGGTTGCCGCGCGCAGCACCCACGGCAAAGGCCAGCAGGTCAGGCGCGCGCATCGCCGCCACCCGCCCCGGCCGGGCTCGCGGACGCGGCACCGGCGTGCGTTTCGTCGCCGCGGATCGCCCCGTCCTCCATCAGGATGCGCCGCCGCGCCCGTGCCCCCAGTGCGGCGTCGTGCGTCACCATCACCAGCGTCACGCCGCCGGCGTTGAGTTCTTCGAGCAGGCGGATGACTTCCTCGCCGGTGGCGCGGTCGAGGTTGCCCGTGGGCTCGTCGGCCAGCAGCAGCGCCGGCTGCATCACCGTGGCGCGGGCGATGGCCACACGCTGGCGCTGGCCGCCCGAGAGCTCGTCGGGCCGGTGGCGGGCGCGGTCGGCGAGGCCGAAACCCTGCAGCGCGCGTTGCACGCGCTCTTGCCGCTCGCGCGCCGGCAGGCCCGCCAGCACCATCGGCAGCGCGATGTTCTCGGCCGTCGTCAGCCGCGGCACGAGGTGGAAGCTCTGGAACACGAAGCCGATGCGGCGGCTGCGCACGCGCGCTTGCTCGTCGGGCGACAACGTCGTCACGTCGCGCCCCTCCAGCAGGTAGTGGCCGGCATCGGGGCGGTCGAGCAGGCCCAGCACGTTGAGCAGCGTCGACTTGCCCGAGCCCGAGGGGCCCATCACCGAGATGTACTCGCCGGGCTGGACGCGCAGGCTCACGCCGGCCAGCGCGTGCACCGTGCTGTCGCCGAGGTGGAACAGGCGCTCTATGCCCGAGAGATCGATCTGCGTCGCCGCGGGCGCCGCTGCTTCGGTCGCCGGCGCCTGTGCCGGCCCGTGCCCCTGCCCTGGCCCGGTCATGGCGTCACTTGGCCGGCGCGGTTTCGGCCACGGCGGCCGCGCCCGCCTTCACGCCCGCGCGGTCCAGCGAGGTGACGATGAGGTCGCCGGCCGCCAGGCCGCTGGTGATCTCGCTGTGCTCCCAGTTCGTGACGCCGGTCTGCACCACGCGCTCGGCAAGCTTGCCGCCTTCGAGCACCAGCACACGGCGGCCCTGCATCAGCGCCGAGGTCGGCGCGCGCAGCACGTCGCTGCGCACGTCGAGGATGACCTCGACGTCGGCGCTGTAGCCCACCAGCAGGCGGCCCGCGGACTTGGGGTCGTCGAAGGTGACCTCGATCTCGACCGTGCGCGCCTGCTTCTCGACCGCGGTGACATAGGGCGCCACACGCCTGACCTTGCCCGGGAAGGACTGGGCCGGAAGCGCGTCGAGCGTGATGCGCACCGGTTGGCCGGCGCGGACCTTGGGCGCGTCAACCTCGTCCATAGGCGCCTTGACGTAGAGGCACGAGTCGTCGATGAGGTCGATGGCCGGCGGCGTGGGCACGCCCGGCGGCGAGGGCGTGGAGTACTCGCCGACCTCGCCCACGATCTTGGCCACCGTGCCGTCGAAGGGCGCCACCAGCACCGTGCGCTGGCGCGCCGTGCCCACCACCGCCACGCGGGCCTGGGCCTGGGCGACGTCGGCCTTGGCGGTGGCACAGCTGGCGGCGCGCGCCGCGGCCTCGGTGCGCACCGTGTCCAGCCGCCCCTCGGAGATGAAACCCTGCTTGAACAGCGCCTCCTGTCGCACCAGCTCGCGCTGGGCAGCCTCGGCCGTGGTGCAGGCCTCGGCGACGCGCTTGCGCGAGGTCTCGAGCTGCGCCAGCGCGAACACCTGCTCGGCCTGCTGGTCGTCGTTCCAGAGCTGCATCAGCAGCTGGCCCTTGCGCACGCGGTCGCCCTCCTTCACCGCCAGCGTGGCGATGCGGCCGCCGGCGATGGTCGACAGGCGCGTGCGCTGGCAGGCCTCGACCGTGCCGGCGCGGGTGTTGGCCACCGTGGCCTCGACCTGGCCGCGCGCCACGGTGGCGACCAGCACCGGCAGCGGCTTGGGCCGGCCCAGCCACCAGAAGAGCGCGGCCGCCAGCGCCAGCAGCACGACGAGGATCAGGCCGCGGCGAAGCCGGCGGCGGGCGGGAGTCTGGGTCATGCAGGTTGCGAAGGCTGTGGGGGGTTGGCCGCGCAGCTTAGCGGACGCACGGCCACGACGTTTGACCAGGCGCAGCATCGCGCCGGTGGACGGGCGCGGCAGAATCGGCCGCCCGCCGCCCCGGCGCGGCCCAGCGAGAGCCCAGCGCATGCCCACCATCCAGTTCATCGCCACCGACGGCAGCGTCGAAGAACACGACGCCAACGTCGGCAGCACCGTGATGCAGGTGGCGGTGATGCAGGGCGTGCGCGGCATCAAGGCCGACTGCGGCGGGGCCTGCGAGTGCGCGACCTGCCACGTCTACGTCGACCCGGCCTGGATCGACCGCCTGCCCGCGCCGCAGCGGCAGGAGCAACTGATGCTCGACGGCACGGCCGCGCCGCGCCTGCCGACCAGCCGGCTGTCGTGCCAGCTGACGATGAGCGACGAACTCGACGGCATCGTCGTGCGCCTGCCCGAGGGGCAGTGACGCGCGCCGCCGGGGCGCGCCCTGGCGTCGACGTCACGCCGCCGTCAGGCCCCAAGCCGCTCGACCAGCGCGTCGCCGACGAACTGCATGAAGGCGCGCACGCGCGCCGTGTGCCGCAGGTCGGGGTGGGTCAGCATCCACACCGGTTGGGACAGCTCGGCGATGGGCTCCGACACCGCCACCAGCTCGGGGTGGCGGGCCTCCATGAAGGTGGGCAGCAGACCGACGCCGATGCCGGTGCGCAGCATCGCCGCCTTGGCGTTGAAGATGTCGACCCGCACGCGCACGTTGGCCTGGGCCAGGTGGCGGCGCAGCCAGTGGTCGTGCACACGCGACAGGCCGTCGCGCTCGAACGCCACCCAGGGCGCGTCGCGCACCAGCTCGTCCACCGGCGTCACGCGCTGCGGCAGGCCGGGCGCACCGCGCAGCGCGTAGACGCGGCAGTGCGTGCGCCCGAGCTCACGCCCGACGAGGTGCTCGGCAACGTGCGACGACAGCCGCACCGCGACGTCGGCCTCGCGGCGCGTCCAGCCCTGGTCGGTGTCGGCGTGGCGGCTGGCCAGGTCGACGAGAAAGGCGTTCTCCAGCACCTCGGTCTCTATGCCCGGGTAGGCGCGCGCGAAGTCGGCCAGCGGCTGCGGCAGCAGGTGGTCCATCAAGACGAAGGCGGTGGTGACGCGCAGCACGCCGGTGAGCTGACGGTCGCGGCCCAGCACCTGGCGCTCGATCTCGTCGGCGCGCGCCGCCATGTGGCGCGCCTGCTCCAGCAGCGCCAGCCCGGCCGCCGTGGGCTGGTAGCCGTTGCGCAGGCGATCGAAGAGGCGGGAGCCGAGCTGGGCTTCCAGCGCGTCGAGGCGGCGCAGCACGGTGGTGTGGTTGACGCCGAGCAGCCGCGCCGCGCCAGCCAGCGAGCCGGCAGTGCCTATGGCCAGTGCGTGCCTGAAATGGTCCCACTCGAGTTCGGCCACGGCGTTCTTTGCGTTTTTGCAGAATCAGACTGCAATGTGCCATGTTGTGCGCAAGAACCAGCAGGCGCACAGTCTGTTCACTGCCTGCTGGTGCCCCACATGGGCTCGGCGCAGACCCACCACGGACGTCATCATGGCCACGCACACTGCCCCTCATCGTCCCCGGTTCGCACTCGACATCGACAGCCTGCGCAGCGCCCTGCACCGCCGGGCACCGGCGGCGGCACCGGCCCGAACCGTCACGCCGCATCAACCCTGGCTCGAGCGGCTGGCCGCCTGGGCCGAGCGCCAGCCTGTGCACCACCACCTGGGCAGCAACACGCGCCTGTGAAGCCCAGGCCGCCGGCAGCGGTCAGACGCGCCCGGCCACGGGTATGCAGGCGCCGGTGACGGCCGCCGCGTCGTCCGACAACAGAAAGGCCACCACCGCGGCCAGTTGCGGCGCCGTCACCCAGCGCGAGACGTAGGCATCGGGCATGTCGGCACGGTTGGCGGGGGTGTCTAGGATGCTGGGCAGCACGGCGTTGACGCGCACGCCCTCGTCCTTCAGTTCCTCGGCCAGCGCCTCGGTAAGACGTGCCACGCCGGCCTTGGACGCCGCGTAGGCGCCCATGCCGGCGCCGGCCTTGATCGCGGCCAGCGCACCCACGTTGACGATGGCCGCCGGCGCCGCCGCGCGCAGGTGCGGCAGCGCCGTGCGGCTGGCGGCCACGGCGCTGCGCAGGTTGGTCGAGTACATCGCGTCCCAGGTGGACAGGCTGCCGCCGGTCAGCTTCTCCCAGCGAAAGCCGCCGGCCACGTTGACGAGCGCGTTCAGGCCGTCCATCAGGCGCGCCGCCTCGGCGACGGCGGCCGCGGTGTCGTCTTCGTGGCCGAGGTCTGTGTCCCCCAGCACGCCGGCCATGCCGTGCACGATCTCGACGGGTGCGCGGTCGAGCAGCACCACGCGTGCACCACGTGCGGCGAGCGCATGGCCCACCGCCCGGCCCAGCACACCCAGGCCACCGGTGACGAGCACACGGCGCGAGGCCAGCGAATTTTCGGGAGCTTGGGTGTCGGTCATCGCGTCGGGCACGGCTGAAGTGGGGATGGCGGCGAGTGTGGCCCCTGCCGGCGTCCGCCCGGGGCCGCCATCGCTGCCTCGGCGACAGCACAGCGGCAGGGTCTCGCACCGGGGTCATTGGACCCCCGTGGCCGCCGCCGCGTCAACGCGTGCCAACCCGGGCTGGCGGCCGGCCCGGCCTCGATCCGCACCGGCATGTGCTGGCGCAAGCCGCCTGCCGGGGCGCGCGTTAAAGTCTGCCGCGTTGCGCCACCGTCGGCGCCGCGTGCCCCGACGCCCGCGCCCCCGACCACCTGGAATTCAACCTCGCCGACCATGGCCCCAGCCGATCTCCCTGTCGCACGCGCCGACCGACACCTCGAGGACTACCCGCCCGGCGCGGTGCTGGTCTACGGGCCGATCGCGGTCGACGAGGCAGGCATCGTCGCGTTCGGCCGCCAGTTCGACCCCCAGCCCTTTCACGTCGACCCCGTGGCCGCGGCGGCGGGCCCGCTGGGCGGCGTCATCGCCAGCGGCTGGCACACGGCCAGCCTGATGATGCGGCTGCTGGTCGACCACTTCCTGCCCGGCAAGGCCGGCCTGGCCTCGCCCGGGGTCGACGAGTTGCGCTGGCTGGCACCGGTGCGCCCCGGCGACAGCCTCTGGCTGCGCGTGTCCGTCACCGAGGCACGACGTTCGCGCAGCAAGCCCGACCGCGGGCTCATGCAGACCTTCAACGAGATGATCAACCAGCGCGACGAAGCCGTGATGACCGTGAAGACGATGGTGCTGATGCGCTGCCGCACGGCTGGCCCCGACATCGCCCTCGAATCCGCCACCACGACATGACGGCCCCCACCCTCCCGGCGTGCGGTGCGCCGCTGAGCCCTGCGCGCCGCGTGGCGGCGCTGCCCGCCATGCGGCGTGCGACCATGGGCCTGTGCGCTGCGCTCGCCCTGGGCTTGATGCCAGGCCTGGCCGGCGCCGCGGCGCGCACCTACCCCGACCGCCCGATCAGGCTCATCGTGCCCTTCCCGGCCGGCGGCGGTGCCGACAGCCTGGCGCGCACCGTGATGCCCAAGGTGGCGCAGGCGCTGGGCCAGGCCATCGTGATCGAGAACAAGGCCGGCGCCGGCGGCAACATCGGCGCCGAAGCGGCCGCGCAGGCGGCACCCGACGGCTACACGCTGTTCTACGGCACCAACGGCACGCAGGCCATCAACCCGGCGCTGTACGGCAAGCTGCGCTTCGACCCGGTCAAGGACTTCGCGCCGGTGTCGCGCCTGACCGAGATCGCCACCATGGTCATCGTCAACCCGCAGCTGCCGGTGCGCAGCGCGGCCGAACTCATCGCCTACGCCCGCGCCCACCCGGGCAAGCTGAACTACGCCTCGGCCGGCAACGGCACCACCTCGCACCTGGCGGCCGAGATGTTCAAGGCCCAGGCCGGGCTGGACATCGTGCACGTGCCCTACCGCGGCGGCGCGCTGGCGATGACCGACCTCATCGCCGGCCAGGTGCAGATGATGATCGAGGTCATGCCCAACGCCGCACCACAGGCCCAGGCCGGTCGCGTGCGCGGCCTCGCGGTATCGACGCTGACGCGCTCGTCGGCCTCGCCCGAGCTGCCGACGCTGGCCGAATCGGGCCTGCCCGGCTTCGAGGCCGCGGCCTGGGACGGCATCTTCGTGCCCGCCGGCACGCCGCGGACCGTGATCGACCGCCTCAACGCCGCCATCCACGAGGCCCTGGCCGACACCGACGTCGGCGGCGCGCTGCGCGCGCGCGGCGCCGCGCCGGTGCCGGGCACGCCCGAGTCCTTCGCCACCTTCATCACCAGCAGCGCCGAACGCTGGGGTCGCGCCGTGCGCGCCTCGGGCGCGAAGGTCGATTGACGATCCGAACCGCGCCTGCCGCGCGCCCCCTCTTCGCCTCCCCCTCCCCCGTTTCTTCTTCTGCCCCCCCAGACCATGAACACACAAGCCCTGCCGCCCGTCCCGGCGTGGACATCCGTCCCCGGCTACACCGACATCCGCTACGACAAGTGCGAAGAAGGCATCGCCAAGATCACCATCAACCGGCCCGAGGTGCGCAACGCGTTCCGGCCCGAGACGGTGCGCGAGATGCAGGCCGCCTTCAACGACGCACGCGACGACGAGAACATCGGCGTCGTGGTGCTGACGGGCGAAGGCAAGGACGCCTTCTGCTCGGGCGGCGACCAGCGTGTGCGCGGCCCGGCCGGCTACGTCGGCGGCGACGGCGTGCCGCGGCTGAACGTGCTCGACCTGCAGCGCCAGATCCGCACCCTGCCCAAGCCCGTGGTGGCGATGGTGGCCGGCTACGCC
>PNKD01000135.1 GCA_013822265.1 Leptothrix sp. (in: b-proteobacteria)
CCGGGGTCGCCCACCGCGACGTCGACGAGCTTGAGCTGTTCGGGGCCGCCAAAGGCGGCGATCTGGATGGCACGGGGCATGCTGTGCTCCTGTTGTTCGGGTTGCGGGACGGGCGCCGAGCGTAAGGCAAAGCCCGGCGCCGCGCATCCCGACGGCCCCTACGCCCCACGCTCGCTCGTGGCAACATCGGCCGCCCCATGAAGCGACTGCTGCAAGCCCCCAATCTCGTCCTCGCCACGCTGTGGGCCGACCAGCTCAGCGGCGCCGGGCTGCCGGCCAGCGTGCAGCGCGCCTACGCCAGCAGCATCGCGGGCGAGTTGCCGCCCGACCAGTGCCTGCCCGAGGTCTGGGTCGACGAAGACCGCGACTTCGGCCCCGCCAAGGCCTTGCTGGCCGCGTGGCAGCAGGCGCCCGAGCAGCGCTGGCACTGCGCGGGCTGCGAAGAGATCGTCGAGGGCCCGTTCGAGCAGTGCTGGAACTGCGGCGCCTGGCGCCCCGAGGGTGCATGACGCTGACCCCGAGGCTGGGGCTGCTGATGACGCTGCCGCCGCTGATGTGGGCCGGCAACGCCGTCGTCGGCCGGCTGATGGCGGGCCAGGTGCCGCCGCTGACGCTGAACTTCATGCGCTGGCTGCTGGTACTGGTGATCCTGCTGCCGCTGGGCTGGCGCGTGCTGCTGCCCTGGCAGCGCGTGGCCGGGCGCTGGCGCTACCTGCTGGTCATCGGGCTGCTCAGCGTGGGCCTGTACAACGCGCTGCAGTACGCCGCGCTGGTGAGCTCGACGCCGATGAACGTGACGCTGGTGGCGTCGAGCACGCCGGTGTGGATGCTGGCCATCGGCGCGCTGTTCTTCGGCGAACACCCGCGGCCGCGCCAGCTGCTGGGCGCGGCGCTGAGCCTGGCCGGTGTGGCCGTGGTGCTGGGCCGCGGCTCGGTGCAGGCGCTGCTGCAGGTGCAGTTCGTGATCGGCGACCTGCTGGTGCTGGCCGCCGCCGTCGGCTGGGCCGTCTACAGCTGGTTGCTGGCACGGCCGCCGGCCCACATGCTGGGCGCCGTGCGGCCACGCGCCGACGAGGGCTGGGACTGGGCCGGCCTGCTGCTGCTGCAGGTCATCTTCGGGCTGCCGCCGGCGGGCCTGTTCGCCGCCGGCGAGCAGACGCTGGGCGCCGCGCCGGTGCAGTGGGGCTGGGCCGTGGCGGGCGCGCTGCTGTACGTGTCGCTGGGTGCGTCCATCGTTGCCTACCGCGCCTGGGGCCTGGCGGTGGCGCAAGGCGGGCCGGCGCTGGCCGCCTTCTTCGCCAACCTGACGCCGCTGTTCGCGGCGCTGCTGTCGGCGCTGGTGCTGGGCGAGGCACCGCGGCCCTATCACGCGCTGGCGTTCGTGCTCATCGTCGCGGGCATCGCGGCGTCGACGCCGCGCCCTGGCGGGCGCTGACGGCCGGCGCGCCCAGGCGCCCTTGGGCCTCAGAAGGTGCCGGGGTAGGCGCCGCCGTCGATGAGCAGGTTCTGCCCGACCACGAACCCGGCGTGCGCGCTGCACAGGAAGGCGCAGGCGGCGCCGAATTCGGCGGCGCTGCCGAAGCGGCGCGCCGGCGACAGCTTCTTGCGCGCCTCGGCCACGGCGTCGATGTTCTGGCCGGTCTTGGCCGCGGCACCGGCCAGCGTGGTCTTCAGCCGGTCGGTGTCGAAGGCCCCGGGCAGCAGGTTGTTGATGGTCACGTTGCTGGCCGCCAGCTTGCTCTGCCGCGACAGCCCGGCGACGAAACCCGTGAGCCCCGAGCGCGCGCCGTTGCTCAGGCCCAGGATGTCGATGGGCGCCTTCACCGCCCCCGAGGTGATGTTGACGATGCGGCCGAAGCCGCGCTCGGCCATGCCGTCGACCACGGCCTTGATGAGCTCGATGGGCGTCAGCATGTTGGCGTCGAGCGCCTTGATCCAGGCCTCGCGGTCCCAGTCGCGGAAATCGCCCGGCGGCGGCCCGCCGGCGTTGTTGACGAGGATGTCGACCTGCGGGCAGGCCGCCAGCGCCGCGGCGCGGCCGGCCGGCGTGGTGATGTCGCCGGCCACGGCCAGCACCTGCACCGCCGGGTTGAGCGCACGCAGCTCGGCCGCCGTGGCCTGCAGCGCAGCCTCGCCGCGCGCCGTGATGACGACGTTCACGCCCTCACCCACCAGCGCCGCCGCGCAACCCTTGCCCAGGCCCTTGCTGGCCGCGCACACCAGGGCCCACCTGCCCGCGATTCCGAGATCCATGCCTATCCTTTCGTTGTCATTGCATTGGCCCGCGCCAGCAGCGCGATGCCCAGGAGAACGAGTGCCGTGCCGGCCACGATCCAGCCGTTGAACGGCTCGCCCAGGATGATCACACCCAGAGCGATGGTCGACAGCGGCCCGATCATGCCGGTCTGCGCCGTCAGCGTGGCGCCGATGCGCTCGATGGCCATCATCACCATCACCACCGGCACGAAGGTACAGAAGACGGCGTTGAGCAGGCTCAGCCACAGCACCTCGGGCGCCACCGCCGCGGCCTGCAGCGGGCGCAGCAGCACGAACTGCAGCAGGCACAGCCCGCAGGCCACGCCGGTGGCCCAGCCGGTGAGCCGCAGCGCGCCCAGGCGGCGCACCTCGCTGCCGCTGTAGACCAGGTAGACGGCATAACTCACGGCGCTGCCGAACACCAGCGCGGCGCCGAGCATGGTGCCCGCGCCCGACAGCACCACCTCGTGGCCCAGCACCAGCAGCACGCCGGCATAGCTGACGGCCAGCCCCAGCAGCTGCGCCGCGCGCACACGCTGGCGGAACAGCAGCACGCTCAAGGCCAGCACCAGCGTCGGGTTGAGGTAGAGGATCAGCCGCTCGAGGCTGGCGCTGATGTACTGCAGGCCGGCAAAGTCGAGAAAACTCGCCAGGTAGTAGCCGCTGAAGCCCAGGCCGGCGATCACCTTGAGGTCGCGCCGCGTCAGCGCCGGCCTGCCGCGGCCCGCCCACCAGGCCAGCGCCACGAACAGCGGCAGCGCGAACAGCATGCGGTACATGATCAGCGTCACCGCGTCGACGCCGTAGCGGTAGGCCAGCTTGACGATGATGGCCTTGGCCGAGAAGGCCACCGCGCCGGCGGCGGCCAGCGCCAGGCCGGGCACCACCGACGTGGCGGGCGCTGCAGCGGCCGCCGTCACGGCGCGCCCGCGCCGGATTCGCCTGCCTCGGCGCCAGCCGGGTCGGCGCGGTCACGCAGGGCCCGCCGCTGCAACGCCCATTCGCTGTCGATGCGGCGGTAGCCCAGGCGCTCGTAGATCGCCAGCGCCACGTCGGCCGGGTCGGCGCACATCACCACGTTGGCCAGCCGCCACTGCGCGAAGCCGAAGCGCGTGACCTCGTGCACCAGCGCGCTGCACAGGCCGCGCCGGCGCCAGGCCGGGTGTGTGGACACGTGCTGGAAGCGCCCCGTGGCCCCGGGGGCGGTGCCGTCGCGCATGAGGCCGCAGTCGGCCGCCAGCACGCCGTCGCACCAGGCGCCGAACCACAGCGCCGTGCCGCGCCGCGCCATCGCGGCGTAGCGCTGCATCTGGGCGCGGCGGTGGCGCTCGTAGCCGGCAGGCTCGAAGCCGTGCGCGTCAGCCAACTGCAGGGCGATGACGGCTTCCGTCTCAAGCGCCAGGTCGAGCGGCCGCACGAGCACCTCGCCCAACGGCGGCCGCGGCGGCGGGCGCAATTCGCCCGGGCGCTGCTCGATCACCGCGGTCTCGATGAGCTCGAAGCCGGCGGCCTCCCAGGCGGGCAGGCCCGCCGCATGCGGCGGGCCGTTCACGCCCAGCGCGACATGCCCCGAGGCCGGCTGCAGCGCGGTGATCTCGGTGTCGAAACGCGCCAGCCAGTGCGCCAGTTCGCCGTCGGCCGGCGGCCGCGGCAGCAGCAGGAAGTTGCCCCAGTAGAAGTCGGGGTTGGCAGGCGTGCGCACGGCGATGCAATCGTCGCGCTCGAGCACCAGCGCGCCTTCGCGGTGCAGGATGAAATCGGTGCGCCAGCCCGGGCGCAGTTCGTCCAGCGTCATCGCCGTGGCGCCGGGCCGGCCGCGCCCGGCCTCAGTAGCCCGCGGCCTGGCCGTCGCGGCGCGGGTCGCTGGCGGCGGCGTAGCCGGTCACGGCGGGGTCGCCCTGGCCTTCGTCCAGGCGCCAGATGAACTGGCCGGCGCCGTAGTCCTGGTAGCTGTCGCTGAAGGGGGCGATCTGGTGCCCCATCGCCGACAGCCCGGCCGCGGTGGCAGGGTCGAAACCCTGCTCGGCGTTGACCATGCCGTCGAAGTAGCGCCAGCGCGGCGCGTCACAGGCGGCCTGCGGCTGCTGCTTGTAGTCGAGCATGCGCACCACGGTCTGCATGTGGCCCTGCGGCTGCATGTCGCCGCCCATGACGCCGAAGCTCATCACCGGCTGGCCCTGCTTCGTGAGGAAGGCCGGGATGATGGTCTGGAAGGGCCGCTTGCCCGGGCCCACCAGGTTGTCGCTGCGCGGGTCGAGCGTGAAGCCGTGGCCGCGGTTCTGCAGGCTCAGGCCGTAGCCGGGCACCACGATGCCCGATCCGAAGCCCATGTAGTTGCTCTGGATGAAGCTGACCATCATGCCGCTCTCGTCGGCGGCGGTGAGGTAGATGGTGCCGCCCGTGGGGCCGTGGCCGGGGCCGTAGCTCTGCGCCCGCTTGGGGTCGATCCGCCTGGCGCGGCTGGCGAGGTAGACGTCGTCGAGCATCTGCGCCGGGCTCAGGCGCATGCTGCGCGGCTCGGCCACGTAGGCGTAGGTGTCGGCGAAGGCCAGCTTCATGGCCTCGATCTGCAGGTGCTGGCTGGCCACACCGTCGACCGGCAGCGAAGCCAGGTCGAACTTCTCGAGGATGCCCAAGGCGATGAGCGCGGCGATGCCCTGCCCGTTGGGCGGCATCTCGTGCAGGGTGTAGCCGCGGTAGTCGCGCGCGATCGGCGTCACCCACTCGGGTTGGTAGCCCGCGAAGTCGGCCGCGGTCATCGCGCCGCCATGGGCCTTGGCGTGGGCGGCGGCGGCCTCGGCGACCTCGCCGCGGTAAAAGGCCTCGCCCTTGCTGTCGGCGATGAGCCTGAGCGTGCGCGCGGCCTGCTTGAACTGGAACAGCTCGCCGATGTGCGGCTCGCGCCCGTGCGGCAGGAAGGCCTGGGCAAAACCGGCCTGCGCGGTGATCTCGGGCAGTTGCGCGGCGTTGTGCCACTTGCTCTGCACGACGACGGGCACGTTGTAGCCGCGCTCGGCGATCTCGATGGCCGGCGCCAGCAGGTCGGCAAAGGGCAGCTTGCCGAAACGCCGGCTCAGCGCGGTCCAGGCCGACACCGCCCCGGGCACGGTGACGCTGTCCCAGCCGCGCTTGGGCGGGGCGGCCGCATCGGCGCCGTACTTGCCCTTGAAGTACCCGGGCGTCCACGCCGCAGGCGCCGTGCCGCTGGCGTTCAGGCCATGCAGCGCCTTGCCGTCCCAGAGGATGCAGAAGGCGTCGCTGCCCAGGCCGTTGCTGCAGGGCTCGACGATGGTCATCACCGCGGCGGTGGCGATGGCCGCATCGACGGCGTTGCCGCCCTCCTGCAGCATGCGCAGGCCGGCCTGCGCGGCCAGCGGGTGCGACGTGGAGACGATGTTGCGGGCGAAGACGGGCGAGCGCCGGCTGGCGTAGCCGGTGCTCCAGTCGAAGGCGTTGGTCATGGTGGCAGGGGAAGTAAAGGAAAGGCGGAAAGGCGGAAAGGCGGATGGACGGGCCGGGCGCGCCGCGTCGGGGATGGTGCCGAGTATCGCCGCGAGCATGAGGCACAGCGGCCCACTCGGGCTAGGCGCGTGGTCGTCGCCTACTTCGGCGCAGCCCCGGCCGGCGGCACGATGGCGTCGCCGACGTAGCGACGCAGCACCGGCGGCTCGGGCCCGAGGTGAAAGGCCATGCGCTTGCCGCGCAGCTCGGCGTCGAAGGCGCTGAAACGCTCCAGCCGGCGCTGGTGCTCGACCCAGTTCTCGTCGACGAAGTATTCGACGTAGCGCCCGGGCACGGCGACGTCGCGGAACAGGCCCCAGCTGAGCGCGCCCTGGCGCAGCCGCGCGCGCCGTGTGCGCTGCATCACCTCGGCAAACTCGGCGGCGCGCGCGGGGTCGATCTGGTACTCCAGCGTCACCATCACCGGGCCCTCGTCGGGCGCGACGGGGAAAGCCGGCTCGGGCGCGCTGCGCACGCTGGCGGGGGTGAAGTCCATCTCGGCGCCGCCCTCGACCGTCAGGCGCCGCGTGGCCAGCAGCACCACCAGGCCGAAGGCGGCGGCGCCGAGCACGGCCTCGCGCACGCCGGCAAAGCCCGCCACCTGGCCCCACAGCACCGAGCCGGCGGCCGAGCCGCCCATCAGCGCCATCTGGTAGATCGACATGCCGCGCGCACGCACCCAGTTGGGCATCGCCATCTGCGCCGAGACGGTCAGCGAGTTGGCGACGCTGATCCAGCACATGCCCAGCAGCACCATCGCCGGCAACGCCACCCAGAGCTCGGGCACGAGCACGATCAGGCACGACAGCACGGCGTGCGCGCCGGTACCGAAACGCACGAACCGGTCGCGGTCGAAGCGGGCGCGCAGGCGCGGAAAGTACAAGGCCGCGACGATGGCGCCGACGCCGACGCAGGACAGCATCACCGTGAAGGTGGCCGCGCCGCCGCCGTGCAGCCCGCGCGCCACCAGCGGCAGCAGCGCCATCAGCCCGGTGGCCTGCAGGAAGAACAGGAACACGCGCAGCATGATGACCATCAGCCGCCGGCTGCGCAGCGTGTAGTTCATGCCCACGCGCATCGCGCCCAGGAAACGTTCGCCGGGCAGCGCGCTGGCGCGCGGCTCGCTCTTCCAGCGCAGCACGAGCCAGAAGGCGACGCCGGCAAGCACGGTGTTGAGCACGAACACCGCCGCCGGGCTGACGGCGGCCAGCAGCGCGCCGGCCAGCACCGGCCCGATGACACGCGACAGGTTCATCGCGATGCCGTTGAGCGCCAGCGCGGCAGGCAGCTCCGCGCGCGAGACGATGCCGGGCACGATGGCGGCGAACACCGGCCAGCGCATCGCCAGGCCGATGCCGTTGCCGAAGGTCAGCAGCAACAGCAGCGGCGCCGTGAGCAGGCCGGCCAACGACAGCCCGGCCAGCAGCAGCGCGTTGACGCTGACCCACAGCTGCGTGGCGGCGAAGTAGCGGCGGCGGTCGAGGATGTCGGCCAGCGCCCCGCTGGGCAGGCCGAGCAGGAAGACGGGCAGGGTCGACGCCGTCTGCACCAGCGCCACCATCACCGGGCTGGTGGTCAGCGTGGTCATCAGCCAGGCGGCGGCCACGTCGTTCATCCACATCGTCATGTTCGCCGCCAGCCAGGCGAACCAAAGGCCGCGGAAGACGGGGCCTTGCAGGGGGGCGAGAGCGGTGGGCAGGGCCATGAGGCTGCAAAGGCTAGCGCACAAACACAAGGGGCTCCGCGACGGGAGCCCTTGTTGGCGCGATCCGTAACTCAGTCGGCCGTGCCGGCCGCGCCCTCGCAGAGCTCGGGCCCCTCCTGAGGCGCGAAGACGTGCGCAGGCACGTCTTCACGTCCTCAGTCGGCGTCGTGGAAGGCTTCTTCGCGTTTGCTCTTGATCGCCGGCAGCATCACCACCACGATCATCAGTGCCGCGGCGATCAGCAGGCCGGCCGACAGCGGGCGCGTGGCGAAGGTCGTCCAGTCGCCGCGCGACAGCAGCAGCGCGCGACGCAGGTTCTCTTCCATCATGGGCCCGAGGATGAAGCCCAGCAGCAGCGGCGCCGGCTCGCAGCCCAGCTTGTAGAAGAGGTAGCCGACCACCGCGAAGATCGCGCCCATGAAGACGTCGAAGTTGTTGTTGTTCAGCGTGTACAGGCCGATGCAGCAGAACGCCATGATGGCCGGGAACAGGAAACGGTAGGGCACCGTCAGCAGCCTGATCCAGATGCCGATGAGCGGCAGGTTCAGTATCACCAGCATCGCGTTGCCCACCCACATGCTGGCGATCAGGCCCCAGAACAGGTCGGGGTTGCTGGTCATCACCTGGGGGCCGGGCTGGATGCCCTTGATGGTCATCGCGCCGACCATCAGCGCCATCACCGCGTTGGGCGGGATGCCCAGCGTCAGCATGGGGATGAAGCTGGTCTGAGCACCGGCGTTGTTGGCGCTCTCGGGGCCGGCCACGCCGCGGATGTTGCCCTTGCCGAACTCGACCTCGCCCGGGCGCATCTTCATCTTCTTCTCGACCGTGTAGGCCGCGAACGACGACAGCAGCGCACCGCCGCCGGGCAGCGTGCCCAGGATGGACCCCAGCGCGGTGCCGCGCAGCACCGCCGGCCAGGCGTCATGGAAGTCTTGCTTGGTCGGCCACAGGCCCTTGACGTCCTTGGTGAAGACCTCGCGGTTCTCTGCCGGCTGGCCCAGGTTGGCGATGATCTCGCCGAAGCCGAACACGCCCATCGCGATGGTCACGAAGCCGATGCCGTCGGTGAGCTCGGGGATGTCGAAGCTGTAGCGCGGCACGCCGGAGATGACGTCGGTGTTGATCTGGCCCAGCAACAGGCCGAGCAGGATCATCGCGATGGCCTTGACCAGCGAGCCCGAGGCCAGCACGACGGCGCCGATGAGGCCCAGCACCATCAGGCTGAAGTACTCCGCAGGCCCGAACTTGAAGGCCAGCTCGGTGAGCGGCGGCGCGAACGCCGCGATGACGATGGTGCCCACGCAGCCGGCGAAGAAGCTGCCCAGGCCGGCGGCGGCCAGCGCCGAGCCGGCGCGGCCCTTGCGCGCCATCGCGTAGCCGTCGATGGCCGTGACCACCGAGCTGCTCTCGCCCGGCACGTTGATCAGGATGGCCGTGGTGCTGCCGCCGTACTGCGCACCGTAGTAGATGCCGGCCAGCATGATGAGCGCCGGCGTGGCGTCGAGCGCATAGATGCTGGGCAGCAGCATGGCGATGGTGGCCACCGGGCCCAGGCCGGGCAGCACGCCGATGAGCGTACCCAGCACCGCGCCACCGAAGGCGTAGGCCAGGTTCAGCCACGTGAAGGCGACGCCGAAGCCGAGCGCGAGGTTGTTCAACAGGTCCATGGTGTCGGCCTCAAGTCGCCAGGAAGGAAGGCCACAGCGGGATGATCAGGCTCAGGCCCTTGATGAAGATGAGCCAGCTGAAGACGGTGAGCAGCGTGGCATTGATCAGCGCTTCCTTGAGCTTGAACTCGTGGCCGGCCATCGCGGCGGTGACCACCAGCACGGGCAGCGCGATGATCATGCCCACGTAGGGCAGCATGAAGCCGAACAACACCACCGAGCCGGCGATGATGGACAGCGGCTTCCAGGCCCAGTTGCCCATCCGGTCGCCGCCTTCGACTTCGAAGGTCAGCGCCTTGAACAGAACCATGGCGCCCAGGATGGCCAGCAGGATGCCCAGGCCGAACGGGAAGTAGGCCGGGCCAGGCCGCGCAGAGCTGCCGAAGCTGTAGTTCGCGGCCCCCCAGGCAAAGCCCACGCCGATGGCGATGAACATGATGCCGGACCAGAAGTCCTTTTCGCTGCGTATCTTCAAGCCGGGTCTCCTCTTGAACACCGTGCCGGCGTGGCGGCCTTGCGAGGCGCGCTCCGACATCACGCCCCGCAACCCCACGAGAAGCAGGGCCGGGGCCTTTGTGCCGAGGAATTCTAGGGACGCGGTCCCGGGCAGCCGCTGTGGTTTCCACGTAAGGCCGTGGCAGCAAGTCGCCCACCGCGACAGGCGGCCAACAGGCGGCCGACAGGCGGTGCGATGCCTCTGGCCTGCGCTCAGCTGGTCAGCGAAGGCGTGCTGCGCAGCACTTCTTCCAGCGTCGTCAGGCCCTCGGCCACCTTCATGGCGCCGGCCAGCCGCAGCGGGCGCATGCCATCGCGCACGGCCTGCTTGCGCAGCGCGGCCGCGTCGAGCGCGGGGTGCACCGCCGCACGCGCGGCCTCGCTCATCGGCAGCAGCTCATAGAGCCCGGCGCGGCCGCGGTAGCCGGTGTGGCGGCACTCCAGGCAGCCCACGGCCTTGTAGGGGCGCACGCCGCCCGACAGCCGCCACGGCCGCACGGCATCGTCGAGCGTCTCGCGCGTGATGCCGTCGTCGCGCGTCTTGCACGCCGGGCACAGCGTGCGTGCCAGCCGCTGCGCCAGCACGCCCACCACGGTGGCGCTGATCAGGTAGCTGGGCACGCCCAGGTCGGCCAGGCGTGTGATCGCGCCCACCGCGTCGTTGGTGTGCAGCGTGCTGAACACGAGGTGGCCGGTGAGCGCGGCCTGTATCGCCATCTCGGCGGTGGCCAGGTCGCGGATCTCGCCGACCATGATGATGTCCGGGTCCTGCCGCATCAGCGCGCGCAGGCCTTCGGTGAACCCCATGTCGATGGCCGGCTGCACCTGGGTCTGGTTGAAGGCCGGCTCGATCATCTCGATCGGGTCTTCGACGGTGCAGACGTTGACCTCCTCGGTGGCCAGCGACTTGAGCGTGCTGTACAGCGTGGTCGTCTTGCCGCTGCCGGTGGGGCCGGTGACGAGGATGATGCCGTGCGGGCGCTTGATGAGTTCCTGCCAGGCCAGGGCCTCGGCGGCGCCGAAACCCAGCGCCGACAGGCCCTTGATGGTGTTGTCGGGGTCGAAGATGCGCATCACCATCTTCTCGCCGAAGGCCGTGGGCAGCGTCGACAGCCGCATCTCGACCTCGCTGCCGGCACCTTCGACGCCCTCGGGGCGGCGCGTCTTGATGCGGCCGTCGAGCGGGCGGCGCTTTTCCACCACGTCCATGCGGCCCAGCAGCTTGATGCGCGAGGTCATCGCGCTCATCACCGTCAGCGGCACCTGGTAGACGGTATGCAGCACGCCGTCGATGCGGAA
>PNKD01000136.1 GCA_013822265.1 Leptothrix sp. (in: b-proteobacteria)
AATGGCAGGCGCAGGAGTTCATCGAGAGCAGCGAGCTCGACGCCACGCTGCAGGTGCACGTGGCCGCCGGCGTGGCGCCGCCCGAGGGCGGGCTGGCGATCGCCGTGTTCCGCATCTTCCAGGAGATGCTCAGCAACGTGGCGCGTCACGCCCGCGCGCGCAGCGTGCAGTTGCGCATCACGGTCGACGACCCGCCGGACCCGGTGCTCTACATCGACGTGCGCGACGACGGCGTGGGCGCCGCCCCCGCGGCGCTGGCCGACCCGCACAGCTTCGGTGTCATCGGCATGCGCGAGCGCGCCGGCCACTTCAGCGGCCGCGTGACGCTGGACAGCGCGCCCGGCCAGGGCATGCGCGTGCGCCTGGTGATGCCGCTGACGGCCGCGACGCCGGCAGCGCAGGGCGCCGCATGATCCGCGTGCTGGTCTGCGACGACCACCTCATCGTGCGCCAGGGCATACGCCAGGTGCTGGCCGACGCGGCCGACATCGAGGTCGCCGCCGAGGCCGCCAACGGCCCCGAGGCGCTGGCCTGCGTGCGCGCCGGGGGCGTCGACGTGGTGCTGCTCGACATCGCGATGCCGCAGCGCGACGGCCTGGACATCCTGCGCCAGCTCAAAGCCGAGGCGCCGCGGCTGCCGGTGCTGATGCTCAGCACCTACCCCGACCGCCAGTACGCCGTGCGCAGCCTCAAGCTGGGCGCAGCGGGTTACCTCAACAAGAGCGCCGACGCCGAGCAGATGGTCGACGCAATTCGGCGCGTGGCCGGCGGCGGCCTGTTCATCACGCCCGCGGTGGCCGAGCTGCTGGCCGGCGCGCTGGGCGCGCCCGGTGGTGCCAGCGAGGCGCCGTTGGCCGAGCAGCTCTCGCACCGCGAGTACCAGGTCTTCAGGCTGCTGGCCGGCGGCCGCAGCGTGGGCGAGATCGCCGAGCAGCTGGTGCTGGCGCCCAACACCGTCAGCACCTACCGTGCGCGCATCCTCGAGAAGACCGGCGTGCGCAACGACGTCGAGCTGGCGCTGCTGGCGGTGCGGCGCGAACTGCTGTAGCCGCGGGCCGGGCCGACGATCAGGCCTGCACGCCGTCTTCGGCCAGGGCCTGCGCGATGCAGGCCAGCAGCGCGTCTTCGGCATAGGGCTTGCCCAGCACCAGCGTCACGCCCGCCGCCGCGGCCTCGGCCTTCAGGCGCTCGTCGGCCGAGGTGATCATGATGATCGGGATGTGCCGCGCCAGCGCGTGCCGGCGCACGTGGCGCGTGAGCTCGAAGCCGTCCATCTGCGGCATCTCGACGTCGGTGATCAGCACCAGCGGCACGTGCTGCTCGATGAGCTGCGCGGCCCGGGCGCCGTCTTCGGCCAGCACCACGCGGTAGCCGTGCTGGGCGAGCAGGCGGCTGGTCTTCACGCGCACCACCTTGGAGTCGTCGGCCACCATCACCAGCGGCGGCTCGGCGCTGCGCGCGCGCGGTGGCGGTAGGGCTCGCCGGGCTTCACGTTCCGCCTCACGTTCCGCCTCACGTTCAGCTTCGCGGTCGGCAGCCTGCGCGGCGGCGCGCTGCGCGGCCTGTTCGGCGGCAAGCCGCTCGCCTTCCAGGTAGGCGGCCTGCACCGCCGCCAGGGCCTCGACCGCGGCGGCCTGCTCGGCGGCGATGCGTTCCTGCTCGCGGCGTGCCGCCGCTTCGGTGCGCCGGCGCGCTTCGGCTTCCGCGGCGGCCTGTTGCGCCGCGGCGCGCTGCGCGGCAGCCCGCCCGGCCTCCTGGCGCGCGAGTTCGAGCGCGGCGGCCTCGGCGCGGCGCCGCCGCTCGGCCTCGTGCCGGCTGCGGCGCAGCGCCACGAAGGCCACGGCCACCAGCGTGACCAGCACACCGGCTGCGGCCAGCCATGACATCCAGGCTTGGTTCATGCGTGTCTCGTGGCCGCGGCTGCGGCATTCGGGGCTGGCGGCACCCCAATGTGCGCCCTGCGGCGCCAGCTTAGCGCCGCGCCGCGCCCGCGATGCCCCGAATTGGCCGGCGAGCGTGCGCTTTACCGCTCGCCGGCCGGCAAAGGCGCGCTGGCTGCGGCGCTTGTAGTGCCAGCCCTACACCGCTTTCGACCGGGCCTCGATATTGCAAGCGGCAGCGTCTGCCTAGCATCAACTCACTCTCGCAAAGGACCCGCCGATGACCACCGAGCACGATCCCTACGGCCTCTACGACGCCGACCGTCCGCTGCGCCTGGGCTGCAGCTGCGGGGCCCATGCCAGCGGCACCGAGCACGCCGCGGCCGAGCTGCGCGCACGCAGCGAGGGCGCCGAGTTCGAGGCCCACTCGAACAGCTTCATCGAGGCCAGCCTGATGAAGGCGCTGTTCCCGCAGGACGCCGTGCGCCGCCGCTTCCTGCGCGCCGTCGGCCGCAACACCGCCAAGGCCGCCATCGCCAGCGTGCTGCCGGTCGGCACCTTGGCGAGCCTGCAGGCGATGGCGCAGGACAAGGGGGCGCTCGAGAAGAAGGACCTGAAGATCGGCTTCATCCCCATCACCTGCGCCACGCCGCTGATCATGGCCCACCCGCTGGGCTTCTATCAGAAGCAGGGGCTGGACGTGCAGGTCGTCAAGACCGCGGGCTGGGCGCTGATCCGCGACAAGATGCTCAACAAGGAGTACGACGCCACGCACTTCCTTAGCCCGATGCCGCTGGCCATCAGCATGGGCGTGGGCAGCAACGCCGTGCCGATGAACGTGGCCACCATCCAGAACACCAACGGCCAGGCCATCACGCTGGCCAACAAGCACAAGGACAAGCGCGACCCGAAGATGTGGAAGGGCTTCAAGTTCGCCGTGCCCTTCGAGTACAGCATGCACAACTTCCTGCTGCGCTACTACGTGGCGGAGGCCGGCCTCGACCCCGACCGCGACATCCAGATCCGCGTCGTGCCGCCGCCCGAGATGGTGGCCAACCTGCGCGCCGGCAACATCGACGGCTACCTCGGGCCCGACCCCTTCAACCAGCGCGCGGTGTACGAGGAAGTGGGCTTCCTGCACATCCTCACCAAGGAGCTCTGGAACGGCCACCCCTGCTGCGCCTTCGGCACCAGCGCCGAGTTCATCCAGAAGAACCCCAACACCTTCGCGGCGCTGTACCGCGCGGTGCTCACGGCCTCGGCGATGGCGCGCAAGCCCGAGAACCGCGAGCTCATCGCCAAGGTGATCTCGCCCGCGGCCTACCTCAACCAGCCCGAGACCGTGGTCGCGCAGGTGCTCACCGGCAAGTTTGCCGATGGCCTGGGCAAGGTGCAGAACGTGCCCGACCGCGCCGACTTCGACCCCATGCCGTGGCAGAGCATGGCGGTGTGGATGCTGACGCAGATGCAGCGCTGGGGCTACGTCAAGGGCGACGTGAACTACAAGCAGATCGCCGAGAAGGTGTTCCTGCTGACCGACGCCAAGAAGACCATGAAGCAGCTGGACATGAAGGTGCCCGACGGCGCCTATCCGAAGTTCACCATCATGGGCAAGGTCTTCGACCCCGAGAAGGCGCAGGCCTACGCCAAGAGCTTCGCCATCGGCCGCGCCTGAGCCGGGGTAACACATGACACGCACGCTGGGTTTTCGCTCGGGGCTGCTCTCGCTGCTGCTGCTGGCGCTGCTGCTGACGGTGTGGCACATCGCCACCCTGTCGCCTGCGCCGGTGGCCACCGCGGCGCCGGCGCTCACCGCCGAGCAGATCGAGTACGCCAAGCTCATGGGCAAGGACCCCGGCGGTGGCGCCGCGCCTGCCAAGTCGGGCTTCCCGACGCTGGCCCAGATGGCTTCGGTGATGGTCAAGAACCTGGCCGAGCCCTTCTACGACAACGGGCCCAACGACAAGGGCGTGGGGCTGCAGCTGGGTTACTCGCTGGGGCGCGTGGCGCTGGGCTACCTGCTGGCGGCCGTCGTGGCGATCCCGCTGGGTTTCGTCATCGGCATGAGCCCGCTGGTCTACCGCGCGCTCGACCCCTTCATCCAGGTGCTGAAACCGATCTCGCCGCTGGCCTGGATGCCGCTGGCGCTGTACACGATCAAGGACAGCCACATCAGCGGCATCTTCGTGATCTTCATCTGTTCGGTGTGGCCGATGCTGATCAACACCGCGTTCGGTGTCGCCGGCGTGCGCCGCGAGTGGCTCAACGTGGCGCGCACGCTCGAGGTCTCGCCGCTGCGCAAGGCCTTCGAGGTCATCCTGCCGGCGGCCGCGCCGACCATCCTGACCGGCATGCGCATCAGCATGAGCATCGCCTGGCTGGTGATCGTGGCCGCCGAGATGCTGGTGGGCGGCACCGGCATCGGCTACTTCGTCTGGAACGAGTGGAACAACCTCAGCCTGCCCAACGTCATCTTCGCCATCCTGGTGATCGGCGTCGTGGGCATGCTGCTCGACCTGATGTTCTCCAGGCTGCAGAAGGCGGTGACCTATGCCGACTGAATTCCTCAAGATCGAGGGCCTGGCCAAGACCTATCCGGGGGCGGCCGAGCCGGTCTTCGACGCCGTCAACTTCGACATCGCGCAGGGTGAGTTCGTCTGCATCATCGGCCACAGCGGCTGCGGCAAGACGACCATCCTGAACGTGCTGGCGGGGCTGGAGAGCGCCAGCACCGGCCATGTCTTCATGGACCAGCGCGAGGTCGCCGCTCCCGGCCTGGAGCGTGGCGTGGTCTTCCAGGGCCACGCGCTGATGCCCTGGCTGACGGTGCGCAGCAACATCGCCTTCGCGGTGCGCAGCAAGTGGCCCGACTGGAGCCGCCAGCAGGTGGCCCGGCACGTCGAGAAGTACGTGGCCATGGTGGGCCTGAGCAGCGCCATAGACAAGAAACCCAGCGCGCTGTCGGGCGGCATGAAGCAGCGCGTGGGCATCGCGCGCGCCTTTGCCATCCAGCCGCGCATGCTGCTGCTCGACGAGCCCTTCGGCGCGCTCGACGCGCTGACGCGCGGCACCATCCAGGACGAGCTGCTGCGCATCTGCGCCCAGACGCACCAGACGGTGTTCATGATCACGCACGACGTCGACGAGGCCATCCTGCTGGCCGACCGCATCCTGCTGATGAGCAACGGCCCGCAGGCGCGCGTGGCCGAGATCGTGAAGAACACGATGTCGCGTGAGCGGCAACGCGCCACGCTGCACCACGACCCGCAGTACTACCGCATCCGCAACCACCTGGTCGACTTCCTGGTGGCGCGCAGCAAGGACCTGTCGCACGGCCGCGCGCCGACGCAGCCGCTGCAGGTCAGCCCGGGGCTGGACTGCGACGCCTCGCCCGAGCCTGCGCCCTTGCCCGATCCGTCCCCCAATGTCGTGCCGCTGCGGCACGTCGCCTGATCGCTTCTCCCCCTTCAATCCAACTCGCAGGAGTACCGCCATGAGCCGCATCGACGTCACCGAGAAGATCATCACCGCCAGGGTGGCCCAGGGCCTGAAGTGGGCCGACGTGGCCGAGAAGGTGGGCCTCAGCAAGGAATGGGTCACGGCCGCCTGCCTGGGCCAGATGACGCTGAATGCCGAGCAGGCCGGCGTGCTGGCCGGCATCTTCGGCCTCAGCGACGAAGAGAAGAAGTGGCTGATGGTCGTGCCCTACAAGGGCAGCCTGCCCACCGCGGTGCCGACCGACCCGCTGATCTACCGCTTCTACGAGCTCGTCAGCGTCTACGGCACGACCTTCAAGGAGCTGATCCACGAGGAGTTCGGCGACGGGATCATGTCGGCCATCGACTTCAAGATGGACCTGAAGCGCGAGGCAAACGCGATGGGCGACCGCGTGTCGATCACGATGTCCGGCAAGTTCCTCCCCTACAAATCCTATTGAACCGGACGCGCTGCGCGCGCCGGTCCACTTCTCCTCGTTCGAGCTGACACGGCTGGCGCCGTGCAGCTCAACTCGTCGGCCGCACGCCGGCGCGTGCGGCGGGCTCGCTGCGCGTCGCAGGTGGGGGCGCGGTTGGCTGCTTGTGCCTTGCGTGTCGGGGCCGCCTGCTCTTGTCCTTCCTTCGGGTTGGCGCGGTTCCCGCTTCGTAAGGCCGGTGTCACTTGTCTCTCTCACCACTTCCTGGAGTCGCCATGACCACTTCTTCCTTCCCAGCGCGCCGCGGCGTGCTCAAGGCCGGCATCGCCGGTGCCCTGTCGGTGCCGGTGCTCGCTTCGGCGCAGTCCACCTTCAACTGGAAGATGACCTCGGCCTACCCCAAGGGCTCGCCCTTCTACATGGACGGCCCGGGCTCGGCCACCGATCTCGCCAAGCGCATCCGCGAGATGTCCGGCGGCAAGCTCAACATCCAGGTCTTCGGCGCCGGTGAACTCATCCCGGCGTTCGAAGGTTTCGACGCCGTGCGCGCCGGCACCGTCGAGATGAACCACGCCAACAGCTACTTCTGGACGGGCAAGACCTTCGCCGCCCAGTACTTCACCGCCGTGCCCTTCGGCCTGAACTTCCAGGGCGTCAACGGCTGGCTCTACGACGGCGGCGGCATCGAGCTGTGGAACGAGGTCTACGCGCCCTTCGGCATGGTGGCCATGCCCTGCGGCAACACCGGCGTGCAGATGACGGGCTGGTTCAAGAAGGAGATCAAGACCGTCGCCGACCTCAAGGGCCTGAAGATGCGCATCCCCGGCCTGGCCGGCAAGGTCTACGCCAGCCTGGGGGTCGACGTGAAGGTGCTGCCGGGCGGCGAGATCTTCCCGGCGCTGGAGCGCGGCGTCATCGACGCGGCCGAGTTCGTCGGCCCGTTCCAGGACCGGCGCCTCGGCCTGCACAAGGCCGCGAAGAACTACTACACCACCGGCTGGCACGAGTCGGCCACGGTGTCCGAGCTGCTCATCAACAAGGCCGCCTGGGCCAAGCTGCCCAAGGAGCTGCAGGCCATCGTCGAGAACGCCGCCGCGGCCTGCAACGTCATCAGCGAAGGCTGGTGCCAGAAGCACAACTCCGAGGCCATGGAAGACCTGATCAAGAACCAGGGCGTGATCGCCAGGCCGCTGCCCGATGCCGTGATCGCGGCGCTGCGCACCGAGACCACGAAGGTGCTCGCCGAGGCCGTGGCCAAGGACGCCATGACCAAGAAGGTGCACGACAGCTACATGGCCTTCAAGGCCAAGTACGACCGCTGGAGCGAAGTCAGCGAAGAGGCCTACCACCTGAAAGTCAGAGGCTGACATGGGGCCCCCAAGCTCGCTGGCGCTCGCCACCGCCCAGGGGGGGCGAGCCGGACGAGAAACAGTCCCTGCGGACTGTTTCTCGCTTGCGAGCGCCAGCAGCGTCCTCGCTGCTGGCCGTCCGCCAACGGCCCGGCAAAGCCGGTTCCGTGGCGGGAAGCTCGGGGGGCTGCGGTGGGCACTGACCCGATGAATACCGTCGGCGTCGCAACACGCCGCATCGAGGCGCTGATCGACGCCATCGGCCAGGCCACGCTCTACCTGTCGCTGGCGATGATCGCGCTGGTGGCCACCAACGTGCTGCTGCGCTACGCCTTCAGCTTCGGCTCGGTGTGGTCGCAGGAACTGGAGTGGCACCTGCTGGCCACCGTCATCCTGCTGGGCATGAGCTACTCGCTGCAGCGCGGCGACAACGTGCGTGTCGACGTCTTCTACGCCGACTTCAAGCCGCGCACGAAGTTCTTCGTCGACCTGTTCTCGTACGTGCTGCAGCTGGCCATCGCGCTGCTCTTCATCAAGCTCTCGCTGGCTTACGTGGGGCAGTCCTTCGCCATCGGCGAGACCTCGGCCGACCCCGGCGGCATCCCCTTGCGCTGGGCCGTCAAGGGCCTGATCCCGGTCGGCTTCGGCCTGCTGGCCCTGATGACGGTGGGTGCCCTGCTGCGCCTGGTCGTCATCGAGCAGACACGCCAGGAGGCCGAGCGTGTTTGAGCCGCAGACCTACGCCATCCTGATGCTGCTGGGCTTTTTCGCCCTGCTGATGATCGGCGTGCCGGTGGCCATCACGCTGGCCACCGTGGGCTTCGTCTTCGGCTGGCTGGGCTTCGGCGACGCGCTCTTCAACCTGCTGCCGGCGCGCGTCTTCGGCGTGGTGGCGGGTTACCAGTGGATGGCGATTCCGCTCTTCGTCTTCATGGGCGTGATGCTCGAGAAGTCGCGCCTGGCCGACGACCTGCTCGACGTCATGGGCCACATCGCCGGCGGCGTGCGCGGCGGCATGGGCGTGGGCATCATCCTCTTCGGCGTGCTGATGGGTGCGACCACCGGCATCGTCGGCGCCACCATCATCACGCTGGGCCTGCTGACGCTGCCGACGCTGATCCGCCGCGGCTACAACAAGAGCGTGGCCTGCGGCGCCATCTGCGCGTCGGGCACGCTGGGGCAGATCATCCCGCCCAGCCTCATCCTGATCCTGCTGTCCGACATCATGCAGCTGAGTGTGGGCACGCTCTTCGCCGCCGCGGTGGGCCCGGGGCTGCTGCTGGCCGGCGTCTACATCGTCTTCCTGCTCGTGCTGGGCATGCTCAAGCCTGAGCTGATGCCGCCGCTGCCGCAGGCCGAGCGCGACGCCGTCAGCCGGCGCCAGCTCTGGGTGCGCTTCTGGAAGGTGGTGGTGCCGCCCATCATGCTGGTGGTGGCGGTGCTGGGCAGCATCGTCGGCGGCGTGGCCGCGCCCACCGAAGCGGCGTCGATGGGCGCCGTGGGGGCGATCCTCATCACCATAGGCGCGGGGCGCTTCAAGTGGCAGGTGCTGAAGGACGTGGCGCTGGAGACGGCCAAGATCACCGCCATCATGATGTTCATCCTGATGATGGCGCAGGTGTTCGCGCTGGCCTTCCGCGGCCTGCACGGCGAGGACCTCATCGTGCGCATGTTCGAGTGGCTGCCTGGCGGCGTGAACAGCGACATCTGGTTCATGATGGCGTTGATCTTCGTGCTCGGCTTCTTCATCGAGTGGATAGAGATCAGCTACATCGCTGTGCCGCTGTTCCTGCCGGTGCTCATCAACCAGGGGGTCGACCCGGTGTGGCTGGCGATGCTGATCACGGTGAACCTGCAGTCGTCCTTCCTCACGCCGCCTTTCGGCTGGGCACTCTTCTACCTGAAGGGCGTGGCGCCGCCCGAGGTGACGATCAAGGACATCTACAAGGGCGTGATGCCCTTCATCGTGCTGCAGGCGGCGACGCTGGCGCTCGTGTTCTTCTACCCGCAGATCGCGCTGTGGCTGCCCAAGGCCATAGGTTGGTGAGAGCTTCGACCGGAGAGTGACCATGAGCGAAACCCGCCCGCCGCTGCCACCCTTCACCGAAGAGTCCGCACGCCGCAAGGTGCGCGGCGCAGAAGACGCCTGGAACACACGCGACCCCGAGGTCTGCGCCCGCGTCTACACCGAGGACACGCGCTGGCGCAACCGCGCCGAGTTCCCGGTGGGGCGCGAGGAGGTCAAGGCCTTCCTGCGCCGCAAGTGGGCGCGCGAACTCGACTACCGGCTCATCAAGGAGTTGTGGGCCTGCACCGGCAACGTGATCGCCGTGCGCTTCGCCTACGAGTGGCACGACGACAGCGGCCACTGGTTCCGCAGCTACGGCGACGAGAACTGGGCCTTCAACGACGCCGGCTTCATGACGCGGCGCTTTGCCAGCATCAACGACCTGCGCATCGCCGAGAGCGAGCGCAAGTTCTTCTGGCCGCTGGGGCGGCGGCCCGACGATCACCCGGGCTTGAGCGAGCTGGGGCTCTAGCGCGCAGCGCCGCGTGCGCCCGCTGCATGCGACCGCTCAATGCGCGCGCCGATGGCCCGTGCCGCGGCGCCGGATCAATCCGGCTCGATGCCCGTGCGCCGGCTCAATCCGGCTTGATGCCCGCGCGCTGGATCACGGCCTTCCAGTTGTCGTGCTCATCGCGAACGACCTTGCCGAACTGCGCCGGCGTGCCGCCCGCCACCTCGGCGCCCGAGCGCGCCAGCGCCGTCACGACCTCGGGGTCCTTGACGATGGTGTTGAGTTCCCGGTTCAGCCGCGCCACCAGGTCGGGCGGCGCGCCGGCCGGCGCGAAGACGCCGAACCAGTTGCTGAGGTCCATGCCCTTGACGCCGATCTCGTCGAAGGTGGGCACGTCGGGCAGCGACGCCGAGCGCTTGGCGCCGCTGACGGCCAGCGGGCGCACGCGGCCGGCGGCCACATGGGTCTGCGCCGAGACGATGCTGTCCATCAGGAAGGCGATCTGCCCGGCGATGAGGTCGGCAATCACCAGCCCGGTGCCGCGGTAGGGGATGTGCACGACGAACAGCCCGCCGGCGCGCCACTTGAACATCTCGGCCGCCAGGTGCGGGTAGGTGCCGATGCCGCTGCTGCCGAAGTTGTACTTGCCGGGGTTGGCCTTCAGCAGCCTGACGAGGTCGGGTGCCGTGGCCGCGGGGAAGGACGAACCCACCACGAGCACGCTGGGCGCGTTGGCCACGTGGGCCACGGGCGCGAAGTCCTTGAACGCGTCGTAGGGCATCCTGGGGTTCAACGCCGGGCCGATGCTGTGCGTCGAGCTCGTGGCCATCAGGAGGGTGTAGCCGTCGGCCGGCGCCTTGGCCACCATGTCCGAGCCTATCGTGCCGCCGGCGCCGGGCTTGTTGTCGATGACCACCTGCTGGCCCAACGCCGCGCCCAGCTTCTGCGCGATGACGCGGCCGATGAT
>PNKD01000137.1 GCA_013822265.1 Leptothrix sp. (in: b-proteobacteria)
CCGGCCACCAGGCCGCCCAGCACCCAGACCATGCCCTGGGCGCGCGTCTGGCCCATCTGGCCGGACAGCTTGACGATCAGCGCCGCCGTGGTGAACACGGCGATGGCCATGCCGATCATGCCGAAGAGGTTGCCGCGGATCGACGTCGTGGGATGGCTCAGCCCCTTCAGCGCCTGGATGAAGCAGACGCTGGCAACGAGGTAGAGCAGGGTGACAAGGTTCAGGCTCATCACTTCTTCTCCCCGGCAGCCTTGGCGGGCCGGTCCTTCTTCTTGAACATCTCGAGCATGCGCCGCGTGACGAGGAAGCCGCCGAAGACGTTGACCGCCGCCAGCGCCATGGCCAGCACGCCCATGCTGCGGCCGAGCCAGGTCTCGGTGAGTGCGGCGGCCAGCATGGCGCCGACGATGACGATGGCCGAGATGGCGTTGGTGACGGCCATCAGCGGCGTGTGCAGCGCGGGCGTGACCGTCCACACCACGTGGTAGCCCACGTAGATGGCGAGCACGAAGATGATGAGGTTGGTGATGGTGGGGCTGACGAAATCCATTGCGCGTCCTTACTTGCGTTTCACTTCACCGGCCTGCGTCATCAGGCAGGCGACGACGATGTCGTCGTCCATCGGCACGTTGAACGTGCCTTCCTTGGTCAGCACGAGCTTGAGGAAGTCGAGCACGTTGCGCGCATAGAGCGACGACGAGTCGGCCGCCACCAGCGCCGGGATGTTGGTCTCGCCGACCAGCGTGACGCCGTGCTTGACGACGGTCTTGCCGGCCTCGGTGAGCGGGCAGTTGCCGCCCGCGGGCGCGGCCATGTCGACGATCACGCTGCCGGGCTTCATGCTCCTGACCATCTCTTCGGTGATCAGCACCGGCGCGGCGCGGCCCGGGATCAGCGCCGTGCTGATCACGATGTCGGCCGCCGCCACCTTCTTGGCCACCTCGACCTTCTGGCGGTCCATCCAGCTCTTCGGCATGGGCTTGGCGTAACCGCCCACGCCTTCGGCGGCTTCCTTCTCCTCGGCCGTCTCGTAGGGCACGTCGATGAACTTGGCGCCCAGGCTCTCGACCTGCTCCTTCACCGAGGGCCGCACGTCGCTGGCCTCGATCACCGCGCCCAGGCGCTTGGCGGTGGCAATCGCCTGCAGCCCGGCCACGCCCACGCCCAGGATGACGACACGCGCGGCCTTGATGGTGCCGGCCGCCGTCATGAGCATCGGAAACAGGCGCTGGTAGCTGTTGGCGGCCATCATCACGGCCTTGTAGCCGGCGATGTTGGCCTGGCTGCTGAGCACGTCCATGCTCTGCGCGCGCGTGGTGCGCGGCGCGGCTTCGAGCGCGAAGCTGGTGAGGCCGGCCGTGGCCAGGCGCGCCAGGTTGTCCTTGTCGAAGGGGTTGAGCATGCCCACCAGGTTGGTACCCGGCTTCATCAGGCTCAGTTCGTCGGCGTCGGGGCTGCGCACCTTGAGCACGAGCTCGCAGGCGAAGGCGCCGGCGCGGTCGGTGATCTCGGCGCCCGCGGCGGCATAGGCCTCGTCGGTGGCGCTGGCGGCGACGCCGGCGCCGTGCTGCACGCGCACGGTGTGGCCCTGCGCCTTGAGCTTCTTGGCCGTTTCTGGTGTGACGGCAACACGGGTTTCCCCAGCCGCCGATTCGAGCGGAACCCCTATCAGCATGAACGCCTCCTCGCGCGTGGCCTCGATTTTTTGCGGGCGCGCGAAGTTACCACACCGCGCCTGCGCGGGCGCTTGTGCAGGCCCCGCGCCGGCCTGCGCGGGGCCGCTGCCTAGAATCGCCGGGCGATGACCGAAGCCCCCCTGCCCACCCATTGCGACGTGCTCGTCATCGGCGCCGGCCCCGCCGGCAGCGCCTGTGCGCAGTTGCTGGCGCGCGCCGGCCTGGACGTGCTGCTCGTCGACCAGCATCACTTCCCGCGCGACAAGGTCTGCGGCGACGGCCTCATCCCCGACAGCCACGCCGCGCTCAGGCGCCTGGGCGTCTACGACGAGGTGGCGGCGCTGGCGCAGCCGGTGGCCCATGTGCGCTGCACAGGGCCGCGCGGCGGCCAGATCGACGTGCCGGGATCGTTGAGCGTGCTGCCGCGCAAGCAACTCGACCACGTGCTGGTGCGCGCCGCGCAGCGCGCCGGCGCGCGCCTGCGGACACCGCTGCGCTTCGAGGCGCCGCTGGTCGAGGGCGAGCGCGTGGTGGGTGCGCGCTTCAAGCCGGCCGACCGCGGCGAAGGCGGCCCGCACGAGATCGGCGCGCGCTGGGTCGTGCTGGCCACCGGCGCCGTGCCCCAGGGCCTGACGGCCGCCGGCCTGTGCGACCGCCACACGCCCAGCGGCGTGGCACTGCGCGGCTATGTGCACTGCCCGTCGCTGGTGGGCGAGATCACGCAGCTGCAGATCGTCTGGCACCGCCGGCTGCGTGGCGGCTACGGCTGGATCTTCCCGGCACCGGGCGGTCTGTTCAACATCGGCGCCGGCCTCACCGGCAGCCACCGCGTCGAGCAGGGCAAGGGCCGCAAGCGCGAGATGAACCTGCGCCAGATGTTCGACGCCTTCTGCGAGGTGCATGCGCCGGCCGCCGTGCTGATGCGCCAGGGCGAACTGCAGGGCGAGATCAAGGGTGCGCCGCTGCGCTGCAGCCTGCGCGGCGGGCGCTGGTCGCGCCCCGGCCTGCTGGTGGCCGGCGAGGCCGCCGGTACCACCTACGCCTTCACCGGCGAAGGCATAGGCAAGGCGATGGAGAGCGGCATGCTGGCCGCCGAGGCGCTGCTGCACGAGCGCGACGCGCCCGACGCCGCCGTGCAGCAGCGCCACGAGGCCTCGCTGCGTGCGCTGCAGCCCAAGTTCGACCTCTACGACCTGGCCAGCCGCGTCAACGAGCACCCCTGGCTGGCCGACCTGGTGATCTGGCGCGCGCGCAAGAGCCCGCGCATCCTGCGCCGCATGAGCGGCGTGCTCGAAGAGACGCAGAACCCGGGGCGGCTGTTCACGGTCGCCGGGCTGACCAAGCTGATGTTCGAATGACCCCTTGAACCCGGAGCAGCCCATGCCGCGTTCTGCCCACTCGGTCCTGCCGGGCGCCGCTTTGGCGCTGCTGCCGGCCGCCTGCGGGGGCGGCGGCGACACGGCGCCGGTCAGCAGCGGCACCCGGTTTCCGCCGCTCGAGCCCGCCAACGCGGCCATCGCGCTGGAGCGGGCCTTGTCGCACATGCGCTACACGATGGGCCTGGTGCGTGGCAGCGAGCCGAACTCGGCCACTTCCGAGTGCTTCATCAACCCCGCCGACAGCACCTTCCTCGACGCTGACGCCACGGCCTCGAACCGGGGCTGTTCGGCACTTGGGCTGGTCCTCGCAGGCGCCGCCGTGGCGGACGCGATGGCGGCGGCGCCGTGCAACCTGTCGCCTAGCGATTTCGGACGCCACAGCCCGGACTGCGTGCCTGAGCCCAGCCTGCGCATTGCCGGCGCCCGGCAGCGCCGCTGAACGAAACGGCCCGCCGCCATGTGCCAGCTGCTGGGCATGAACGCCAACACGCCCACCGACGTGATGTTCAGCTTCACCGGCCTGGCCACGCGCGCCGACGAGCACAAGGACGGCTTCGGCATCGCCTTCTTCGAAGACCGCGGCCTGCGCCACTTCATCGACCGCGACGGCGCCACGCGCTCGCCGGTGGCCGAGATGGTCAAGCGCTACCCGATCAAGAGCGAGGTCGTCATCGCCCACATCCGCAAGGCCACGGCGGGCGCCGTGGCGCTGCAGAACTGCCACCCCTTCGTGCGCGAGCTGTGGGGCCGCTACTGGGTCTTCGCGCACAACGGCGACCTCAAGGGCCACGCGCCACGGCTGCACGGCAACTTTCGCCCCGTGGGCGACACCGACAGCGAGCTCGCCTTCTGCTGGCTGATGCAGGAACTGGCCAAGGCCCACGCCAGCGTGCCCAGTGTCGACGAACTGAGCTGCACGCTGCGCGAACTGCTGCCGCAGCCGGCCGCGCACGGCACCTTCAACGTGCTGCTGAGCAACGGCCAGGCGCTGTGGGCGCACGGCTCGACCCAGCTCTACTCGGTCGAGCGCCGCCACCCCTTCACCGCGGCCACGCTGGCCGACGAAGACCTGAGCATCGACTTCGCCGCCCACACCACGCCGCAGGACCGTGTTGCCGTGGTCGCCACCGAACCGCTGACGGCCGACGAAGCCTGGTCGCCTTTCGCGCCCGGCGAGCTGCGCGTCTTTGTCGGCGGCGAGGCGGTGGCGTCGGGGCCCTGCGCCGCCTGACGCCACGGCGCGCCAGCCGCAGCGAGTTTTCCGCCGTTCGCCGCATCTGCCACCTCTGGGCGGCCGCCGGCTCATAGACTGCCGCCATGTCATCCAAGCGCATCGACTGGAGCCAGCTCTGGTACCCCGGCCCCAAGCGCGCCTACACCGCCGACGAGATGGCGCGCGCCGGCAGCGACGCGCCCAGCCCAACGCTGGTGGCCGTGGCCGGCATCAACTTCGCCGCTGTGGCCTTCGTCGTGTTGCAGCTGGCGCCGGCGGCGCACACCGCGCGCCTGACGGCAACGCTGGCCGCGCTGGCCGTGATGGGCAGCGTGGCGGCGCGCTGGCTGTGGCGGCGGCCCTGGCGGCGGCCCCTGATGCAGGCGCAGCTCGGCGTGACGACGGCCATGCTGCTGATGGCCCTGGGCATGCGCTGGCGCCTGCCCGATCGCCCCGACCGCGAGGGGGTGGCGCTGGTGCTGGCCATAGGCAGCGCCCTGCTCGTGGCGACGCTGTGGTTCCTGGTCGTCTGGCGTTCGCAGCAGATCGAGGCCCGGCTGCGCGAGCAGGCCGAACGCGAGAAGGCCATCGAGATGGCGCGCCGCCTGGCCGCGGCACAGATCGAGCCGCACTTCCTCTTCAACACCCTGGCCTCGGTACAGCACTGGGTGCAGACCAAGGACGACCGCGCCGCGCCGCTGCTGGCCGCGCTGACGGGCTACCTGCGCGCCACGCTGCCGCTGTTCCACCGCGCGCTGCTGCCGGCGGGCGACGAGCTCGTGGCCGCGCAGCGCTACCTCGAGGTGATGCAGGCCCGCCTGGGTGAACGCCTGGCCTGGCGGCTGGACGTCGCGCCCGGGCTGGCCACGGCGATGCTGCCGCCGGGGCTGCTGCTGACGCTGGTGGAGAACGCCGTGGCACACGGCGTCGAGCCCCGGCTGGCCGATGGGCAGATCGTGCTGCGCGCCTGGCGCGACGGCGCCGACGCCGTCTTCGAGGTGCAGGACAACGGCCTGGGCCCCGCTGCCGATCTGCGCGACGGCGTGGGCCTGGGCAACGCGCGCCAGCGCCTGGCGCTGAGCTGTGGCGACAGCGCCCGGCTGCAGCTGTCGGCGGCCGCGGGTGGCGGCTGCCGCGCCGAGATTCGCCTGCCCTTCGTGCCCGCCGATCCGGCCTCGACATGAACCCCGACACCACCCTGGCGCCGACACTGCGCCCCTGCACCGCCCTGGTGGCCGACGACGAGGAAGCCCCGCGCGAACAGCTGCTGGCCGCGCTGCGCGGCGCCTGGCCGGGGCTGCGCGTGGTGGCCGTGGCCGTCAACGGCGTCGACGCCTGGGACGCCTTCCTCGAACACGAGCCCGACGTGTGTTTCCTCGACATCCGCATGCCGGGGCTGAGCGGCATCGACGTGGCGCGACGCATCGGCACGCAGGCCGCGGTGGTCTTCGCCACGGCCTACGGCGACCATGCGCTGGCGGCCTTCGACGCCGGCGCGGTGGACTACCTGCTCAAGCCGGTGGACACCGAGCGCTTGGCGCAGACGGTGGCGCGCCTGAAGGCGCGGCTGGGCGCGCGGCCGTCGCCGGGCCACGAGGCCCTGCCCGACCCGGCGGCACTGCAGGCCCTGCTGGCGCAGCTTTCGGCGCAGGTGCGCCGGCCGCCGCCGCTGGCCGTGCTGCAGGCCGGCGTCGGCCGCGAGGTGCGCCTGATCCGCACCGACGAGGTCATCTACTTCGAGAGTGACAGCCGCTACACACGCGTCGTCTTCGACGGCCCCCAGGGCACCGGCGACGCGCTGATCCGCACGCCGCTGAAGGAGCTGCTGGCGCAGCTGGACGAGCAACTCTTCTGGCAGGTGCACCGCTCGGTGATCGTCAACCAGCGCCACATCGCCGCGGCGGTGCGCGTCGACGAGGGCCACATGCACCTGACGCTGCGTGGCCGGCCCGAGACGCTGCCGGTCTCGCGCCATTTCCAGGGTTTGTTCAGGGGGCAGTGAGCCCGCGGCGCGCGGCGGCGGTGGCTTAGCATCGACGCCACTGTCTACGCCGTTTGCCGACCATGCCCGCCCTGCCCGTTCCGCGTTTCGACCAGTTCTACCGCCACCCCGAGCTCACCCGCCTGCTGCAGGACTACGCCACCGCGGCGCCGCACCTGGTGCAACTGTCCAGCCTGGGCCGGAGCTTCGAGGGCCGCGACATCTGGCTGCTGACGCTGACCCACACCGCCACCGGCGCCGACGTCGACAAGCCGGCGTTCTGGGTCGACGGCAACATCCACGCCGCCGAGCTCACCGCCAGCACGGCATGCCTGTACTGGCTGCACCAGCTGCTTTCGAGCTACGACACCGACCCCCAGGTGCGCCAGCTGCTGGACACGCGCGTCGTCTACATGGTGCCGCGCCTGAACCCCGACGGTGCCGAGCTCGCGCTGGCCGACAAGCCGCGCCACATCCGCAGCGGCACGCGGCCCTACCCCTTCGACGAAGAATCGGTCGAGGGCCTGACGGTCGAAGACATCGACGGCGACGGCCGCGTGCTGCAGATGCGCGTGCCCGATCCCCACGGCACCTACAAGAAACACGCCGGCGACCCACGCCTGATGGTGGCGCGCGAGCCCGGCGAGTTCGGCGGCGAGTACTACCGGCTGATCCCCGAAGGCACGCTGAAGAACTTCGACGGCCTGAAGATCACCGCCAACCCCGACCGCGAGGGCCTCGACCTCAACCGCAACTTCCCGGCCTACTGGCGCCAGGAGTTCGAGCAGGTCGGCGCCGGCCCCTACCCGACCAGCGAGCCCGAGGTGCGGGCGATGGTCGACTTCATCGTCAAGCACCCCAACATCGGCGCGGCGGTCAGCTTCCACACCCACAGCGGCGTCATCCTGCGGCCCATGGGCATGCAGAGCGACGACGACATGACGCCCGAGGACCTGTGGATGTACAAGCGCCTGTCCGACATCGGCGCCAGGCTCACGGGCTACCCCGCCATCAGCATCTGGCACGACTTCAAGTACCACCCCAAGGAAGTCATCACCGGCACGCAGGACTGGATCTACGAGCACCTGGGCGCGCTGTTCTGGACGGTGGAGATCTGGGCCCCCAACAAGGAAGCCGGCATCACCGACTACAAGTGGATCGAGTGGTACCGCGACCACCCGGTGGAGGACGACCTCAAGCTGCTGAAGTGGAGCGACGAGCAGTGCGCCGGCAAGGCCTACGTCGACTGGTACGCGCTGCGCCACCCGCAGCTGGGCATGGTCGAACTCGGCGGCTGGGACCGCATGAACTACTGGCGCAACCCGCCGCCGGCGCTGCGCGAGCGCGAGGCGGCGCGCTTCCCGGCCTGGCTGCTGCAGCTGGGCCTGACGCTGCCCAAGCTCGAGGTGCTGCGCACCGAGGTGCGCGCACTCGGCCCCGACACCTGGCGCGTGCGTTTCGCGGTCGCCAACGCGGGCTACCTGCCCAGCTACGTGAGCAAGCGCGCGCTCGAGCGCAGGACGGCGCGCGGCACCCGGTTCAGCATCCACCTGCCGCCGGGCGTGACGCTGGTCAGCGGCAAGGAACGCGAGGACGGCGGCCACCTCGAGGGCCACGCGCCCAAGGGCAGCCAGCAGGCCTTCCTGCCCAACCGCGAGATCACCGGCGACCGCGCGGTGGTCGAGTGGGTGGTCAGTGGCCCGCGCGGCACGCACATCGCGCTCACCGCCACGGCCGACCGCGCCGGCACCGTGCGCACCGAGGTCACGCTCGACTGAGCGATGGCCGCAGTGGGCGAGCCTTCCAACCACAGCGGCGTGGGCGACGACTTCTCGTCGCTCTTCGAGTTCCTGCCCATCGGCGCCTACCGCACGGCGCCGAACGGTCTGCTGCTGCGCAGCAACCCGGCGCTGGTGGGCATGAACGGCTTCGCCAGCGAGGCCGAGCAGCTGGCGGTGCTGAACGCCAGCCTCGACGACTGGTACGTGCAGCCGGGCCGGCGCCAGGAGTTCCGCCGCCTGCTCGAGCGCGACGGCCAGGTCGTGGGCTTCGAGTCCGAGGTGCGCCGCTTCTGCGATGGTCATGCGCTGTGGGTGCGCGAGAACGCCCATGTCGTGCGCGACGCCGCAGGCCGCGTGCAGTACTACGAGGGCACCGTCGAAGAGATCACCGAGCGAGTGCAGGCGCGCCAAGCAGCGCAGCGCAGCGCGGCGCAACTGGAGCAACTGCTCGCGCTCGTGCCCGGCGCCGTCTACCGTGTGGTGATGGACGCCGACGGCCGGCGGCGCTGCACCTTCATGAGCGAGGGCGTGCGCGGCCTGTACGGCATCGAACCGGCTGCCGTGCTGGCCGATGTCGACGCGCTCGGGCGCTTCCGCCATCCCGAAGACGCGGCGCAGATCGAGGCCACGGTCCAGACTGCCCGGGCCAGCGAGTCGGCACTGAAGGGCGAGGCCCGCGTGCGGCTGGACGATGGCACCGAGAAGTGGGTGCAGGTGGTGAGCCGGCCGGCACCGCCCGAGGACGGAGAGCGGGTGAGGGTGGGCATCCTGGTCGACATCACGGCGCAGAAGCGGGTCGAGCAGGCCCTGCGCGACAACGGCGAACTGTGGAAGCGGGCGCTCGAATGCAGTGGCGACGGTGTCTGGGACTGGGATCTCGACCGCGGCGCCGTGACCCTGTCGCCGCGGCTCGAGGCGCTGTACGGTTATGGCGCGGACGACCTGGCCGATGATCCGGCGGCGCTCGACGCGCTCACTCACCCCGCCGACGTGGCAGCGATGCTGCAGGCGCGCGAAGACCACCTTGCGGGCCGTGTGCCGACCTACGTCAACGAACACCGCGTGCGCTGCAAGGACGGACAGTGGAAGTGGATCCTCACGCGCGGCATCGTCATCGCCCGCGACGCGCAGGGCCGGCCGCGGCGCATGATCGGCACCCACACCGACATCACCGCCTTCAAGCTGGCCGAGGCGCTGCGTGTCGAGCGCGACCGTGCCGCGGCGGCCAACCTCGCCAAGTCGCAGTTTCTCTCCCGCGTCAGCCACGAGCTGCGCACACCGCTGAACGCCGTGCTGGGTTTTGCCCAGCTGCTGGAGCTGGAGCCCGGCGACGGTGAACGCCAGCGCCTCTGGGTGACCCACGTGCTGAGCAGCGGCCGTCACCTGCTGGCGCTGATGGACGATGTGCTCGACATCTCCAGCGCGCAGACCGGGCAGCTGCCCATGGCCATCGAGAGCCTGCCGCTGCAGCCCCTGGTGGTCGAGGTGCTGGCGATGCTGTCGAGCACGGCCGCCGGCGCCGCGGTGACGGTGCACGACGACACCGGGCAGGGCCCGCCGCTGCACTTGCGTGCCGACCGCAAGCGCCTTCTGCAGGTGCTGAGCAACCTGCTCAGCAACGCCATCAAGTACAACCGCGCCGGCGGCTGGGTGCGGCTGCGCGCCGAGGCTGCCGCGGACGGGGTGATCGTGAGCGTGGCCGACAGCGGCCCCGGGCTGGATGCCGAGCAGCGGGCGCGCCTGTTCGAGCCCTTCCAGCGCGTGGGCGCGCAGCACGGCGCGGTGCCGGGCACGGGCCTGGGGCTGGCGCTGAGCCGCCAGCTCGTTGAGGCCATGGGCGGCACCCTGACGGTGGAGAGCGAGCCCGGAAAGGGTGCGGTCTTCAGGCTGCAGTTGCCGGCGGCCTGAGAGCGTGAGAGTCTTTCGTTCATGCCCGCTCATCACACCAAAAAGCACCTGCTCGTCGTTGCAAATGCTCGCCATAGCCCGAGCTATGGCTGCGCTTTGCGCCTAGATCAGGCGCTTTTTGGCGCGCTGCTCGGGCACGCCCGAAAAACTCTCACGCTCTGAGCCGCCGAGGGCGTCCGCCGCCGGCAGGCCCGCTCAGGAGCCGCGCTCGAACTTGAACACGGCCACGCTGGCCAGCAGGTTGGGCCAGCGCCGCACCACGCGCCCGCCCTGCAGGCCGAAGCTGTCGGTGACGGCCAGGCCGCAGCGCCGCGCCAGCACGCCGAAATCGGCGTGCGTGCCGACGCGGATGTTGGGCGTGTCGAACCACTGGTAGGGCAGCGCGCGCGTCACCGGCATGCGCCCGCCCAGCACGTGCAGGCGGTTGGGCCAGTGCGCGAAGTTCGGGAAGCTGACGATGCCGATGCGGCCCACGCGCGCCGTCTCGCGCAGCATGTGCTCGGTGTTGCGCAGGTGCTGCAACGTGTCGAGCTGCAGCACGACGTCGAAGCTGCGGTCGCCGAACAGCGCCAGGCCC
>PNKD01000138.1 GCA_013822265.1 Leptothrix sp. (in: b-proteobacteria)
CAAGTGCACGCACTTCGATGTCGGGCTCGCGGGCCGCCGCGTTGCACCACGCAGGTCGGCTTCTGGACAACGACCGCGCAGTCGCCGCAGGTCGTGTCTATGGCAAACCTTCGCCCCTGGGCCTCGGACGCAGCAGCTACAGTACAGACGAGCCGGAGGCCAGGCATCTAGAGGCTGGCGGCTGGGGCTGGGCAGCCTTGAGTGCTCGCGATGGATCGGCCGCGACGAAGTCATGCCGCTTCGAGTGGGTTTCTTAATTCGCGCGATGATGACCGTGGCATCGGCGGCCGTGTATTGATGGGTAGCTTGATGGGTAGTAAGCCACACCAGCGCGCGGAGCCGCATGTTCCCTAGCAAACAGGCCGAGAACGCGCCTTGAGCGCGCCCGCCACCGTCACGGCGGCGGCGCCATCGCGCCCGCTGGTGCGCTTGGGCGCGCTGTCCTTCGCCTACTTCGCCGCCATCGGGCTGTTCAACCCGTATGCGCCGCTGTGGTTCCAGTCGCTGGGCTTCTCGACGCTGCTCATCGGCACGCTGGCCTCGCTGCAGTCGTGGACCCGCGTGCTGGCGCCCTACGCCTGGAGCTGGTGGGGCGATCACGGCGGCCGCCGCGTCGAGCTCATTCGCCTGGCCGCGCTGGGCGCGCTGCTGGCCGCGCTGGGCCTGTTCGGCGTGCGCGCTGCGGTGCCGGTGGCGCTGGTGGTGACCTTGCTGTTCCTGGCCAACAGTGGCGTCGTGCCCCTGTACGAAGCGCTGCTCTCGCAGCACCTGAACACCGCCCGCGGCATCGACCCGGCGCGCTACGGGCGCGTGCGCATGTGGGGCTCGGTGGGATTCATCGTCTCGGTGACGGGCTTCGGCGCCCTGCTCGAGGCCGCTGGCATCGCCGTCTTTCCGTGGTTCGTGGCGACCATGAACGCCCTGCTGCTGGCGGCCGCTGTGCGGCTGCCGGCCACGCGCAGCGAGGTCGCGCATGCCGAGCCGGCGCCGCCGGTGATGCAACTGCTGCGCCAGCCCGCGGTGGCCTGGTTCTTCGCCTCGGTGTTCTTCACCGTGCTGGCGCACAGCAGCCTGTACGCCTTCTTCTCGCTCTATCTCGTGTCGCTGGGCTACGGCAAGGCCGCGGTGGGTGCCTTCTGGGCCGTGAGCGTGGTCGTCGAGATCGCCTTCTTCTGGTTCCAGGGCCACTTCTTCCATCGCCTGTCGCCCGTCGGCTGGCTGAAGCTGGTGGCCGCCGTGACCACGCTGCGTTTCGCCGCCGTGGCCGCCGGCGGCAGCGTGCCGGCGGTGCTGCTGCTGGCGCAGGCCGCACACGCGATCAGCTTCGCGGCCCACCACGCCGCCTGCATCTCGCTGGTGCACCGCCACTTCCCCGAGCGTTTGCGCGGCCGCGGCCAGGCGCTCTACACCACGCTGGGTTACGGGTTGTCGGGTGTGCTCGGGGGGGTCGGTGGCGGCTGGATCATCCAGCACTTCGGCTACGCCGCGGTGTTCTGGGCCGCGGCCGGCGCCGGTGTGCTGGCCTGGGGCTGCGCTCACCGCGCCGCCGACCGGCACCCCTGAGGGCGCCAGGCCTCGCCGCGGCCAGTGACGGATGGCGCGGCGGGCAGGCCGCAGCGCCTTGGCGCGGCACGACGGGCCTACATCCCGGGCCGGCCCGGCCGATATCCGCATGGGAGCGCGCCGCCTCATGGCCTGCGTGCGCCCACCAAGACGCCCGCCGCATGCCCGCCAACGCCGACCCACCCATCGCATCACCGCCCTGCCCGGACGGTGACCCGCTGGCTGTGCCGCAGGGCGAGCATCGGCGGGTTCGCCTGGCGATGTACCTGGCTTTTTCGGTACTGGCCTGCGCGCTGGTGTTGCAGGGCCTGCGCACGCTGCGCATGGAAGCCAGCCGGACCGCCGACGCCGAGATCCTTGACCACGCCGCGCGGCAGCGCAGCTTCGCCCACGAGTCGGGCCGCATGGCGGCGTTGCTGGCCGCCGCGGGCAGCGACGCGGCCGCGCGCGCGAGCCGGATAC
Organism: Leptothrix sp. (in: b-proteobacteria); assembly: GCA_013822265.1. GTDB lineage: Bacteria > Pseudomonadota > Gammaproteobacteria > Burkholderiales > Burkholderiaceae_C > Rubrivivax. The sequence goes on from PNKD01000138.1 coordinate 2,026, forward strand.
AGGCGCTGCAGGGGCTGGTCAGCCAGTCGGCCCAGGACGCCCTGCTGATGGAAGCCCTGCTGACCGGCCAGATGCGGCGCTCGGCCGACGCGCGGCGGCAACTCGGTGGCGCGCTGGACGAGTGGCAGGCTGCGCGCGAGCGGCTGTGGTACCGCTGCGAGACGCTCCTGAACCAATCCGAGGACGCCGCGCGCAGCCAGGCGCTGCAGGGTGCCGCTGCCGCCGTGCAGGCCGAGACCGAACCGGCGGTGCGCGCCGCGCAGCGGCTGATCGACGGGCTGCGAACGGCGGCCAGCGAGCGAACCCTGCGTGTGCAGCAGGACGTGCGCTGGAGCCTGGCCGGCATGCTGGCGCTGCTGGTCTTGCTTGTACTGGTCGTGGTCGAACCCACGGCGCGCTCGGTGAAGCGCCATGCCCGGCGCCAGCGCGAGCAGGCCGCCGAACTGCAGCGCCTGGCGCTGGTGGCCGAACACACCACCGCGCTGGTGTTGATCACCGACGCCGAAGATCGCGTCGTCTGGGCCAACAGCGCCTTCGAGCGTGGCACGGGCTGGTCGCTGGCCGACGCCCTGGGCAAGCAGCCGGCTGAACTGCTGGCGCATCCGCAGGCCGATACGGCCGCGCAGGAGCGGCTGCGTCAGGCCGTGCAGGAGGCCCATGGCCTGCGGCTGGAGAGCCTGCACCGCACCCATGATGGCCGCGACCTCTGGCTCGATGTCGACCTGCGCCCGCTGCACGAGGCCGGCCAGCCGCTGGCCGGTTTCGTGCGCGTGTGCAGCGACACCACGGCGCGCGTGCAGCAGCAGGCCAAACTCAAGGTGCTGTGGGCCGCGTTGCCGGTGGGTGTGGCCGTGCTGGGGCCCGAGGGCCGGATCGTCGACGCCAACCGCGAGGCCGAGCGCATGCTCGGCCTGAGCATGGCGCAGCTGCAGGGTGTGGCCGTGGCCGACCCGCGCTGGCGCTGCCTGCGTGCCGACGGCAGCGACTATCCGTCGGCCGAGCTGCCGGCGGTGCGCACGCTGGCGACCGGGCTGCCGCTGCACAACGAGACCATGGGCGTGCAGGTGCCGTCGGGCGAGGTGCGCTGGCTGCTCGTCAACACCCAGCCGCAGCTGGGCGGCAGCGGCCAGGTCTGTGGCGCCGTGGCCTGCTTCAGCGACATCACCGAGAGCCGCGAACTGCAGCAGCGCCTGCACGTCAGCGCGCGCACCGACGAGCTGACACGGCTGCCCAACCGCGCCGTCGTGATGGAGCGGCTGCAGCAGGCCGTGGCGCATGCACGCCGCCACGAGGGCTACGGCTTCGCCGTGCTGTTCATGGACTTCGATCGCTTCAAGCAGGTCAACGACACGCTGGGCCATGGCGCCGGCGACGAACTCCTGCGCCAGGTGGCGCAGCGCCTGACGTTTGTGCTGCGCCCGGGCGACGCCGTGGCCCGCCTGGAGAGCTCGATGGCGGCGCGGCTGGGCGGCGACGAGTTCGTCGTCGTGCTCGACGGCGTGAGCGAAGCGGCGCGGGCCGGCGTCATCGCGCAACGCCTGCTCGAGGAGCTGTCCGAGCCCTACGTTCTCGAGAACACCCCCGTGCGCAGCAGCGCGAGCATCGGTGTCGTGGTCTGCGCCGATCGGCAGCGGCTGCTCGCCGACGGCGCCAGCGACGAGGTCATGGCCGAAGAGGTGCTGCGCAACGCCGACACCGCGATGTACGAGGCCAAGCGGGCCGGCCGCGCGCGCTGGGTGATGTTCGACGACTCGATGCACGAGCGCGTGGTGCGGCTGCTGGAGGTCGAGACCGACTTGCGGCGCGCGCTCAAGGAAGACGAGCTCTTCGTCGTCTACCAGCCGGTGGTGACCCTGTCGGACCGCCAGATGGCCGGTGTCGAGGCGCTGGTGCGCTGGCAGCACCCGCTGCGCGGGCTGGTGCCGCCGGTGGAGTTCATTCCTGTTGCCGAGGAGTCGGGCCTCATCGACGCGCTCGGCGCCTTCGTTCTCGAGACGGCCTGCCGGCAGTTCGTGCAGTGGCAGCGCCACCTGGGCGCGCTGGCGCCGCGTCAACTGGCGCTGAACCTGTCGCGTGCCCAGCTCAAGCGTGTCTCGCTGGTGGACGACGTGCGCGCCGTGCTGCAGGCCTGCGGCATGGCCGCCAACCAGCTGCAGCTCGAGGTGACCGAGAGCCTGGCCGCCCAGGACGAGCGCGTGCTGGCCACGCTGCGCGAACTCAAGGCCCTGGGCGTGAGGCTGGCGCTGGACGACTTCGGCACCGGCTACAGCAGCCTGGCCTGCCTGCACCAGATGCCGGTGGATACGGTGAAGATCGACCGCAGTTTCGTCAAACACGCCGAGACGGTGGAGTACCACCGCGTGCTCATCGAGGCCACCATCCGCGTCGCGCGCACCATGGGCATGAGCACCGTGGCCGAAGGCATCGAGACCGAAGGGCAGGCCTTGCTCATGCTCACCTTGACTTGCGACGACGGCCAGGGCTACCTCTTCAGCCGCCCGCTTGCCGCCGACGAGCTCGAGCACTGGGCGCGCAGCCAGGCGCCGCTGGCGGTCGACACCGTCTGAGCGGCGCCGGCCTGCGGCGCGGCCGGGCCGTCTGCAGTTCGTCGCCTGCATCCTGCGCTTCGTCGCAAGTCCGCCCGACCGACATCCGCCCTGCCTAAACTGCCCTTCGTCGACAGGCCCCTGCCTGGCTTCCGAGTGAGAGGGACGCAGCATGAAGACGACGTGGTGGCTGGCCGGTGGCCTGGGCGTGGCGGTGCTGGCCGGCGCCGGCGCCGCCTGGCAGGCCGGATGGCTGAAGTTGCCCGACGCTACGGTGGCGACGGCACAGGCCAAGTCGTCCGAAGACGGCAAGGACGGCAAGAAGCCCGATGTGCCGCTGGAGTTCGCGCCGCGCGAGGTGGTGCAGCCGGCCATGGCGCGGCTGCCGGGTGTGGTGGAGTTCTCGGGCCCGCTGGTGGCGCCGCAGACCGCCTTGGTGCGCGCCCGGGCCGGCGGCACGCTGGTCAGCCTGGTGGTTGCCGAAGGCCACCGCGTGCGTGCCGGGCAGCTGCTGGGCCGCATCGACCTGGCCGACCTGGCCAGCCGCGTCGCCGAGCGTGGTGCCAACCTCGAGTCGGCGCGCGCCGCCCTGGCCCAGGCCGAGCGCGCGCACGCCAACAACCAGCGCCTGGCGGCGCAGCAGTTCATCTCACCCAGTGCGCTGGACAACTCGCGCGCCGCGCTGGACACGGCGCGGGCCCAGCTCGATGCCGCCGGGGCCTCGCTGGAGACCACCCGCGTCGCGCTGCGCGACGCCAGTCTGCTGGCGCCCATTTCCGGCATCGTGGCCAAGCGCCATGTCGTCGAAGGCGAAAAGGTCAGCGCCGAGCAGCAGGTGCTGACCATCGTCGACCTGGCCACGCTGGAACTGGCCGGCGTCGTCGGCACCCATGAGGTCGCGCGCATCGCGCCGGGCATGGTGGTGGAAGTGCGCGTCGAGGGGATGGACAAGCCGGTGGCCGGGCGCATCGCGCGCATCGCGCCGGCGGCCGAGCCGGGCACGCGCAGCATAGGCGTCACCATCACGTTGCCCAACCCGCAGGAGCGCCTGCGCGCCGGTCAGTACGCGCTGGCCCGCGCCACGCTGGCCGACGATGCCGATCGACTCACCCTGCCCGCCAGCGCAGTGGGCAACGCCTCGGGCCAGGACCACGTCTGGGTCATCGAGGCCGGCGTGCTGGCGCGGCGCGCCGTCACGCTCGGCCGCAAGGACACGCGCGAGGGCCGCGTCGAGGTGCTGCAGGGCGTCACGCCCGGCAGCCTGGTGCTGGCCGCGCGCTTCGACAACCTGCGCGAGGGTGCCAAGGCGCTGGTGGTGGCGGGCAAGTCGGCGCCGGTGGCGTCGGCTGCGGCCTCGATGCCCTTGGCGCGTTAGGCGGGAGCTTTGCCGGATCCGGTTCTCCCGGGCTGGCAATACGGCCGCCCTCGGCGGGGGTTGGCGAACGAAGTGAGCTTGGGGGCAAGGCAGTCATGTGGATCACCCGCGTCTCGATCAACAACCCGGTCTTCGCCGCCATGATGATGGTGGCGCTGTGTGTGCTGGGCCTGTTCAGCTATGCCAAGCTGGGTGTCGAGCAGATGCCCGACATCAGCTTCCCCGGCGCCTGGATGGAGGTGCGCTACCCGGGCGCCAGCCCAGAGGCCGTCGAGCGTGAGCTCGTCAAGCCGCTGGAGGAGGCCGTCAACGGCGTTGCCGGCGTCAAGCGCATCACCTCCGGGGCGCGCGAAGGCACGGGCTGGGTCAACGTCGAGTTCGGCCTCGACGCCGACATGGGCCGTGCGATGCAGGACCTGCGCGACCGCGTCGCCGTGGTGCAGGGTGGATTCCCGAAGGACGTGAAGGCGCCGACCATCGCGCGCTGGAACAACGACAACAACCAGCCGGTGGTCAACCTGGCGCTGGTGAGCGCCACGCGCAGCGGGCGCGAGCTGTCGATGCTGGCCGAGAACGCGGTCGACAAGCGGCTGCGCCGCGTCGAGGGTGTGGCCCGCATCGAGGTGCAGGGCCTGACCCAGCGCGAGGTGCGCATCGACCTCGACCCGACACGGCTGCGCGCCTACGGCGTGACGCCGGCGGAGATCGCCACCGCGCTGCGCGAGGCCAACGCCGACCAGCCGGTGGGCCTGCTGTCCGACCACATGCAGGACGTGCTGCTGCGCGTGGAGGGCCGCGTGCGCGACCCGCGGCAGTTCGAGAACGTGGTGGTGGCGCGGCGTGGCAGCCTGTCGCTCACGCTGGCCGACCTGGGCCAGCTGATCGAGCGCGAGCGCGAACCCGATTCGCTTTCGCGCATCAACGGCCAGCGCGCCATCACCTTCAACGTCTTCAAGCAGCAGGACGCCAACATCGTGGCCGCCGGCGAGGCCGTGAAGAAGGCCGTCGACGAGGTGCGCCAGGGGCTGCCGCCCGACGTCGAACTGCGCCTGGTCTACGCCAGCAGCGACTGGGTCAAGGGCAGCCTGACCGGGCTGCGCAACACGCTGATCGAAGGCGCACTGCTCACGGTGGCCATCGTGTTCCTGTTCCTGCACAGCTGGCGCAGCACCATCATCACCGGCCTCACGCTGCCCATCGCGGTGATCAGCAGCTTCATCGCCGTCTATGCCTTCGGCTTCACGCTGAACTTCATGACGATGATGGCGCTCAGCCTGTGCATCGGCTTGCTGATCGACGACGCCATCGTGGTGCGCGAGAACATCGTGCGCCACGTCGGCATGGGCAAGGACCACTTCCGCGCCGCGCGCGAGGGCACCGAGGAGATCGGCCTGGCGGTGATGGCCACCACCTTCGCCATCGTCGCGGTGTTCGCGCCGGTGGCCTTCATGGGCGGCATCATCGGCAAGTTCTTCTTCCCCTTCGGCATCACCGTGGTGGTGGCGGTGCTGGTGAGCCTGTTCGTCAGCTTCACGCTCGACCCCATGCTCAGCAGCGTCTGGCACGACCCGCCGGCCGCGCGGCTGAAGCAGTGGCCCGTCATCGGCCACGCCGTCCGCGCCACCGACGCCGGCATGGACGCGCTGCACAGCGCCTACGAGCGTGCCATCCACTGGATCTTCAGCGGGCGGCGTTGGGCCCTGGGCGCCACCTTCAAGGGGCGGCGGCTGTGGCTGGGCGTGCCGGCCTATGCCCACGGCTTCGACGCGCAGAACCGGCGCGACAAGGCCAGCCCGCGCCACTGGCGCCTGGCCACGCTGACGCCGCGTGGCGTGGTGGTGGCCGGCGGTGCGCTGAGCTTCGTGATCGCGCTGGGGCTGGCGCCGCTGGTGGGCAGCGAGTTCGTGCCCGAGACCGACCAGGGCTACACCCAGCTCGCGCTGCGCATGCCGGTGGGCAGCAGCCTCGACCGCAGCGACGGCAAGGTGCGGCAGATCGAGCAGATCGTGCTCGCGTTGCCCGAGGTGCGCGACCTGTCGACCTGGATCGGTGGCGCCGGCCAGCGCAACCAGGCCTGGATGAACATCGCGCTGAAGGACCGCAAGGACCGCCAGCGCAGCCAGAAGGAGGTCGAGGAAGCCATCCGCAAGGAGATCGCGCGCATCCCCGGCACCGACGCCAGCGTGGGCTTCAACCGGCCGATCTACGTCGCCATCCTGGGCAGCGATGCCGACGGCCTGGCCAAGGTGGCGCAGGAGTTTGCCGAGAAGGTCAAGAAGATCAAGGGCGTGGTCGACGTGGAAAGCTCGGTGCAGCAGGGCCTGCCGGCCTTCGCGGTGAAGCTCAAGCCCGGCGCCGTGCGCGAGCTGGGGCTGACGGCGCCGCAGCTGGCCAGCAGCCTGCGCGCCTACGTCAACGGCGAGACGGCGACCTACTGGACGACACCCGACGGCGACCAGGTCGACGTCGTGCTGCGCCTGAACGAGACGCAGCGCGAACGTGTCGAGCAACTGCGCGCGCTGCCGGTGGCCTTTGCCAAGGACGGCACGCCGATCAGCCTGGACAGCGTGGCCACCATCGAGAGCGTGTTCAACCCCGAGGTCATCCGGCGCCAGAACCTGCAGCGCCGCGAGGCCGTGTTTGCCGGCGTGCAGGGCCGCAGTGCCGGCGAGGTGGGCGAAGACGTGCAGAAGCTCATCAAGGCCACGACGCTGCCGCCGGGCTACAGCTTCGACATCGGTGGCCGCATGCAGCAGCAGGCCGAGGCCTTCGGCGGCCTGCTGGCGGCGATGGCGCTGGCCGCGATCTTCATCTACATCGTGCTGGCCAGCCAGTTCGGCAGCTTCCTGCAGCCCATCGCCATCATGGCCAGCCTGCCGCTGGCGCTGATCGGGGTGATGTTGGCGCTGCTGTTCACGCGCAGCACGCTGAACATCTTCAGCATGATCGGCCTGGTGATGCTGATGGGCCTGGTGACGAAGAACGCCATCCTGCTGGTCGACTTCGCCAACCATGCGCGCAAGGCCGGCGCCACCGTGCCCGAGGCGCTGCTGCAGGCCGGCTTGACGCGCATGCGGCCCATCATCATGACGACCATGGCGATGGTCTTCGGCATGCTGCCGCTGGCGCTGGCGCTGAACGACGGCGGCGAGACACAGGCGCCGATGGGCCGCGCCATCATCGGCGGCGTCATCACCAGCACGCTGCTCACGCTGGTGGTGGTGCCGGTGATGTACAGCTACCTGGTGCGGCTGCGCAAGCCGAAGGCCGCCGAGGCGGCGCCGGTGGTGGCGGGCCACGCGGCCGGGCCGCTGCCCATGCCGGCCGATCGCGATTGAGGCGCCCGTGTGGCCGCCGCCTCCGTGCGGTGTTGCACACTGTTGCAGGCCCAGGGCCCGGCGGTCCGGCCTGACCTGTGGATCGGGGGGCGGCGGCGGCCACGGCATGCGTAGCATGGGGCCTTTCGGACTCATCGGGGAAAGCGCCATGCGCTCCAAGCTCTTCACCGTCGCGGCCGCACTGGCCGGCATGTCGTGGCCTGCAGCCGGCAACGCCGGCACGCCGGCGGGCGGCACGGTGCCCGAGCCGGGCACCTGGGCACTGGTCGGCCTGGCCGCGGCCTTAGGTTGGGCCGTGACGCGCGGCAAGCGCAAGTAGGCGCTGCGCGGGCCGCGGTTTCTGCGCCGACCCCCGAGCGCGGCCAATGGAGGCCCTGGCCAGCAATGCCTCGCTGATGCTCACGGCCGGCGCGCTGCTGGCCTACCTGTTTACGCTGCTGTGGGAGCGCGCCCGCCCGCTGCAGTCGCGCGACGCGGGCAACGGCGCCACGCGCTGGGCCGGCAACTTCGGGCTCTTCGCCGTCAATCACGCCGTGCCCTACCTCGTGGTGCCGGTGATCACGGCCTTTGCGGCGTGGTGGTCGGCGCACCTGGGCCTGGGCCTGATGGCGGCGCTCGGCGCGCCGGCCTGGGCCGTTCTGATCGCCGCACTGCTCTCGCTCGACCTCATGGGCTGGCTGCTGCACCGGGCGATGCACCGCGTGCCGCTGCTGTGGCGCGTGCACCAAGTGCACCACAGCGACCTGTGCTTCGATGCCGCGCTGGCCTTTCGATTCCACCCCGGCGAAGCCGCGCTGGCGGCGCTGGCGAGCAGCTTCGTCGTCGTCACGCTGGGCCTGACGGTCGAGGCCGTGCTGGCCAGCAGCCTGCTCGGCGCGCTGCACAACGTGTTCGTGCACGCCAATGCCAGCCTCGGCGCCGGCCCGGAGCGCGCCGTGCGCGCGGTGTTCGTCACCCCCGACCTGCACCGCGTGCACCACTCGGCCGTGCCCGACAACGGCCTGCACAACTACGGCATCGTCTTCTCGTGCTGGGACCGGCTGTTCCGCACCTGGCGCGCGCCGGAGGGCAGTGGGCCGCAGGCCTTCGGTATGGACACCGAACGCGACCCCGCGCGGATGACGCTGCCGCGCCTGCTGCTGATGCCCTTCCGGCCCGCGGCCTG
>PNKD01000139.1 GCA_013822265.1 Leptothrix sp. (in: b-proteobacteria)
AGCGGCGCGAGGGTGTTGCCGGGAAGATCGTTGACCATGATGCCCCTCCCTTTGCAGTGGATGGACAAGACACATCGTGCCTGTGGGGCGGCGTTATGTGCAGTTCATCGGCACCGCAGCGCCGGCGGCAGCCCGCTGAGCTGCTGCGCTCCACATATCAAAGGCGTCCACATTCGGCGAACTATGTTGTGCTCGACATACATGGCCGAGAGGGGGCTGATGTGAGCGCGCCGCCCGCGCGTTTGCGGCCGCAGCGCCTGCGCTCGCTGGGCGAGTTGGCGCAACTGCGCGAGACCATGAAGCGCCGCGAGCACGAGGCCGCCGAACGTGCCGCGCGTGAGCGCGAAGCGCGCCGTGCCGAAAAGCGCGCCCGGCGCCAGTTTGCCGACGCCGTGGGCGCCGTCACGCCGCTGGCCCCCGACGATCGCGCCCCGCGCAGCCAGCCGCTGCCCGACCCCACACCGCGCCAGCGCCTGCTCGACGAGCAGGCGGCGCTGCGTGAGGCGCTGTCCGACGAGGTCGACGTCGAGACGCTGCTGCTCACCGACGACGGGCTGAGCTTTCGCCGCGCCCGCGTCGGCCCCGACGTGGTGACGCGGCTGCGGCGCGGCCACTGGGCCATACAGGCCGAGATCGACCTGCACGGCCTGCGCCGCGAAGAGGCGCGCGAGCAACTGGCGGCCTTCGTGCGCAACGCGGCGATGCGCGGCCACCGCTGCCTGCGCGTGGTGCACGGCAAGGGCCATGGCTCGCCGGGGCGGCAACCGGTGCTCAAGGGCAAGGCCCAGCGCTGGCTGGCGCAGTGCGGCGACGTCATCGCGTTCGCCCAGGCCAGCGGGCCGCAGGGCGGCGCCGGCGCCTTGATCGTGCTGCTGGGCTGAGCCCGGCTGCCCTCAGGAAGCCGGTGTCGATGCCGGCAGCGCCGGCACGGCAGCGGCCGCAGGCCGCAAGCAGCGCCCCTGGCGCTCGAACCAGTAGGCGACGTTGCCCACCAAGGCGATGCTGCCCGACACCACGGCGCTGGCGGCCGTCACCGCGCCCATGGTCACCAGCATCGCCGCACAGGCGTCGCCGGCACAGCTCTGGAAGCTGCCTATCACGGCGGCCTCCAGCGTCACCTGGCGCGTCAGCACGCGGCATTCGGGGTCGTAGACCTCGCGGGTCTGGGGCACCACGATGCACGACGCCTGCAGGCCGGCCACCGCAAGTGCCGCCAGGCCGCGCAAGCCCCGGCCAGTGGCCGACGCGGCCGCGCGCGGCCGCGTCATTGGTTGCGCATCCAGTCTGCCGTGCCGAAGAACGACTCGGCCAGCCGTTGCGCCATCGTCTCGTCGACGTCCAGTTCCTGCATCGCCTGGATCATGCAGGCCATCCACTGGTCGCGTTCGGCGATGCCGATGCGGTAGGGCATGTGGCGCGCGCGCAGCCGCGGGTGGCCGAAGCGCTGGACGTAGAGATCGGGGCCGCCCAGCCAGCCGCACAGGAACCAGTGCAGCTTGTCGCGCGCGCCCGAGAGGTCGGCCGGATGCAGCGCCCGCAGGCCGGCGTACTGCGGCTCGAGGTCCATCAGGTCGTAGAAGCGATCGACCAGCGCGCGCACGCCGGCCTCGCCGCCCAGTCGCTCGAACGGCGTGGCCGATGCGGCCGGTGCGGCGCTGACGTCACCCATGGCGCCGCCTTACGCCGGCAGCAGGCGTGCGGCCACCGCCGCCACGCCCACGGCGGCCGGCGCGCCGGGCATCAGCTCGATCAGCAGCTGCCGCCGCTGCACCGATTCGCGCACCGCCAGGTCCGACGGCACCTCGCCCAGCAGCTCCAGGCGCACCGCGCTGTCGAGACCCGGGTTGACGTAGCGGTCGATGACCTGCTGCAACTGCTGGCGCACCGCGCGCCCTTCGCCCGGCTTGCGGGTCTGGTTGACGACGAGCTTGAAGCGCCGCCGCCCCTGCGACTGCGCCAGCACCTTGACGGTGGCGTAGGCGTCGGTCAGCGAGGTCGGCTCGGGCGTGACCACCACCAGCACCTCGCCGGCCAGCGAGACCGTGTAGAGCACGACGTCGGAGATGCCCGCGCCGGTGTCGAGCAGCACCTGGTCGAAGTGCGGCTCGACCTCGGCGATGACGCGCTGAAGCTGCTCGCGGATCTCCGGTGTCATGCGGGAGTACTCGACCATGCCCGAGCCGGCCAGCAGCACCGAGAAGCCGGCCGTCACCGGCACGATGGCCTCCTCGAGCTTGCTCTTTCCGGTGAAGACGTCGTGCAGCGTGATCTTCGGGTAGAGGTTCAGCATGACGTCGAGATTGGCCAGGCCGAGGTCGGCGTCGAGCACCAGCACCTTTTGCCCCGCCCGTGCCAGCGCCGCCGCGAGGTTGGCCGAGACGAAGGTCTTGCCCACGCCACCCTTGCCGCTGGTGACAGCAGTGATCGTCATTCGTGATCCTGGAACTGAAACGTCTCGAAGAGCAACCGCCGCTCTTCATTGCTGACCACCGAGACCGCCGTCGGCTCGAGGCGAACCAGATTGCGCCCCTGGGCCTTGGCCAGGTAGAGCTGCTGGTCGGCACGCTCCACCCACAGCGCGGCGGTGGATCGCACCCACTGCGGCGCAAAAGCGCCGCCGATGCTCACGGTGCAGGTGATCTGCTGGCCCGGCCCGGTGGCCACGGGCATGCGCTCGACGCGCCGGCGCACGCGCTCGGCCACGGTCCCGCCGAAGGCGCTGCCGCAGTTGGGCAGGATGATGGCGAACTCTTCGCCGCCGACGCGCGCCACCAGGTCCATGGGTCGCACGCTGTCCACGAGCGCCCCGGCCACGGCGCGCAGCACCTGGTCGCCCGCGCTGTGCCCCCAGGTGTCGTTGACCCGTTTGAAGTGGTCGATGTCAAGCGTCAGCAGCAGCGCGGGCTCGCCGCTGCGCGCCACGCGATCGATCTCGCGGCCCAGCGCCAGTTCGAACGCGCGGCGGTTGGCCAGGCCGGTGAGGGCATCGCGGCTCGAGAGCTCGACCAGCCCGTCGATCACCGCCTGCAGCCAGGCCGGGCTGCCCGGCTCACCGGCAGGCGCCGCCTGCCCCGACTGGCTCAGCAACTGCAGCGCCTGCTCCAGCTGCAGCGCCGAGGCCGGCGCGGCAGAAGCAAGATCGGGTGCCGGCAGGGGCAAGGGCGTGGGTTGAACCAAGGGGCGCAAAGGACAGCGGGGCGGGTTCCGCGAGATGAAACGAGTCTAGCAGTGGCGCGCGCGAACTCAGGGCTGTGAACAGCAGGCTTGAAGCGTGGCATTTCAGGGCATGGCCCCGGCGCCGGCAGCTCGACACTACGGCGCCGAACGGGCTGGGCTGTCGCCGCCACCCGCGTGGCCACCGACGTCAACCCTGCGCCTCCACCTCACCGACAAGCAACGCCATGAGAACTGCCGTCACGCCCCCGGCCTCCCCCGCTGCCGACGCGGAGTTCACGCTGACGCGTGCCGATTTCGAGCGCGTGCGCCAGCTCATCTACCAGCGCGCCGGCATCAGCCTGCACGCGGGCAAGCAGGCCATGGTCTACAGCCGGCTCTCGCGACGCCTGCGCGAAACACGCTTTACGTCGTTCGGCGACTACCTGCAGTGGCTGGAGAGCACCACCGGCGCCGAGGGTGAGGCCGAGTGGCAGGAGTTCGTGAACTGCCTGACCACCAACCTCACCAGCTTCTTCCGCGAAGAGCACCACTTCCAAGCCCTGGTCGAGGACCTGCGCGCACGCGCCACACGCCCGATGCGCATCTGGTGCAACGCCGCGTCCACGGGCGAGGAGCCCTATTCCCTGGCCATGACGGTGGTCGAGACGCTGGGTGTCTCGGCCCAGGTCAAGCTGGTGTGCAGCGACATCGACACCAAGGTGCTGGCCACCGCACAGCGCGGCGTCTACCCGGCCGAGTCTCGAGGCCTCAGCCCCGAGCGCATGAAGCGCCACTTCATGCGCGGCACCGGCGTCAACGCCGGCAGCATCCGCGCCAAGCCCGAGCTGACGCGGCTGATCGAGTTCCGCAGCTTCAATCTGATGAGCGCCGCCTGGTCCAGCCTGGGCGAGCCCTTCGACCTCGTCTTCTGCCGCAACGTGATGATCTACTTCGACGGCCCGACGCAGCGCAAGGTGCTGGAGCGCATCCACGCCGCGATACGCCCTGGCGGACTGCTCTACGTCGGGCATTCGGAGAACTTCACCGAGTCGCGCGACCTCTTCCGTCTGCGGGGCAAGACGATCTACGAGCGCGTGTAAGTGGAGCCCCCAAGCTCGCTGTCGCTCGCCAGCCCCCGAGGCGGGCGAGCCGGACGGGAAACAGTCCCTGCGGACTGTTTCTCGCCTGCGAGCGCCTGCAGCGTCCTCGCTGCAGGCCGTCCGCCAGCGGCCCGGCAGAGCCGGTTCCGCGGCGGGAAACTTGGTGTCGACCTCGCCAAGGGCATCGCTCAAGCACCGGGCGCCCTGCGCCGATAAGCCCTCAATGGCCACCGCTTTCACCGCCACCTCGACGCCTGCCGTGACCGCGCGCCCGGCCCCCAGCCGCCTCGACCGGCTGAAGTCACAGCCACGCAAGTCCGGCGAAGCGTCGTTCTTCTTCTTCGACGCCCACTTCCGAAACGAAGCTGTGAAGGTGTTGCCGGGTGAGTTCTACGTCGCCGAAGAAGACCTGCTGGTGATGACGACGCTGGGTTCGTGCATCGCCGCTTGCCTGTGGGACCGCGAAAAGCGTGTCGGCGGCATGAACCACTTCCTGCTGCCCGACGGCGGCGGCGGCCGCGACGGCGACAGCGGCCGCTACGGCAGCTTCGCGATGGACCTGCTGATCGGCGAGATGGTCAAGCGCGGCGCCACGCGCAGCACGATGGAGGCCAAGGTCTTCGGCGGCGGCGCGGTGATCAGCGGCATGAACACGATCAACGTCGGCGAACGCAACACGGCCTTCGTGCTCGACTATCTGCGCACCGAACGCATCACCGTCGTCAGCAAGGACGTGATGGACATCTACCCGCGCAAGGTGTGCTTCCTGCCGGCCAGCGGCAAGGCCATGGTCAAGCGCCTGGCCTCGGCCAACACCGAGGCGCTGGCGGCCCAGGAACGCGCCGCCGCCACGCGCGTGGCACCCGCAGTCAACACCGGCGGCAGCGTCGACCTCTTCTGAAAGGCACGGCGCCCCTGGCACCGTGACCGTGGAGCAACAGGGAATGAACAGCAAGACTCGCGTGGTCGTCGTGGACGACTCGGCCCTCGTGCGGAGCCTGCTCGCCGAGATCATCGACCGCCAGCCCGACATGACTTGCGTCGGCGCGGCCAGCGACCCGCTGGTGGCGCGCGAGATGATCCGCAACCTCAACCCCGACGTCATCACGCTGGACGTGGAGATGCCGCGCATGGACGGCATCGACTTCCTGCAGCGCCTGATGCGGCTGCGGCCGATGCCGGTGGTGATGGTCAGCACGCTCACCGAGCGCGGCGCCGATGTCACGCTCAAGGCGCTGGAGCTGGGCGCCGTGGACTTCGTCTCCAAGCCCAAGATCGGCGTAGCCGACGGGCTGCGCCAGCTCGGCGCCGACATCACCGAGAAGATCCGCACCGCGGCACGCGCCCGCGTGCACCGGCTGGCGAGTTCACCGATGGCGACCGATGTGCTGCCGGCCGCGCCGGTGACGATCGCGTCGCTGGGCCGTCTCTCGACCGAGAAGATCGTCTTCATCGGCGCCTCCACTGGCGGCACCGAGGCCACGCGCGAGGTGCTCGTCAACCTGCCGGCCGAGTGCCCCGCGGTGATGATCACGCAGCACATGCCGCCGGGGTTCACCAAGAGTTATGCCGCTCGCCTGAACGGCCTGTGCCGCATCCGGGTGGCCGAAGCCGTCGACGGCGAACGCGTGCTGCCCGGCCATGCCTACATCGCCCCCGGTGGCCTGCACCTGTCGGTGGCGCGCTCGGGCGCCAACTACATCGCCCGCGTGCAAGCCGGCGAACCCGTCAACCGCCACAGACCCAGCGTCGAGGTGCTGTTCAACAGCGCCGCGCAGCTGGTCGGCCGCAACGCCCTGGGCGTGATGCTGACCGGCATGGGTGCCGACGGCGCCAAGGCCATGCGTGCCATGCGCGACGCCGGCAGCTTCAACATCGCACAGGACGAGCAGAGCTGCGTCGTCTTCGGCATGCCGCGCGAGGCCATCGCGCACGGCGCGGCGCACGAGACGCTGCCGCTGTCGCAGATCGCACCGCGTCTGATCGAATGGCTGCGCACCCACGCCGGCGGTGTGACCTCGCGCGTCTGAGGCCCCGGGTGCAAGCCGCCGCGCGGGCTCGCTCAGTCTGAAGGCGGCAGGAACAGCGACTGCAGGTCCGACAGGAAGTCGAAGCCGCGCGCCGTCGGTCGCACGGTGCCGGCCACCATGTCGTGCTCGACCAGGCCGCGTTGCACGGCCAGCGCCAGTGCCCCGTCGACAGCCGATCGCGGCAGCCCGGTGCGCTCGCCGAAGCGCGCCATCTCGAAGCCCTCGCGCAGCCGCAGGGCACCCAGCATGAACTCGAAGGCCAGGTCGCGGCGCTTGACCTCGTGCTCGTTGCTCACGGCATGGCCGGCCAGCGCATGTTGCATGTACTGGCCCGGCTCGCGCCAGCGCACCTGGCGCAGCACGCGGTGCGGGAAGCTCAGCTTGCCGTGCGCGCCGGCGCCGATGCCCAGGTAGTCGCCAAAGCCCCAGTAGTTCAGGTTGTGCACGCAGCGGTGGCCCGGCCGCGCGAAGGCGCTGACCTCGTAGCGCCGCAGGCCGGCGGCGGCCGTGCGCTCGCAGAGCAGGTCGAGCATGTCGCTGGCGCTGTCGTCGTCGGGCAGCGGCGGCGGCCGCGTCGCGAACACCGTGTTGGGCTCGATCGTCAGGTGGTAGATGCTCAAGTGCGGTGGCGCGAAGGACAGCGCGATGTCGAGTTCGGCGGCCAGCTGCGCCGCTGTCTGGCCGGGCAGCGCGTACATGAGGTCGATGTTGAAGGTGTCGAAGGCCTGGCTCGCCTCTTCGACCGCAGCCCGCGCCTGGCGGGCGTCGTGGACGCGGCCGATGCGCTGCAGTGCCGCGTCGTCGAAGCTCTGCACGCCCACCGACAGCCGCGTCACGCCGGCGCCGCGAAAGGCCTTGAACCGCTCGCGCTCGAAGGTGCCGGGGTTGGCCTCGAGCGTGATCTCGACGCCGGGCTCCAGCGGCAGGCGGGCGCGCACGCCGCCGATCAGCCGGTCTATGGTCTCGGGCGAGAACAGGCTGGGCGTGCCGCCGCCGATGAAGACGCTGTGCACGCGGCGGCCCCACACCAGAGGCAGCGCGGCTTCGAGGTCGGCCAGCAGCGCGTCGACATAGCGCGCCTGCGGCGGCTCGCCCCGCGCTTCGTGGCTGTTGAAGTCGCAATAGGGGCACTTCTTCAGGCACCAGGGGATGTGCACGTACAGCGACAGCGGTGGCAGTGCGGCCAGTTGCAGCGTGCCCGGGCGCAGGTAGTGCTGCACCGCGGGCGGCGAGGCCGGCGCGCCGGCCTCGGGCGCGAGCGGGATCACCGGCCCCATACGTCCCGCAGCAGCAGGCGCATCTGGGCCGCGGCGCGGGCGCGGTGGCTGTGCGCGTTTTTCAGCGCCGCATCCATCTCGGCCACGGTGCAGCCGAGTTCGAGAATGAACATCAGCGGGTCGTAGCCGAAACCCTGGGTGCCGCGCGGCTCGTGCAGGATCTGCCCCGGCCAGCGCCCGACGGCGACCAGCGGCTGCGGGTCCTGCGCCTGGCGCACGGCAACCAGCGTGCAGACGAAGTGGCCGCGGCGCTCGGCCGGCGCGGCATGTGGCCGCAGGCGTTCGAGCAGCAGGGCGTTGTTGGCAGCGTCCTGCACGCGCCGCCGCGCCTCGCGGTCGCCGCCGGCGGCCACCTCGCCGGCGTAGTGCGCCGAGACCACGCCCGGGGCACCGCCCAGCGCGTCGACGCACAGCCCCGAGTCGTCGGCGATGGCCGCGCCGCCGCTGGCCGCCGCGGCGTGGCGCGCCTTGGCCAGCGCGTTCTCGATGAACGTGACGTGAGGCTCCTCGGCCTCGGCGATGCCCAGGCTGCCCTGGGTCACGAGGTCGAGCGCCAGACCGTGCAGCAGCGCCTGCAGCTCGGCGAGCTTCTTGGCGTTGTTGGAGGCCAGCACCAGCCTCATCGGCGCCCCCGACGCGCCGTCTTCAGCTTGCAGCACCGGCCCATCAACCCCAGCCGAGCGCCTGCCGCTGCAGCGCGTTGAGCTCGCGTATGCCCTTGTCGGCCAGCGCCAGCATCGCGTCCATCTCGGCGCGGCTGAAGGGCGCGCCCTCGGCGGTGCCCTGCACCTCGACGAAGCCGCCGCTGCCGGTCATCACCACGTTCATGTCGGTGTCGCAGGCCGAGTCTTCGGTGTACTCGAGATCGAGCAGCGGCACACCCTGGACCACGCCCACCGACACCGCGGCGACGAAGTCGCGTATCGGGCTGGCCTGCAGCTTGCCCTGCGCCATCAGCAGCGTCACGGCGTCGTGCGCGGCGACGAAGGCACCGGTGATCGCCGCGGTGCGCGTGCCGCCGTCGGCCTGCAGCACGTCGCAATCGAGGCTGATGGTGCGTTCACCCAAGGCGCCGAGATCGAACACGCTGCGCAGGCTGCGGCCGATCAGGCGCTGGATCTCCTGCGTGCGGCCGCTCTGTTTGCCCTTGGCCGCCTCGCGGTCGCTGCGGGTATGGGTGGCGCGCGGCAGCATGCCGTACTCGGCCGTCAGCCAGCCCTGGCCGCTGCCGCGCTTGAACGGCGGCACCTTCTCTTCCACCGACGCGGTGCACAGCACCTGGGTGTCGCCGAAGCTCACCAGCACCGAACCTTCGGCATGGCGCGTGAAGCCGCGCTGCAAGCTCACCGCGCGCAGGGCATCGGCGCGGCGGCCGGTGGATCGTTCAAAGGTCATGGCAAGGCTTTCGAGATGCAGAAAAGGTGTGATGTCCAATGAAGCGGACACCGCGAAACCGGCTTCGCCGGGCCGTCGGCGGCGCCGCTCGGGGCGGCGCGCCGAAGACGCTTCGGGGGTGGGCGGAGCTACCGCCGCTTGCTGGAGCTGCGCTGGATGGCTTCGTTGATCTCGCGGATGCTGCGCTCGATCTCGGCCTCGTCGAGGTCGTCGGCGTTGGCATCGGTGCCCAGGCTGGCCTGGATGGTCGAGGCAAAAACGTCGTCGCCCAGCGACAGCGTGGAGATCGCGCTCTTGCTGTCGGTGTCCTCGGCAGACTCCCACTCGACCGCGAGCACGGTGACGTTGTCGCTCTTCTCGCCGGCCGCGCGCAAGGCGCGCTCGGCAAGTTCGGGCACGGCGTCGCTGACGTTGCGCTGGCACAGCACCTCGGTGATCACGCTGTCGGGCAGCGCGCCCCACAGTCCGTCGGAGCACAGCATCAGCCGGTCGCCCGGGTGCACGAGCAGCGGGCCGGCGGTGTCTATCACCGGCTTGCCCGGGCTGCCCAGGCAGGTGAAGAGCACGTTGCGGTTGACGCGGTCGCGCATGGGCACCACCTGCGACAGCGTCTCCTGCAGCTCGGAATACGAATGGTCGCGCGTGCGCGCCAGCAGTTTCTCGCCGCGCACGAGGTACAGGCGCGAGTCACCGCAGTGCGCCCAGTACGCGGCGTTGCCCTGGATCAGGCAGGCCACGATGGTGGTACGCGGGGTGTCGAGCAGCGCACGCTCGGTGGCATAGCGCAGCAGCTGGTGATGGCCGGCGATGATGGCTTCCTGCAGGAAGCGCACCGGGTCGGCCAGACGCGGCTTGGCCTGCTGCTGGAACATCGCCGACAGCGTCTGCAGCGCCAGCTGCGACGCCACCTCACCCTCGGGGTGGCCGCCCATGCCGTCGGCCAGTGCAAACAGGCCCGCGTCCCGCGTGTAGCAATAGCCCATGCGGTCTTCGTTTTTCTCGCGACCGCCCTTGCGGCTGACCTGGTAGACGGAGAACTGCATGTCAGGCAGTCGCGGCAGCGGGCCGGCACGCAGGATCAGGCTGTCCGCCACGGCGCCGGCGCCGCCGCGCCGTCGGCGGACGGTCCCCCCGGGGGGTAGCCAGCGCTAGCGAGCTTGGGGGCACCATGTCATGCCTTCTGCCCTGTCTTGATCGTTTCGATCTGCAGCTTCAGGCGTTCGCCGAAGCTCAGCTTGGTATAGCGGCGCTCGGTTTCGCGCGCCAGCTCCTTTTGCAGCGCGAACACGCTCTGCGGGCGTGACAGCGGGTCGAGCGACATGCACCATTCGGTGACCTCGATGAGGTTGTCGGAGTAGATGTTGCGCAGCCGGCTCAGGCTCAGCGCCAGGCGATCCTTCTCGATGCGCTGCGGCGCGTCGTTGGGCGGGTAGCCTTGCATGCAGGCGTAGATGCAGGCGCCGATGGCGTAGATGTCGGTCCAGGGGCCC
>PNKD01000140.1 GCA_013822265.1 Leptothrix sp. (in: b-proteobacteria)
CTCAACTCAAACGACGCTCAGGCGCTGCCGCCGGTCGAACGCCGATGGCCAAGGGCCAGCCCGACCAGCGCCAGCCCGGCCAGGGCCAGCGTGCCCGGCTCGGGGACTTGCGAGAAGCGCTGCGAGAAGCCCCACAGGCCGGCCGAATCGGTGCTCTCGGTCGCCCAGACCAGGATGTTCTTGGTCACCCAGATCTCGCTTTGCGGCGCGAAGACGGCCGCATCACTCAAGTTGGATGTGGTCACGCTGTTCAGGATGCTGAACTCGGTCTCCATGACACCCAGGTCGTCCAGCCCGGCTGCCGTGCCCAGCGTCTCGCGGATGAAGCTGCCTTGGTCGTTGGCGCCGTCGTTCAGATCGGCGGTCGAGGCGACGAAGGCGTTCATGCCGAACAGCGAGGCGTCCTCGATCATCAGCCCCGGCGTCAACACCGAGGCGCGGAAGCCGAACATCAGGTCGACGAAGGCGTAGAGGTCGTCGCCGCTGACGGTGAGCTCGTTGTTCAGCACCTGGAACTGCAGGCCCGGACCGGGGTTCATGCCGCCGTCGTTGAGGGCCGTCACCTCGATGTTGGCCGCGTTGAGCGTGCGGAGGTCCGACGCCGTGTAGTCGATCAGGCTCCAGCGGTCGAAGAGCTTGTCACCGGCGGTGATGCTGCCGCCGTTGAGCAGCACCGACAGAGGCGTGGCCTGGGCGGCACCGATCAGGCCCGCGACCAGGATCGCGCTGCCGAGCACCTTCTTGAACATCGTCTTCATGAGATCGCTCCTTGCATATGGAATGACTGCGGCCCGGCCCCGGCAAGGGGCCGGGCGCGTGGCTTACTGGATGGCGCAACCGGCCCGCGTGCACCTGGGGATGCAGACCTTGACGTCGCTGGGCGTGATCAGCCCGTCGCCGTCGGCGTCGCGTGCATCGCCCGGCAGCGCCAGCTGGCCGCGGGCCCTGGAGATCAGCGCCAGATCGGCCTTGTCGATGTCGCCGTCGCGGTCGACGTCACAGACCTGCGCGCCGGCGATCACGGTGCTGCGCGTGGTGCGGCTCGTCGGCGGCGTGTCGTCGCTGTCGATGGTGGCGCGATTGAGCAGCACGCTGCCCGCCGATGCCGTGACCTGCGCCACCAGACTCTGGCAGGCCTGGGGTGCGTTGCCCGGCAGCGAACCCAGCGTCCACGTCACCACGCCGGCGGCGTGAGCGCCACCCCCGCTGGCCGAGACGAAGGCCGTACCGGCCGGCAGTTCGTCGACCAGCACGACGTTGTTCACCGGCAGCGGATTGAGCAGGTTGTCGTAACACACCGAGAAGCTGAGGTTGGCGCCGCTGACCACCGGTTCGGGCGCCGCGGCCTTGCTCAGGTTGAGCGGGTTGAACGAGGTCTCGGCGATGGCGATGCCGGTGGGATTGCCGAGGCGGCCGAGGTCGTTCTTCAGGATGCCCAGGTTGGGGTCGAAGACGATCAGCGTGTCGGTGCCGCCAGTGCCCTGGTTGCCGGTGCTTGCATAGACATTGCCGGTGTCTTCGTCGACGGCGACGCCGACGATGTTGTCACCGCTGCTCGAGAGGTTGACCGGCGCGCCGGGCAGCGTGTAGAAGCTTTCGGCATTGGCGTTCAGGTCGTATTTGCACAGGCGCCCGCGGCTGCCGTAGGGGCCGTAGGCGTTGCCCGTGAAGAGCACGTTGCGGGCCGAGTCGACGGCAATGCCCTGCACCGTCTGGTTGCAGGCGGCCAGCACGATGCTTCCGGCCGACAGCCAGCTCGTCGTATCGAAGTAGCGCACGGTCGTCGTGCTGCGGTCGCCGATGTAGAGGCGGCCGCGCGATTCGTCCAGCGCGATGCCGTTGGCCTGCGAAACGCCCGCCAGCGCCTTGAACGTGCCGCCGTCCAGCGTCAGCGTGTTGGTTGCCGGCGTCCAGGTGTAGACATAGAGCCGGTTGGTCTCGCGGTCGACCGTGTAGACCTTGCCCTTGCCCTGGTCGACGACGATGCCCGCCAGGTTGCCGGCGCCCGGCGCCGTGGTGGTGCCGAGGTTGGCGAAGGTCTGCGCGTCGAGCAACTGGATGACGTTGCTGCCCTCGTAGGTGACGAAGAGCTTCTTCGACGCGCTGTCCAGCCCCAGGCCCACCGCGCCGCCGGCGAAGGCCGGCACGTTCTGTGTGGCCTGGAAGACGAGATGGTTGGGCGCACCTTGGATGTCATAGGTGCGGATGGGTGTCGGGCTGGCGTTGATGTTGGCGATGATGTAGAGCGATTTCGCCGCAGCCGGCAGCACCACCAGCCCCGCCAGTCCGCAAGCCAGGGCGGCTGCGCCCAACAGCCGTGGCGTCAGAAACTTCCACTTGCCCGTTCTCATGATTTCGCTCCTCTGTGAGTGTTAAGAACGCCGACATCGCCTGCCATCCGTGCCTGCGGACCGCGGCGTGGAGGGCCACCCGCTGTTCCCTGCACGGCTTTGAATCGATTCCGAAACGCGATCATCACCAACTGCCGTTCCGAACAGACGTGCATTGCATGCCGGCTTCACCAGTGCAACTTCTTGCGTAATCGAACCCGCAACTAACGTGCCAATATGGACTCGTCCTTGCACGACAGCCATTTGTCATTTCTGCAATGAAGATGAGAATCGATCAGAAACCGCTGTGTCAAGTCAGTTGACTGGGACGTTTATCCCTGTAGCGGGCGTCTTCGCAGCGGGCGTGCGATGGCTTCGTCCAGGGGATCAGCCCTGGTTGCAACAGGCGTGCATTGACGATCGAGCGCGCGCGATAAACCCGAACTCGGGGGCGATTTCCGATCGACCGGAACGTGCCAATCGCCGCGGAAGGCTAGCGCCTTCCGGCCACACCAATTCAGGCGCCCGCATTACGAGAACGGAAGACGTGCGTAATTCAAACGCAGGCACAAACGGCCCTCCCGAATCGGCCAGGATAGCCGAGTCAGCATGCGACAGAGGCCGCCATTTCGATTGCGCAGGCGCAGTGCGAGCGCGAAATTTCAGCCCGTCTGCATCGGCAGCCGCGCCGGAGGCCGGGCCCGCGCGTGGCGCGGCCGGCAGCGGCCGCAGGGCCTGATACCCTACCCCCCTTGCCCACAGCCCCAGACCCCCCCCATGACCTACTGCGTCGGCATCCGCCTCAACGCCGGCCTCGTCTTCCTGTCCGACAGCCGCACCAACGCCGGCTTGGACGCGATCAGCACCTTCCGCAAGATGATGGTCTACGAGCAGCCGGGCGAGCGTTTCATGGTCATGCTCTCGGCCGGCAACCTCAGCATCAGCCAGAGCGTGCGCGAGCTGCTGCAGGTGGAGAAGGTCGACAACGGCACCGAGGCCGGCCTGACCATCTGGAACGCCACCAGCATGTTCGACGCCACGCGCGTGCTCGGCGCTGCCGTGCGCCGCGTCTACGAGCAGGATGGCGCGGCGCTCAAGAGCGCCGGCGTCGACTTCAACGCCAGCATGATCTTCGGCGGCCAGATCAAGGGCGAGGCGATGCGACTCTTCCTCGTCTACAGCGCCGGCAACTTCATCGAGGCCACGCGCGAGACCTGCTTCTTCCAGGTCGGCGAAAGCAAGTACGGCAAGCCCATCCTGGACCGCGTGCTGACCCCCGCCACGGCGCTGGACGAAGCGGCCAAGTGCGCACTGGTGTCGATGGACAGCACGCTGAAGTCCAATCTCAGCGTCGGCTTGCCGCTGGACCTGCTGGTCTACCGGGAGGGCGCGCTGCAGAGCGAGCAGATCGCCTGCCTGGACGACAAGAACCCTTACTTCCAGATGATCCACGGCACCTGGGGCCAGCGGCTGCGCGAGGTTTTCGAGAGCATCGACGACCCGCGCTGGGACGGCGGTGATGCCGCCCACCCGCTGATGACGCCCAGCTCGCGCTACGAACCCATGCGAAAGATCGCCAAACCGTCGGACCGCATCGTCTGAATGCGGGCCGCCGGGCTTGTCGCTGCGCGCCTTCGCCATCCCCCGAGGGGGCTATGACCGCGCACCGGCGGAGCCGGAGCCGCGTCGGGCCTTGATCACGGCCGCGGCGGCAGACCTCAGGCCTCGTAGCGCCCCAGCCGCACGGCCGTACCGCCGGGCTTGAGGTTGCGCGTGCCGGGCATCACGAGCACGGTGTCGTCGTAGGGCGTGACCCAGACCTGGTCGCCGTCCTGCACGATGGGCGTACCGGCCCTGGGGATCACCGACAACCCCACCGTCGGCACCAGGAAGCGCAGCGCCGTGCTGCGCGCCACCACGGCCTCGGTCACGCGCACCAGCTGCTGCATCGGCGGCAGCGGCAGGCGCGCATTCGCGGCCACCCAGGCCGCGTCGGCCAGCCCGGTGAGGCCCAGAAAGCGCGCCAGCGCGTCGATGGCCACCTCGGCGGTGGCCGCCTCCCAGTGCTGGCCGCACTCGATCAGCAGTGCCAGCCGCGGGCTCGCCGGGTCGGCAAAGGCGCCGCGGTCGACCATGCGCAGGCCCGCGGCGTGGCCGGTGTCGACCAGCAGGTCGGCCGGCACGCCCAGGCGGCGCGCATAGGCCGCGTTTTTGTCGACCGTGCCGCACACCATCAGCGGCCGGCAGGCCTCGCTCATGCTGTGGATGTCGAGCAGCAGCTCGGCGTCGTCGACGAAGGGGCGCAGCAGCCGCGCGCGCCGCAGCTCGACCGAGTCGCGCGGGCCGAACAGCGTCTCGTCGGCCCACACGCGGTTGAGGTCTTCGTCGACGCAGCGCGACGCAAAGGGGTTGGCCGGGTCGAAGCGGGCGTAGGCGTCGACGTTGGCGAAGGCCAGCGTCAACTGGCCTCGCAATGGTCGCCAGCCCTGCTGCACCTGGCGCAGCAGCCAGTCCAGCGCGATGGCGCCGCAGATCTCGTTGCCGTGCGTCAGCGCCTGCACCATGACCTTGGGGCCGGGCGCAGGCGCCGGCAGCACGTGCACCCAGGGCACCACGCTGCTCCCGTCGCGCCATGGGGCGATGTCGGGCGCGATCAGTTCAACGGCGGGCGTGTCGGTCATGGTCGGTCAGGCCCGGTCAGGGGCTGGAGGTGGGCGTGGAAACGATGGTGCACGGCGTCCAGCAAGGCCATCAGGTGCTGTTGCACGGTCGCCAAGCCGGCGGTGCGCAGCGGCGTGTCGCGGTCCGTGCAGAGGCGCCTGTCGCGCTCGAGTTGCGGGCTGCGGGCTGCGGGCTGCGGGCTGTGGCGGCCGGCGGCGGGGTCGCCGAGCACGATGTCGGCGCGCGGCGTGCCGGTGGGGCCTTCGCCCAGCAGCCCGGCGCGCTGCGGGCCGCAGATGGAGAGCACGTCGTCGAGCACGGGCGCAAGTATGGCCCGGCGCACGCCGCCGCGCATGATCCTGGCAGGGTCCTTGCTGAGGGCCTGGTCGCGCGGCGCTCGAGACGCCGGCCGGCGCTGCCCGCCGCCCCGATGCGGTGCGGGCCTACCCGAATGGCCGCGCCCCGACCACCCGCTAGCATGCACCCCGAACCCGCAGCGACCCGCCCGAGGTGCCGGCTGCAGCCGCGGCCACATCGACCCCGGCCCGACGCGGCCGAAGCCAAGAGAGAGTGAGAGATGCATGAACGCGAACTGCGCCACCTGATCGAGGACGTGCGCGAAGGCAAGCTGGCGCGGCGCGGCTTCATCCAACAGATGGTCGGCCTGGGCCTGAGCGCGCCGATGGCATCGATGCTGCTGATGCACGCCGGCGTGGCCAACGCGCAGGCCGGCTTCGTCTACAAGCCCACCAAGCGGGGCGGCGGCGGTGCGCTGAAGGCGCTGTGGTGGCAGGGCGCGACGCTGCTGCAGCCCCACTTCGCCACCGGCACGAAAGACCAGGAAGCCTCACGCATCTTCTACGAACCCCTGGGCAGCTGGGACAGGGACGGCAACCTCGTGCCCATCCTGGCCGCCGAGGTGCCCAGCCGCGACAACGGCGGCCTCACCCCCGACGGCCGCAGCGTCATCTGGAAGCTCAGGAAGGGCGTGACCTGGCACGACGGCCAGCCCTTCACCGCCGACGATTGCGTTTTCACCTGGGAATACGCGAAGGACCCGGCCACCGCCGCGGTGACCAACGGCGTCTACAAGGACGTCACGGTGAGCAAGGTCGACAGCCACACCGTGCGTGTGACCTTCGCCAAGGCCACGCCGTTCTGGGCCACCGCCTTCTGCGCCACCGAGGGCATGATCCTGCCCAAGCACCTGTTCGGGCCCTACGCCGGCGCCAAGTCGCGCGAGGCGCCGGCCAACCTGGCGCCGGTGGGCACCGGGCCCTACGTGTTCGTCGAGTTCAAGCCGGGCGACATCGTGCGCGGCAGGCTCAACCCGAACTACCACATGCCCAACCGGCCCTACTTCGACACCATCGAGGTCAAGGGCGGCGGCGACGCCGTGAGCGCGGCGCGCGCCGTGCTGCAGACCGGCGAGTACGACTACGCCTGGAACCTGCAGGTCGAGGACGAGGTGCTCAAGCGCATGGAAGCCGGCGGCAAGGGCAAGGCCCACGTCGTGCCCAGCGGCGACGTCGAGTTCATCCTGCTCAACCCCACCGACCCGCTGGCCGAAGTCGACGGCGAGCGCAGCAGCGTGAAGACCACGCACTTCGCTTTCAGCGACCCCGCCGTGCGCGCGGCGATGGCGCTGCTGTGCGACCGCCGGAGCATCCAGGACTTCATCTACGGCCGCACCGGCATGGCCACCAGCAACTTCCTCAACAACCCGGCCAAGTTCCGCAGCCCGAACACCAAGTTCGAGTTCAACGTCCAGAAGGCCAACCAGATGCTCGACGCCGCGGGCTGGAAACGCGGCAGCGACGGCATGCGCGAGAAGGGCGGCAAGAAGATGAAGTTCGTCTACCAGACGAGCATCAATGCCACGCGCCAGAAGGCCCAGGCCATCGTCAAGCAGGCCTGCGGCAAGGCCGGCATCGAGCTCGAGCTGAAGTCGGTGACGTCCAGCGTGTTCTTCTCCTCGGACGTCGCCAACCCCGACACCTACGGCAAGTTCTACGCCGACATGCAGATGTACACGACGACCATGAACCAGCCCGACCCCGAGCGCTTCATGGACCAGTACCTCACCAAGGAGGTCTCGAACAAGGGCAACAAGTGGCAGGGCCGAAACATCGTGCGCTACCGCAACCCCGAGTACGACAGCACCTACGCGCAGGCCGAGGTCGAGCTCGACCCGGTCAAGCGCGCTGCGCTGTTCATCAAGCTCAACGACCTGCCGGTGAAGGACAACGCCGTGATCCCGCTGGTCAGCCGCCCGCGCGTGCGCGGCGCCGGCCACAAGCTGGTGACGACGCTCACCGGCTGGGATCTCGACTTCTCGGGCCTGCCCAACTGGTACCGGAAGGCCTGATGGGCGCGCATCACGTCGACGAAGCCGAGCTGCGCCGCTGGGTGCAGCACGTGCGCGAGGGCGCGCTGCCGCGGCGCGACTTCATCGGCCGCCTGGCGGCGCTGGGCATCCCCGCGCCCATGGCCGGCCTGATGCTGGCCGACGCTGGCGTGGCCCAGGCGCAGCCCGCCTTCGTCTACAAGCCCACCAAGCGCGGCGGCGGCGGGCCGCTCAAGCTGCTGATGTGGCAGGGCCCGACGCTGCTGAACCCGCACTTCGCCACCGGCACCAAGGACGAGTACGGCTGCCGCATCTTCTACGAATCGCTGGCGCGCTGGGACGCCGACGGCAACCTGCAGCCGGTGCTGGCCGCCGAGATCCCCAGCCGCACCCATGGCGGACTGGCCGCCGACGGCAAGAGCGTCACCTGGAAGCTGAAGAAGGGCGTGACCTGGCACGACGGCAAGCCCTTCACCGCCGACGACGTCGTCTTCAACTACGAGTACGCCACCGACCCGGCCACCGCCGCGGTCACGTCGGGCGCCTACGAAGACGTGACGGTGCACAAGGTCGACAGCCACACCGTGCGCGTAGTCTTCGCCAAGCCGGCCCCGTTCTGGCCGGGCATCTACTCCACGGTGCAGCTGATCCCCAAGCACCTGTTCGCGGCGTTCGGCGGGGCAAAGTCACGCGAGGCGCCCAGCAACCTCAAGCCCGTGGGCACCGGCCCCTACAAATTCGTCGACTTCAAGCCCGGCGACCTGCTGCGCGGCGAGCTGAACCCGAACTACCACATGCCGCTGCGGCCGCATTTCGACACCGTCGAGATGAAGGGCGGCGGCGACGCGCCGAGCGCGGCGCGCGCCGTGCTGCAGACCGGCGAGTACGACTACGCCTGGAACCTGCTCGTCGAGGACGAAATCCTCAAGCGCATGGAAAGCGGCGGCAAGGGCCGCATCGCCTTCGCCGCCGGCGGCGACATCGAGGCGCTGTACCTCAACTTCACCGACCCCTACACCGAGGTCGAAGGCGAGCGCGCACACGCCAGCACGCGCCACCCGCTGTTCGGCGACGCCGCCGTGCGCCAGGCGATGGCGCTGCTGGTCGACCGCCAGGGCATACAGGACTTCATCTTCGGCCGCACCGGCACCGCGACGCCCAACTTCGTCAACAACCCGCAGCGCTTCCGCAGCCCCAACAACCGCTTCGAGTTCAACGTCGACAAGGCCAACGCGCTGCTCGACGCCGCCGGCTGGAAGCGCGGCAACGACGGCGTGCGCGCCAAGGACGGCAAGAAGCTGAAGCTGATGTTCCAGACCAGCATCAACTCGTCGCGCCAGAAGGTGCAGGCCATCATCAAGCAGGCCTGCGGCAAGGCCGGCATCGAGCTCGAACTCAAGACCGTGGTGGCCAGCGTCTTCTTCTCGTCCGACGTCGCCAACCCCGACACCTACGGCAAGTTCTGGGCCGACATGCAGATGTACAACGCCGCCCAGGGTCGGCCCGACCCGGCGCGCCACATGCAGCGTTTTGCGAGCTGGGAGATCGCCGCCAAGGCCAACAAGTGGCTGGGCGTGAACCTGGTGCGCTGGCGCAGCGAGGAGTTCGACAAGGCCTACCGCGCGTCGGAGGTCGAGCTCGACCCCGTCAAGCGTGCGGCGCTGTTCATCCGCATGAACGACCTCGTGGTCGGCGACGGCTACGTCGTCCCGCTGCTCCACCGCACCGGTGTGGCCGGCCTGGCCAGCAAGCTGGTGGCGCCGTTGTCGGGCTGGGACACGCACATGAGCTCGCTGCCGGACTGGTACCGCCAAGCGTGAGCTCAAGAGCGTGGTCGGCAGCGTGTTCTTCTCGACCGACCAGGCCAACCCCGACACCCTGGGCAAGTTCTGGGCCGACCTGCAGATGTACACCACCGACCCCGGCTCGCCCGATCCGCAGCGCCACTTGCAGCGTTTCACCTCGGCCGAGGTCTCGTCCAGGGCCAACAAGTGGACGGGCTTGAACCCGACGCGCTGGCGCAGCGCCGCCTATGACCAGGCCTTCACCGAGTCCGAGCGCGAACTCGACCCCGTCAAGCGCGCCGCGCTGTTCATGCGCATGAACGACCTCGTCTGCGGCGACGGCTACGTGTTGCCGCTGGTCTACCGCCCGAACGTGGTGGCACTGGCGCAGGGCCCGGCGGCGCCGCTCTCCGGCTGGGACAACGACACCGGCCTGCTGCACGACTGGTACCGTCGCGGCTGACCCCCTTCACAGCAGTACCCCAAACGAGCCGCCATCTTGGGCCCCTACCTCCTGCGCCGCATCCTCATCGCGCTGCCTGCCTTGCTGGGCATCAGCGCCGTGCTCTTCACCGTGCTGGCGCTGGCGCCCGGCGACCCCTTCGAAGAGCTGGCCACCAACCCCAACGTGCCGGCCGAGGTCAAGCAGATGCTGCGCGCCAAGTTCGGCCTCGACGACCCGGTGTGGCAGCGCTACTTCCGCTGGCTGGCGGCGATGCTGCAGGGCGACTGGGGCTACAGCTTCATCAGCCGCGTCGACGTCGACCAGCTCATCCTGCAGCGCGTGCCCGTCACGCTGGCCGTCATCGGCGCGTCGCAGGTGGTGGCGCTGCTGGTGGCGCTGCCCATAGGCATCATCTCGGCGGTCAAGCCCTACTCGTGGTTCGACCGCATCTTCAGCACGCTGGCCTTCGTCGGCTTCTCGCTGCCCACCTTCTTCACCGGGCTGCTGCTGATCCTGCTGTTCTCGATCACGCTCGACTGGCTGCCCTTCGTCTACCGCAGCGACATTGCGGCCACGGGCTGGGAATGGTGGTGGCAGCACATCAAGCAGAGCCTGATGCCGGTGATGGTGCTGGGGCTGTTCCAGGGCGCGAGCTGGATGCGCTACGTGCGCAGCGCCGTGCTCGACGTCATCAAGCTCGACTACGTGACCACGGCGCGCAGCAAGGGCCTGCGCGAGCGCGTGGTGATCATGAAACACGTGGTGCGCAACGCGCTGATCCCGGTGGTGACGCTGGTCGCGCTGACCATGCCGGCGGTGTTCGGCGGGGCCATCGTCACCGAGCAGATCTTCCGCAT
>PNKD01000141.1 GCA_013822265.1 Leptothrix sp. (in: b-proteobacteria)
CCGCATCGACGGCGCCTCGTACCGCGCCAAGGAAGCCGATGAGCGCGATGCACTGCGCAAGGCCGAGCGTGCGGCCAGGGCGCCGAGTTCACGCCCGCGCAAGGCTGCTCGATGAGTGCGCAGCCGTCATCGGCGCCGCCGACCTCGACAGCGGCGGCGCTCATACCGCGGCACTGGACACCCGAGCAGGCCTTGGCGGTGTTCGAGTGCCTGCAACTGCTGCGTCAGGCGCTGTGGGACGCGTACGGCCCGCAGGTGCAGCAGGCCTGGCGTGAACAACTCGTGCCTGACGGGCCGCCGCCCGAGTTCGATCCCGGCGAGCCGTTCTGACCGGCCACCCGCATCCGACGCTCAACAAGCCGATGGCCCCTCGCGGGGCCATCGGCGCTTCGTCGTGTCGCCGGCCATCCGCAAAACCGCCACCTCGCCAGCGAATAGACGCGGATCTACACCGGCGCCAACAACTGGGGACACGCGCCGCGCTCAGACCCGGAGGTCAACGCGCGTGCGGCACGGCACGCCGCCTCGCCAGCAGATGGTCGAGCGACACGACTCCGGGCCCACGCGCCATCAGCCACAGCAGCACGGCGGCCCAGACGCCATGTGTCGGGTAGGCTGCAGGGTAGACCAGGAACTGGATCACGGCCGTCATCACCAGCAGGCCCAGGGCGGCGAAGCGTGTGCCCAGCCCCAGCAGCAGCAACAGTGGCAGTGCATGCTCGCCGACGGTAGCCAGCACGGCGCCCAACTCGGGTGGCAGCAGCGGCAGCTGGTACTCGTCGCGGAACAGGTCCACGGCGGACGAGGACAAGCGAGGAACACCCAGTTGGAAGTTGCCCGACACGATGTCGATCGCCAGGCCCTCGATCTTGGTCTGGCCGGACTTCCAGAACACCGCGGCCACCGAGAAGCGGCCCAGCAGCGCGATGGCGGACTCTGGCACGCGGGCCACCAGGCCGCCGGCGGTTGTGACCATGCGCTCGATGAGCGAGGTCGATGGGGCGACTGTGTGGGTGGCAGGGCGCGAGAGGGTGTCGGGGGTCATGGGGCTGTCTCCTGTGCGGAATGAGGTGTTCGGTTGAGGGTGTGATGGGCGTTGACCTGGCCGCTCACCGGGCTGTCCCCCAGGGCACTGATCACGCCGATCACCTGTCCGTGCCGCAACAGCAGCGACAGCAGTCGAACCAGGTCGGCCTGGGGATGTGAGGCCTGCGCTGCGCCCAGTGGCGCGCCGCCGGCGAGCTCAGCGGCGAGCGCCGCATCGGCAGCGGGCAACCCGAGCACCAGCGCGTCGTCGTCAACGCGGAAAACCAGCGCCGATTCGCCCGTGTCCAGGCGCAACTGACCGAGTTGTTCATCGCGGGCGGCGTCGTCCTGCTGGTGTGCGCTCCACAGCGACACGACTGGATGCGGCGAGGGCACGACCGCCAGCGAGGGATGCAGGATCAGCGACGAGACCGCAAGCCGTTCGGGCGCCTGCAGCACGGCCACCAGCACCTGCGCGTCGAGAGGGGCTTCATCGGCTGCGTGGAAGGCGCGCAGGCGTGCCCGCTCCAGCCGTGCCAGGTCCGAGAGATAGGGCAAGTCGGTGGCGGGCTCGAAGTCGGCCACCCAGTCGGGGAAGCCACTGCCATAGCGGTGCATCAACGGCGATGTGGGCGGATGCTCGGTCACGAACCGGCGGGCCATGGCGCCGAAGAAGTCCTCACCCACCAGTTGGCGCACCACCGGGAAGGTGTCGCCCAGCACCGTGACGAGCGAATGCACGACGTTGTTGCGGTAGACCGCGAAGCGTAGGCCCGGGTCGGACCCGTTCCCGGCACACAGCCCTGCGGGCGTCGGCAGCGACGGGTCGAGCAGCGCTGCGGCGAACATGTGTTGAGGGGGCAATGCGGGGCGCATGGGTTCAGGGCCGCATGGTCGGGTCAGGCTCACAGGCCGTCACCAGGGATTCGAGCGCGTGGTGCTGGGCATCGAGCGCGCAGCGCGCTTCGGCTTCCAGCACCGACAGCGCCGGCACGTGGTTGTCGCGTTCGATCAGCGTTGGCACGGGGCCGAGCAAGGCCACCGTGCGTTCGTACAGTGCCCAGACGGCCGCGTCGACAGCGGCCCCGTGGTGGTCGATGAGCAGCCGGTCGCCAGCGGCATCCAGATCTTCGGCGAAGCCGGCGAGGTGGATTTCGGCCACGGCATGGGCCGGCAGCGCTTCGATCAGCGTCCAGGGGTCACGCCCCTGGTTCACGCCGCTGACGTAGGCGTTGTTGACGTCCAGCAGCAGGCTGCAACCGGTGCGCCGCACCACCGCGGCCAGGAAGGCCGGCTCGTCCATCGTCGAACCTGCGTAATGCAGGTAAGTGCTGGGGTTCTCCAGCAGCAGGGTGCGACGCAGGCGCTGCTGGACCTGGTCGATGTGGTCGCACACGCGGTTCAGCGTGGCGCGGTCGTAGGGCAAGGGCAGCAGGTCATTGAACCAGTGCCCGCCGTGGCTGGACCAGGCCAGGTGTTCGCTGTACCAGCGCGGCTCGAAGCGCCGCAGCAGCCGGTCGAGCCGATCGAGATGGGCTTCGTCCAGCGGGCCGTCGACGCCGATCGACAGCCCGACGCCATGGATAGACAGCGGCCACTGCGCGCGCACGCGTTCCAGGTGCCGCAGCATCGGGCCGCCGTCGACCATGTAGTTCTCGGCATGCACTTCCAGAAAGCCCGCTCCGCCCAGGAACGCCGCCGGGCCGCGGGCCAGCAGCGCGGGCAGATGGCCCGCCCTGAGCCCCACGCCAGCAAGGCAGAAGGGTGTGCGTTCTTCAGGCACGGTCGGGTGTGGTCAGGGCGTGATCTGGGCGTCTGGCACCGGGCCGATCAGGCCTTCTCTTCCTTGAATTCCTTGAGCTGCCCTTGCCCGGTCGAAGAGGTCTTGCTCTCGGTCTTCTCGCAAGTGCCTTTGGCAACCAGCTTCCAGGCATTGCCCTGGTAGTCACGTGTGCTGGTGCCAGCGCAGGTGGTGCCGGGGCCGGCAGCGCAATCGTTCTTGCCCTTGAGCGCGACGCCGAAGCACTTCTCCTTGTCGGCTGGCTGGGCTTGGGCCGGGCCCTGGGCGAGCACGAGTGCCGCGCCAACGGCAATGGCGAGGGCAGCGGCCTGGGACGATGTGGGTTTCGAAGGCGACATGAGACAGCTCCTGGAAGGATGTGGACGGATTGCCCGGGCGACGTTTGGGCAGCCCAGGCGGTTGACGCGGCACGACACGGATCGAACATGCAGTTCGCACCTGCCATCCAGTCGGCCGGAGGGCCCTCTGGGTTACGCACACGGAACTCGGGGTTTATACGTATGCCTGGTCCAAGCCGCTGCTGCGCGCGCTGTAACCGTCGCGCTCGAAGCGGCGAATTGCGGGCATAGGCCCAGGCCTGACGAGATCACCCGCATCCATGCACGCCACGCTGCCCCTGCTCACCGCGACCGACTTCCCGCCTGTGCGGCGCAGCTCGCTCGAGACCCTCCAGGCCAACCTGGGCTACAAGCGCAACCAGAGTTGCCTGCACTGCCACCTCGCCGCCAGTCCGCAGCGCACCGAGATGATGGACGGTGACACGATCGCGCGGGTGCTCGAGGTGTTGCGCACGCGGCGCATCGGCACGCTGGACCTCACCGGCGGCGCACCCGAGCTGAACGTGCATTTCCGTGGCCTCGTGCAACAAGCGCGTGCGGCTGGCGTGCGTGTGATCGATCGCTGCAACCTGACCATCCTGTCCGAACCGGGGCACGAGAACCTCGCGGCCTTTCTGGCCGAGCAGGGCGTCGAGATCACCGCATCGCTGCCTTGTTATTCACCGGCCAACGTCGACCGCCAGCGTGGCGACTGCGTCTTCGAGCGCAGCATCGCCGGGCTGCGCCAGCTCAACGCGCTGGGCTATGGCGACCCGGTCCGCGGCCTGGCGCTCAACCTCGCCTACAACCCGCAGGGGGCGGTGCTGCCGCCGCCGCAGGGGCCGCTGGAGGCCGACTACAAGCGCGAACCGCTGCTGCACTTCGGCATCCGCTTCGACCCTCTGCACGCGTTGACGTACATGCCGATCCAGCGCTTTGGCAGCACGCTGGTCAGCAAGGGCAGGTTCGGCACCTACATGAAGCTGCTGCGCGACAGCTGGCGCGCCGGGAACCTCGACACCGTGATGTGCCGCAGCCTGCTCAGCGTGGACTGGCAGGGCCACTTGTACGAGTGCGACTTCAACCAGATGCGGGGCCTGCGCGCCAGGCTGGCCGGGCTGCCGCAGCCGCACTTGCGAGACCTGCTGCGTCAGGATGCCGTCGGCGCGGGCATGCGCGTCGCCGACCACTGCTACGGGTGTACGGCGGGCCAGGGCAGCAGTTGCAGCGGCGCGACAGAGCCGGCGGCTGTTGACGCAGCGGCACAAGCGACAGACCTGACGGCAGCGACGCGCTGACGGCCCGCCTGCAGCGCGCTGCCGCATTCATCACCCCTCCGGCCAACGCGCCGACCGTATCCATAGGAGATCGCCTATGAACGTGACCCGACGCAGCATCTGCACTGCGACAGCCTGGTCGACCCTGTCCGCCCTACCCGGCGCAGCGCCGGCACAGGCCGGCGGCGCCAGCAGTCCGTTGAAGCTCGGCATCGGCATGTTCCAGCCCGAGCGCGAGAAGAACGACGCCACCAACCGGCCGCTGGCCGCGCACCTGGCGCAGCGCCTGGGCCGGCCGGTCGAGCTGCGCACCGTCGACAGCAGGGAGGGGCTGGCCAAGAGCCTTGCCAATGGCGAAACCGACCTCGCGCTGATGGGTCCCTCGGGGCGACGCGCAGGTGGTCTCGACCATCCTCTGCCTGGGCACCGTCGTGGCCGTGAAGCGACTGCACCGTCAGCCCGGGCACCAGGCCCTGGCGCCAGCCCGCACTGCAGGTGTCGATGCGCACGACCTCGGTGTCACCGGCCCCGAACTGCCACAGCTTGACGAAAAGGACGCAGCCGGCGCGCGAATGCGGCGCGTGTGCGCTGCCCGGCGGGTTGCGCAGATAGGTGCCGGCGGGGTGCTCGCCGGTCTCGTCGCTGAACGTGCCTTCCAGCACCAGGATCTCCTCGCCGCCGCTGTGCACGTGGCGATCGAAGCGCGCACCCGCGGCGTAGCGCACGATGCTGGTGGCTCGCGCCACTTCGCCACCCACGCGGTCGAGCAGGCGGCGATCGACGCCGGGCAAGGGCGACGGCAGCCAGGGCGCGTCGGCGGTGTGCACGACGGCACGTAGGCTGAAGTCGTCGTTGACGTTCGAGGGCGGGGCAGGGCGCACCGATGGCGACATGGCGGCTTTCTGTGAATGGCGGGTGCCGGCATTCCGGCGAGCGCCGGAATGCGCTGCAGCGGCGGGGCCGTTGCCAAGCGGCCGCATGAACAGGTCTGCCCTTGAGGCAGCGCGCTCGCGCGCAGGTTCACGCGTCCTGGTTGGGCGGCACGTCGGCGGGGTCGTGCCCGGCAGACATGCAGGCTTTCGCGCCGCTCGAGACGCAGCGTCGCCACGAACTGGAGCGAATCTTCATGCGCACCTCATCCCCACACGACGGTATTCGCGCAGACCTCGCCCGACACGCTGGTGACGATGGAGATGGGCTACAACGCCGGGCTGATGGGCGTGGTCAGCGCCTTCGCGGGGGGCGACATCCGCATCCTCGACGCCTACGGCAAGCCCGACGCCATCATCGCCGACCCGGCCGCCCACGGCCTGGCCAGCGTCACACCGACGCCTGCGTCACGCCGGGCGTGCCGCCCTTCAAGTGCATCAAGCCCGACAGCGACCTGTTCTGGGAGGGCATCCACCCCACCCAGGCCGTGCACGGGGTGCTGGCGCTGCAGGCTGTGTCGGCCGGGTCCGCGCCCCGAGCGCGGGCCGGGTGTCCGGCGCCTTTGGGGCGCCGGCTTCAGTGCGCCACGCCGTCTTCGGCGCGCGGCAGGTCGACATCGACCGTAGTGCCTGCGCCCACCTTGCTGCGAACCGAGATGGCGCCGCCCATCTGCTGCACGAGACCGCGCGTCAGCACCAGGCCAACGCCCACGCCTTCGCCGCCCTGGCCTTCGCGCCCCAGCCGGTTGAAGGCCTCGAACAAGTGAGGCATCTGCGCCGGCGGTATGCCCGGGCCGTCGTCGCCGATGCTGAGCCGCCACTGCGAGCCTCGTGACTCGGCCGTGAAGCCGACCGTGCCACCGGGGCGGTTGTACTTGACGGCATTGCCCACGAGGTTCGTCAGCACCTGATGCAGCCGAGCCTGATCGGCGCGCACGGCCGCGTGCGGGGGCAGCGCCGGCGCGGCCAGGTGCACGCCGTGCCGCACCGCCAGCGGCGACAGGGCCTGCGACACGGCGTCCCACAGCGGCGCCAGCGCCACGGCATCGATGTGCAGCTCGAGTTCGCCGCGTTCCACCTGCGACAGGTCGAGCACGTCGTCGATCATGCCCAGAAGGTGCCAGCCGGCCTGTTCGATGTGTTTCACGTAACCGCGCTGGACTTCGATGTCCGCCTCACCGAGGCGGTGCGACAGCAGTTGCGCAAAGCCGAGCACGGCGTTCAGCGGCGTGCGCAGTTCGTGGCTCATGCGCGAGACGAACTCGGACTTGGCGCGCATGGCGGCTTCGGCGTGTTCGCGCGCCAGCCGCGCCGACTCGAGGGCGCGCCGGTCGCTGAGGTCGGTCAGCGTGCCGACGGCGCGCAGCGGCGCGCCATCGGCCCCGCGTTCGACGACGCGGCCGCGCGACAGCACCCAGCGCCAGCTGCCGTCGGCGGCGCGCAGCCTGAACTCCATCGTGTAGCGGTCGGTCCTGCCCGCGAGGTGGGCCTGCAGGGCCGCGAGCATGGGCGGCAGGTCGTCGGGGTGCACGCGGCTGCGCCAGAACGCGGTGCGCTCGGTCTCTTCGGTGGGCAGGTCGCCGTAGCCCAGCATCACCTTCCACTCGTGCGAG
The DNA here is from genome assembly GCA_013822265.1 of Leptothrix sp. (in: b-proteobacteria). GTDB lineage: Bacteria > Pseudomonadota > Gammaproteobacteria > Burkholderiales > Burkholderiaceae_C > Rubrivivax. The sequence continues at coordinate 6,964 of PNKD01000141.1, forward strand.
TAGTGCACACGCTGCGCGCGCGGGTCGAGATCCCAGACGCCGAAGGCTGCGCTGTGCAGGGCCAAGCCCCACCGTTCCTCCAGCGCGTTCAGGTCGTTGTGCATCGTGAGAGAGTGCGGCCGCGAGTGGCCGCCTGGCGGCGCGGCCGATCCCTCTCTATCGGCGCGCGCTCGGTGAACTGGAGGGGCCATCGCCGCGGCGGCCCGACGCGGGGGTCAGCGGCCCGGGTTCGAGGGCGGTGGCGCCACGAACGCCGCCCGGGCCTGCACCTCGCGTTCGAACTGCCGCGCAAGGCTGCCGCACACGAGGTCGCACAAGGCGTAGACGGAGACGTCGGCGATCGAGTAGTAGGCGCTGTTGCCGCGGCTCTCGCGCTGCACCAGGCCGTGCTGGGTGAGCAGGCTGAGGTGGCGCGACACATTGGCCGAGCTGAAGCCGCAAAGTTGCGCCAACTCACCCACGCTGCGCTCGCGCTCACGCAGCATGTTCAGGATGCGCAACCGGGTCGGCTCCGACAGCACTTGAAAGTAGGCCGCCACCTGGGTCAGCGCTTCGTCGGGCAGGCCTTGCATGGTCGGGCAACTCCGGGAACGGATTCGAGTCTTCATGATGCCTCTTTCCGCGAGTCTGTGCGCAAAATTGTACTTGACTAATTAGCTGTATGCGCAAATACTAGCCATTAGTCAACGACGCGTGTCGTCGCGGCACGTACTGGCCGCGCGCGTCGCGCCACGAGGAAAACCGATGCTTCCGCTGAAACCTGCCGCCTTCCGGTCTGCCGTGCTGGCCGCCTGCATGCTCACCCTGTCGCTGCCGGGTCGCGCGGCCGAGCTGCCCAGCGTGCCGGTGCAGGTTCAGGCCGGCGCCGCCACGCTGGCCTTCGACGGCACGGTCGAGGCCGTGCGCCAGACGGTGCTGGCCGCTCAGGTAGCTGGCGCCATCGTCAGGCTCGACGTCAAGGTGGGCGACCGCGTGGCCGCCGGCCAGGTGCTGATGCGCATCGACGCCCGCGCTGCCGAGCAGACCGCCGCGGCCAGCGAGGCGCAGGTGCGGGCGGCCCGCGCCGGGCTCGACGTGGCGACCAAGGATTTCGGGCGCCAGCAGCAGCTCTTCAAGCAGAACTTCATCAGTGCCGCCGCGTTCGACCGCGCCGAGTCGGTCTTCAAGGCCACGCAGGCGCAGCTGCAGGCCCAAATCGCGCAGGCCGGCGCGGCGCGCACGCAGAGCGGCCTGCACGTCGTCAGCGCGCCCTTCGCCGGTGTGATCAGCGAGGTGCCGGTGCAGCAGGGCGACATGGCGATGCCGGGCCGGGCGTTGGCCACCCTGTACGACCCGGTGGCGCTGCGCATCACGGCTGCCGTGCCGCAGACGGTGGCGCGCCAGATGATCGCCGGTCAGATGCCGCGCGCCGAGCTGCCGGGCCTGCCGGCGAGCGCCGTGTGGGTGACGCCGCTGCGCCTGCAGCAGTTGCCGACGGTCGACCCGGCTTCGCTCAGCGTGCAGCTGCGCGCCGATCTGCCGCCGGCGCTGGCCGGCGTGGTGCCGGGCATGTTCGCGCGGCTGTGGCTGCCGGTGGCGGCTGCCGCCCCCGGCCTGGCGGGCGCCGCGCCGGCCGCAGTGACGGTGACGGTGCCGCTGCGGGCCGTCGTGCGCCGCGCCGAGCTCACCGCCGTCTACGTGATCGGTGCCGACGGCAAGCCGGTGCTGCGCCAGGTGCGGCTGGGCCGGCGCCAGGGTGAGCAGGCCGAGGTGCTGGCCGGCCTGATGGCGGGCGAGCGCGTCGTCACGACGCCGCAGGCCGCTGCGCGCGCGCAGTGAGGCCGGCCATGAACACGCCGTCGTCACCTGCCGCCGCCATGGGCATCTCGGGCCGCATCGCGGCCTACTTCCAGCGCGCCCAGATCACGCCGCTGCTGGCGCTGGTGGCGCTGCTGCTGGGGCTGTTCGCCGTCGGCGTGACGCCGCGCGAGGAAGAGCCGCAGATCAACGTCACGATGGCCAACGTGCTGATCCCCTTCCCGGGGGCTTCGGTGCGCGACGTCGAGCAGATGGTCGCCGCGCCCGCCGAGCAGGTGCTGGCGCAGATACAGGGCATCGAGCACATCACCTCGGTGTCGCGCCCGGGCATGGCGGTGATCGCCGTGCAATACAAGGTCGGCGTGCCGCGCACCGAGGCGCTGGTGCGCCTGTACGACACCGTCAACTCCAACAGCGACTGGTTGCCGCGCGGCCTGGGCGTGGGCCAGCCGTTGATCAAGCCCAAGGGCATAGACGACGTGCCCATCGTCACGCTGACGCTGTTCGCCAAGGGCGAGCCCGGCGCTGCGAACTCCGGGCCCTTCGATCTCGAGCGCGTGGCGCACAGCCTGGAGGCCGAACTCAAGCGTGTGCCCGGCACGCGCGAGGTGGTGACCATCGGCGGCCCGGGCCGCGCGGTGATGGTCGAGATCGACCCCACGCGCATGGCCGCCGTGGGCGTGACCGTGGCCGACCTGCGCCAGACCCTGCAGTCGGCCAACCTCGGGCTGCCGGTGGGCGAGCTGATCGCCGGCAATCGCGCCGTGGCGGTGGAGGCCGGGCCCTTCCTGCAGCAGGCGGCCGACGTGGCCGACCTCGTGGTCGGTGTGCGCAATGGCAAGCCGGTGTTCCTGCGCGAAGTGGCCAACGTGCGCGACGGCGCACCGCCGGCGCAGCGCTACGTCTGGCACGGCGTGGCCGGCAAGGCCGGCGCACCGGCCACCGAACACCCCGCCGTGACCGTCTCGGTGACGAAGAAGGCCGGCGAGAACGCCATCGACGTGGCCGACGCCGTGATGGCGCGCGTGGCGTTGCTGCGCAACACCGTGATCCCGGGCGACGTCGACGTCGCCGAAACGCGCAACTACGGCGCCAGCGCCAACGACAAGGCGCAGAAGCTGATCCAGAAGCTGCTCTTCGCCACCGCCTCGGTGGTGGCGCTGGTGTTCTTCGCGCTCGGCCGGCGCGAGGCCGCCATTGTCGGCACCGCGGTCATACTGACGCTCACGGTCACGCTCTTCGCCAGCTGGGCCTGGGGCTTCACGCTCAACCGCGTGTCGCTGTTCGCGCTGATCTTCTCCATCGGCATCCTCGTCGATGACGCCATCGTGGTGGTCGAGAACATCCACCGCCACCAGCACCACCACCCGGGGCGCTCGCTGCTGCGCATCATCCCGGCGGCGGTGGACGAGGTCGGCGGGCCCACCATCCTGGCCACGCTGACGGTGATCGCGGCGCTGCTGCCGATGGCCTTCGTCAGCGGGTTGATGGGCCCGTACATGAGTCCGATCCCGATCAACGCGAGCATGGGCATGCTGCTGTCGCTGGCCATCGCCTTCGTCGTCACGCCCTGGCTGGCGCGGCTGTGGATGA
>PNKD01000142.1 GCA_013822265.1 Leptothrix sp. (in: b-proteobacteria)
CCATCGGCCGCGGCGGGCAGAACGTGCGCCTGGCGTCCGAGCTCACCGGCTGGCGCATCAACATCATGACCGCCGAGGAATCGCAGGCCAAGCAGGCCGACGAGAGCGAGTCGGTGCGCGCGCTGTTCGTCGACAAGCTCGACGTCGACGCCGAGGTCGCCGACATCCTCATCGCCGAGGGCTTCTCCAGCCTCGAAGAGGTGGCCTACGTGCCGCTGCAGGAGATGCTCGAGATCGAGAGCTTCGACGAGGACACGGTGCACGAACTGCGCACCCGTGCCAAGGACGCGCTGCTGACGATGGAGATCGAGAAGGAAGAGCAGGTCGAAGAGGTCTCGCAAGACCTTCGCGATCTCGAAGGCCTGACGCCCGAGCTCATCGGCAAGCTCGCTGCCAGCGGCATCCAGACCCGCGACGACCTCGCTGACCTCGCCGTCGACGAACTGACCGAGATGACCGGCATCGACGACGAAGTCGCCAAGGCATTGATCATGAAGGCCCGCGAGCACTGGTTCACCGCCTGAAGGCGCTGCCGAGCCGCTTGCCCGCCCGCACCGAATACCCGAGGAAACCGTACCTATGGCCGTGACCACTGTCGCCCAGTTCGCCGCCCAGCTTGGCCGCCCCACGACGGCGCTGATCGAGCAGCTGCAATCGGCCGGCGTGACCAAGCAGTCGCCGGAAGATGCGCTGACCGAATCCGACAAGGAGCGGTTGCTCGACTTCCTGCGCACCTCGCACGGCACGGCCGCGGGTGCAGAGCGCAAGAAGATCACGATCACGAAGAAGACGTCGACCGAGATCAAGCAGGCCGACGCCAGCGGCCGTGCGCGCACCATCCAGGTGGAAGTGCGCAAGAAGCGCACCTTCGTCAAGCGCGACGACACCTCGCCGGCGGTGGAAGTGCCCGCCGGCCCCAGCGCCGACGAGCTCGACCTGCAGCGGCGCGAGGAAGAGGCACGCGCCCAGGCCGAGGCCATCCGCAGGCAGGAGGAAGAGCTCGCCGAAGCCCGCCGCGTGCGTGAGGAGCAGGAGCGCGCCGCCCGCGAGGCCGCCGAGACCGCAGCGGCTGAAGCCGCGGCCCGTGCCGCCGCCGAACTCGCCGCGCAGGCCGCCGCAGCCGAGGCCGCCGCAGCCCTGGCCAAGGCCACCGGCAGCAAGGCCCAGACCAAGGCGCAGGCCGCCGAGGCGGCCAAGGCCGCTGAAGCCAAGGCCGCGGCCGAAGCGAAGGCTGCTGCCGACGCCGAGGCCACCAAGGCCGCCGAGCCGGCCAAGCCGGTGCTGCGCGTGGTCAAGGCTGCCGACAAGGCCGCCGAGGACAACGCCAAGGCCGACGACCTGGCGCGCCGGCGCAAGGCCGCCGAGGCCGAGGCCGCCGCCATCCGCGCCATGATGGCCGGGCCCAAGAAGGTGCTGGTCGCCAAGAAGCCCGAAGAGCCGGCCAAGGCCGATGCGGGCAAGGAAGCCATCAAGGGCACCATCCACAAGCCGACCGCCAAGCCGGGCGCGCCGGGTGCCCCCACGGCAGCCAAGCCGGGCGACAAGAAGCAGGTCAAGAGCGAGAAGCTCAGCTCGAGCTGGGCCGACGACGCAGCCAAGAAGCGCGCCGCGCTGAAGACCCGTGGCGACGGCGGTGCCGGCCGACCGGGCTGGCGTGCCCCGCGCGGCGGCGCTCGCCGCGGCGAGCGCGACGCTGGCGGCAGCGGCTTCACGCCGGCCGCAGAAACCCAGGTGCAGGAGGTGCACGTGCCCGAAACCATCTCGGTGGCCGACCTGGCGCACAAGATGAGCGTCAAGGCCTCCGAGGTCATCAAGCAGCTGATGAAGCTGGGCCAGATGGTCACCATCAACCAGCAGCTCGACCAGGAGACGGCGATGATCGTCGTCGAGGAGATGGGCCACAAGGCGCTGGCCGCCAAGCTCGACGACCCGGAAGCCTTCACCGAAGAGGAAACCGCGGCGCACGATGCGGCCGAGCAACTGCCTCGCGCACCGGTGGTCACCGTGATGGGCCACGTCGACCACGGCAAGACCAGCCTGCTCGACTACATCCGCCGCGCCCGCGTTGCCTCGGGCGAAGCCGGCGGCATCACGCAGCACATCGGCGCCTACCACGTCGAGACGCCGCGCGGCATGATCACCTTCCTCGACACCCCGGGCCACGCCGCCTTCACGGCGATGCGTGCACGCGGGGCCAAGGCCACCGACATCGTGATCCTGGTGGTGGCCGCCGATGACGGCGTGATGCCGCAGACCAAGGAAGCCATCGCCCACGCGAAGGCCGCCGGCGTGCCCATCGTCGTGGCCATGAACAAGATCGACAAGCCCGACGCCAACCTCGAGCGCGTGAAGAGCGAGCTCGTGGCCGAAGGCGTGATCCCGGAAGAGTTCGGTGGCGATGCGCCGTTCGTCGGCGTCTCGGCCAAGGTCGGCACCGGCATCGACACGCTGCTCGAGCAGGTGCTGCTGCAGGCCGAGGTGCTGGAGCTCACGGCGCCGCAGGACGCCGCTGCCAAGGGCCTGGTCATCGAGGCGCGCCTGGACAAGGGCCGCGGCCCGGTGGCCACCATCCTGGTGCAGAGCGGCACGCTGAAGAAGGGCGATGTCGTGCTGGCAGGCAGCAGCTTCGGCCGCGTGCGCGCCATGCTCGACGAAGACGGCAAGTCCATCGAGTCGGCCGGGCCTTCGCTGCCGGTGGAGATCCAGGGCCTGACCGAGGTGCCGCAGGCCGGCGACGAGTTCATGGTGCTCAACGACGAGCGCCGTGCACGCGAGATCGCCACCTTCCGCCAGGGCAAGTACCGCGAAGTGACGCTGAACAGGCGCCAGGCCGCCAAGCTCGAGGGCATGTTCGAGAACATGGGCGAGGGTGCGGCGCAGACGCTGAGCCTGATCGTCAAGGCCGACGTGCAGGGTTCGCAGGAGGCCCTGGCGCAGAGCCTGCTGAAGCTGTCTACGCCCGAGGTCAAGGTGCAGATCGTGCACGCCGCCGTGGGCGGCATCAGCGAGAGCGACATCAACCTGGCCATCGCCAGCAAGGCCATCGTCATCGGCTTCAACGTGCGTGCCGACGCCGGTGCGCGCAAGCTGGCCGAGGGCAACGGCGTCGACCTCAAGTACTACAACATCATTTACGACGCGGTCGACGAGATCAAGGCGGCTATGGGCGGCATGCTGGCCCCCGAGCAGCGCGAAGAAGTCATCGGTACGGCCGAGATCCGCACCGTGTTCGTGGCCAGCAAGATCGGCACCGTCGCCGGCTGCATGATCACCGCCGGCCAGGTCATCCGCAACGCCAAGTTCCGCCTGCTGCGCGACCACACGGTGATCTACACCGGCGAGGTCGAGTCGGTGAAGCGCCTGAAGGACGACGTGCGCGAGGTCAAGGAAGGCTTCGAGTGCGGCATCAAGCTGAAGAACTACAACGACATCAAGGAAGGCGACCAGCTCGAGTTCTTCGAGGTCAAGGAAGTGGCACGCACGCTGTAAGGCGGGCGCCGACGCTACTTCAGCGATCAGCCCCGCCAGCTAGGCGGGGCTGATTCATTTGGAGCACCAGCTCATGCGACACAAGAAAGCCGTTCCCAACCGCAGTTTCCGCGTCGCCGACCAGATCCAGCGCGACGTGGCCGAACTCATCCGCGACCTCAAGGATCCGCGGCTGGGCATGGTCACGATCAACAGCGTCGAGGTCTCGCCGGACTACGCGCATGCGCAGATCTACTTCTCGGTGCTGGTGGGCACGCCCGAAGACAGCGCCGCGGCGCTGAACGAGGCCGCCGGTTTCATCCGCAACGGCCTCTTCAAGCGGCTGTCCATCCACACCGTGCCCACTCTGCACTTCCACTTCGACAAGACCACCGAACGCGCGCTGGACCTCACGGCGCTGATCGCGCGCGCGAACGCCACCCGGGCCAAGGACGACTGATGAACCGGCCGGCGCCCAGGGTGCGCACCCCCCGCAAGCCGCTGCACGGCGTGCTGCTGCTCGACAAGCCCCTGGGCTGGACGAGCAACGACGCCCTGCAGAAGGCCAAGGGGATGTTGCGCGCGGAAAAGGGCGGCCACACGGGCACGCTGGATCCGCTGGCCACCGGGCTGTTGCCGCTGTGCTTCGGCAGCGCCACCAAGTTCAGCCAGGCCAGCCTGGACGCCGACAAACGCTACACCGCCACGCTGCGCCTGGGGCAACGCACCACCACCGGTGACCGCGAAGGCGAAGTCATCGAAGAGCGCCCGGTCGCGGTCGACCGCATGGCCATCGAGGCTGCATGCCGGCAGTTCACCGGCGCGATTCAGCAGGTGCCGCCGATGCACTCGGCGCTGAAGCACGAGGGCCGCGCGCTCTACGAGTACGCGCGCGCCGGCGTCGAGGTCGAACGCCCGACACGCGCAGTGACGATCCACACCATCGACATCCTGTCCTGGCACGATGCCGAACTGGTGATCGACGTGGCCTGCAGCAAGGGCACCTACATCCGCACGCTGGCCGAGGACATCGGCGCCGCGCTGGGTTGCGGCGCCCACCTGAACGCGCTGCGCCGCACCGTCAGCGGCACGCTGAACGTGGCGCAGGCCGTCACGCTGGAACAACTTCAGGCGCTGGACGAAGCCGGGCGCGAAGCGCTGCTGCTGCGCCCTGATGCCCTGGTGGCCGGCTGGCCGGCCGTGCACCTGCCCGACGACGAGGCCGGGCGTTTCCTGAACGGTCTGCGTCGGCGCGTGGCGCTGTCCGACGCACCCGCCGTGCGCGTCTACCGGCGACCGCCGCAACCCCCCGACGCCCCGGTGGCCTTTCTCGGCACCGCCCACATCACTGCAGGCGAGCTGATCGCCGACCGCCTGCTGAGCCTTATCGAAGTCCAGGACACCCCATGAGCTACAAAGCCATTCGCAACATCGCCATCATCGCCCACGTCGACCACGGCAAGACCACGCTGGTCGACCAGCTGCTGCGCCAGAGCGGCACCTTCCGCGAGAACGAGAAGGTCGCCGAGCGCGTGATGGACAGCAACGACATCGAGCGCGAGCGCGGCATCACCATCCTGGCCAAGAACTGCGCCGTGGAGTGGAAGGGCACGCACATCAACATCGTCGACACGCCCGGCCACGCCGACTTCGGCGGCGAGGTCGAGCGCGCGCTGAGCATGGTCGACGGCGTGGTGCTGCTCATCGACGCCCAGGAAGGCCCGATGCCGCAGACCCGCTTCGTCACCAAGAAGGCGCTGGCGCTGGGCCTCAAGCCCATCGTCGTCGTCAACAAGGTCGACAAGCCCGGCGCCCGCCCCGACTACGTCATCAACGCCGCCTTCGAGCTCTTCGACAAGCTCGGCGCCACCGAGGAGCAACTCGACTTCCCGGTGGTCTACGCCTCGGGCCTCAACGGCTGGTCGTCGCTGAAGGAAGGCCCGACCGGCGAGGCCTGGGGCACCGACCTCAGCTCGCTGTTCGACACCGTGCTGACGCACGTGCCGGCGCACCAGGGCGACCCTACGGCGCCGCTGCAGCTGCAGATCTCGTCGCTCGACTACAGCACGTTCGTCGGCCGCATCGGCGTGGGCCGCATCACCCAGGGCACGCTCAAGCCGATGATGGACGTGCTGGTCTGCGAAGGCACGCCGGAAGAGGGTGGCAAGACCTTCAAGGGCCGCGTCAACCAGGTGCTGACCTTCGAAGGCCTGGAGCGCGTGCAGACCAACGAAGCCGGCCCGGGCGACATCGTGCTCATCAACGGCATCGAGGACATCGGCATCGGCGTCACGCTGACCGACCCGGCCAATCCGAAGCCGCTGCCCATGCTGCACGTCGACGAGCCGACGCTGACGATGAACTTCTGCGTCAACAACAGCCCGCTGGCCGGCCGCGAAGGCAAGTACGTCACCGGCCGCCAGCTCTGGGACCGGCTGCAGAAGGAACTGCAGAGCAACGTCGCGCTGCGCGTCAAGGAATCGGCCGAGGACGGCATCTTCGAAGTCAGCGGCCGCGGTGAACTGCACCTGACCATCCTGCTGGAAAACATGCGCCGCGAGGGCTACGAACTGGCCGTCGGCAAGCCGCGCGTGGTGTTCCACGAAGTCAACGGCGAGCGCCACGAGCCTATCGAGCTGGTGACGGTGGACATCGAAGATCAGCACCAGGGCGGCGTGATGCAGGCCCTGGGCGAGCGCAAGGCCGAGCTCGTCAACATGGAAACCGACGGTCGCGGCCGCGTGCGGCTGGAATACCGCATCCCGGCGCGTGGGCTCATCGGCTTTTCCAACGAGTTCATGAACCTGACGCGCGGCACCGGCCTCATCAGCAACATCTTCGACGGCTACGAGCCCTACAAGGGTGAGATCGCCGGCCGCAAGAATGGCGTGCTGATCAGCATGGACGCGGGCGAGATCTTCACCTACGCGCTGGGCAAGCTCGACGACCGTGGCCGCATGTTCGTGAAGCCGAACGACCCGGTCTACGAAGGCCTGATCGTCGGCATCCACAGCCGCGACAACGACCTCGTCGTCAACGCCACGCGCCAGAAGCAGCTGACCAACTTCCGCGTCAGCGGCAAGGAAGACGCGATCAAGATCACGCCGCCGATCGACCTGACGCTGGAATACGCGGTCGAGTTCATCGCCGACGACGAACTGGTCGAGATCACGCCCAAGAGCATCCGCGTGCGCAAGCGTTTCCTGACCGAGCACGAGCGCAAGCGCCAGGGCCGTCCGGCCAGTTCCTGAACCCGGGCCCGGCATGTCGATGACGCACCGCAAGGCGGTGTGGGTGATGGTGACCGCGGCGCTGCTCTGGAGCATTGCCGGTGTCGTCTCGCGGCACCTCGAGGCAGCACGCGGCTTCGAAGTCACCTTCTGGCGCAGCGGCTTCAACGCGCTGGCGCTCGTCGTGCTGCTGTCTTGGCTGAAGGGCCCGGGCCCGCTGTGGGCCACGCTGCGCGGCGGCGGACGCGCGCTGTGGCTCAGCGGCGCATGCTGGGCCGTGATGTACACCGCCTTCATGATGGCGCTGACACTGACCAGCGTGGCCAACGTGCTGGTAACCATGTCCATCGGCCCGCTGCTGACCGCGCTGCTGGCGCGGGCCGCGCTCGGTCACCGGCTGGCGCCGCGCACCTGGGGCGCCATCGCGATGGCGGGCGTCGGCATCGCGTGGATGTACGGCCACGAGGTGGTGGGCAACGACCCGAAGGCGCTGCTGGGCACGCTGGTGGCGCTGGCCGTGCCTCTGGCCGCGGCCGTCAACTGGACGCTCCTGCAGCACCTGAAGAACCACGACACACGGCCGGACATGCTGGCCGCCGTGCTCTTGGGCGCCCTGCTGTCGGCCGCGGCGACGCTGCCGCTGGCCTGGCCGCTGGCGGCGTCACCGCACGACCTGTCGCTGCTGGCCCTGCTGGGCGTGGTGCAGCTGGCCATCCCCTGCCTGCTGGCCGTGGCCGCGGCGCGCGTGCTGTCGGCGCCCGAGGTGGCGCTGCTCGGCCTGCTGGAAACGGTCTTCGGCGTGCTGTGGGCCTGGCTGGGGGCCGGCGAGGCCCCCCAGGCCGCCGTGCTGGGGGGCGGCGCGCTCGTGCTGCTCGCCCTGGGCGCCAACGCATGGCTGGGCCTGCGCGACGGGCCGAGCCTGCGGCACCCCCTTGGTTGAATGGGGTGCGGTCCGGGTCAAGCTGTAAGGTCTTGCAGTGTCGCTGGTGGCCGGACCCGGTTACGGTAGACCCCGAGTCGCGCGCAGATCGCGGCCGCCATGGCCCAGCCATGGCCATGCTCAGGGAACCCCCGTCCGACCGGCGCCAGACCGCAACGACACCAAGGCCGGCTATGCCGGCCTTTCTATTCTTGCCAACGCTGGCAGGAGCTGCTTGTCCTGCAGCGTGTTCACCGGCACCCGGTCGCCGCCGGGCGGCTGCGCCGCCATGGCACGGGCGTGCTGGTCTAACCGTGCCGCGGGCGCATCATCGCGGGCAACGCGCGCAAAGGCCGCCACGGATGCCGCAAAGTCTTAGTGACCGAGGCCGGCGAGGGCCAGATCGTCGGCGCCCTCATCGGCGTGTTGGAGCAACAGATATTCTCCGAGGCCTTGACAGCCTGTGTCATTCACTTCGACGTGCTGCCCGAGGCGCGCATGGGCAGCTATGGCGTGCGGTTGCTCAAGGCCTTCGAGCGCTGGGCGACCAATCGCAAGGTGATCGAGATCGGGTTCGGTGTGAACAGCGGCGAGCACCTGGAGCAGCTGTCGCGCCTTGCACTTCGCACTTCGCACGTCGCATGGGCTACGTGAAAATTGGCGAGAACTGCGCGAAGGAGTCGCCGTGATGGCAAGCAATACAACTGTTCGCATTCGCCTGGTGACGCTGGCCCTCGCGGCCATGACCGGGTTCGCAGGTTGCGCGTCAGGCCCACCGTTCAAAGGAGTTGAGCCCGCGCCACCTGGCAAGGCCGTGGTTTACGTGTACCGGTCCGCTGCGCTGGCTCAGGCGGTCAACCGCTATGCGGTCCGTTTCGACAGCGGTTTCGCCACGCCGGTGGAACTGGGTAATGGCAGTTGGGCTCGCTTCGTGGTGGACCCGGGGCCGAACCAGATTCGTGCTACCGGGCAGGTGATGTTCATGCCCTGTGCGCCAGCTGCCGTGGACTTGAAGGCCGGTGACGTTTACTTCGCCGAGCTGAGCGTGCGGATGTGGGGTGACGGACGACAGAACTATCAGAGCTGCAAGTTGGCTGTGGCCAACAGGGACGAGGCGCTTCGGAGTTTGAGCGGTTTGTCGGAGGCCGGCCGATGACAAGGAATGTGCGCTGGATCGACACCGCCTGTGGCGCGCCGCTCGCCCCGTTTTACTTGATCGGTTGTACTGTTGCGACCGCGCCACCAGGGCTCGAGTGCATAGACATCTCGATTCAAGCGGCAGAAAAGCAACTACAGCCAGCGCAACTTCGCATGCCAAGCGACTACGTTAGCGAAGTAGTTGGTTGGACCTGCGCGGCATGAACCGGTCAATCTTCATGCGCGCGCGCTCCATCGGCCGCTGGGCTGTCGTGGGCATGGTACTCATCTTCGGCACTGCCTCACCTCTTGCCGCTGCGGCGCCTCGCGGCGATACGTGGTGGTGGGAGTCGCCTGGTGCGTGGGACCGCCGTGACTCGCTTGCGCTCGGCGTGCCTATCGACGTTGCGCAAGCACCGGCCAAAGCGCCGGATGTTTACATCATCGAGAAGCAGGGCGAGGCCATGCGAGGCGCCTCCGCAGTAGTTTCGAAGTCCACCCGCGTCCACGGTTTCTTCAGCGGTTTGAGGCGCACCGCTCGTCTCGTCGAGGCGATTGATCCGTCAGCGGGCATCGTGCGCTATCACCTCACCGACGGGTCGGTACTGACACTGAGGATTGCCAGTAGCTCGTCCGAGTCTTTCGCAGTGCCAGTGGAGGCTAAGCCTGACCTGTCTGGCGCCGGTCCGGATTCGATACAAATCGTTAATGCCTTTGGTGGTCTCCTGGGGTTGTATGAACGGCCCACCGGAAGGGCGCGACCGCAGGAATGGACCAAACCATCCACGAACCGCGCTGTCGACTACTCAGGGGCACTGATCGAATGTGACACGGTCCGACGAGGTGTGCAGTTCGGCAAGGACGCCGCCGAAGACTCCATCTGGCGCAACGTGTATGTGGCGGTCGGTTCGGCGGTTCCGGCTCCGGATCCGCGCGGGAACTGGGCCTATCTGCAACGGCCTGAATGCTGGAGTGCCGGCCTGCATGAACTGGCGACCGTGGAGGCCATCGGGCCGATCCTCGACGACGGCACAGCCTTCGTCCTGATGGGGCGTCGTGGCGAGGGCTTCGTGGGCGTGCTGCGCATCCGGTTGGTCGACGGGCTGCCCGGTCGCTGGCCCAGCAATGTGCGCATGGTGCCATATGACCAGTTGCTGCGATTCAAAATGGCGCTTGAAGAGGCGCGTGATCCGTTCGGGCCGTTGGTAGACCCAGCCAACGCCCAACGATTGGAAGGGCGGCAAGCGGCCGCGATGCTGCAGCAGTATCTCTTTCCACACTTGGCCGCGCCGCGCGTACGGGCGACTTTGCGGCACCGACCTGACTCGAACATCACCAAACGCAAGTAGGAGGAACCACCATGGCTACCCTGAGCGACGCTCAATTGCGCACTATCTTGTTCAACGCCGTCGGGCGCGGAGCGGAGACGAAGAACTACTCGGGCTACGTGTTGGGGGCTGCCGGCGAGAAGAGCGCCTTGTCGGTCGGCATCACACAGTGGGACTTTGGGCAGCGCAAGGAAGCGAGCAACCTGCCTGGGTCGCTATGGAGAGCTCCGCATAGG
>PNKD01000143.1 GCA_013822265.1 Leptothrix sp. (in: b-proteobacteria)
GGAGACTCGTGGTGTCGCCCTCGAACGAGGCCAGCACGATATCGCCGCCCACGGCTGGCGGGACGACCGGCACCGTATCGAAGTCCTGCGATTGCGAACTCGCTGCCGCGTTGGGCTTGCCGGCAAGATCGGTGAACACACCGGCCGCCACGTTCACGCTCATCGTGCCCGTGCTCTTCTCCGGCGGCGTGACCTCCAGGAGGTACTTCATGTCGTTGACCTTGATCAGCACGCCAGGCGTGCCGCCGGTCACCGTGACGTCGCTGGCCGTGAAGCTGGTGCCCACCGACTCGCTGAACGTGAAGATGAAGGTCGTATAGCCTTTGCCGATGGCCTTCGCGGTGGTGATGTTGTCGGTGATGACCAGGGTCGGCGCCGCCGTGTCCGGCGCTGCGGGGTCTTCACCGCCGCCGCCACAGGCTGCGACCAGCAAGGACGCGGCCAGCGCACATGCAGAGAGGGCGAACTTTTTCGAACGCTGGTTCATTGCGATTTTCCTGACGAGGATTGACGCCACATGGACATCGGTGAATCGAAGGCCGGCCGGCCAGCTCAGAACCTGTAGTTCGCGCCGAACATGTACCGTGGCCCGGTCTGCGTCACATACAGCGCTTGCTCCTTGGCACGCCCGTACAGGCGCTGGACGCCGTCGTTGGCGTTGATGACCTCGGCATGCACGGTCAACCTCTCGGTCAGCTTGTAGGACGCGTTGATGTCCAGCTGCCCATAGGCCTCGGTGTACACGGGGTTGGGCCCCTTGCCGTCAAAGCGCCCGGAAAGGAACTTGCCGCGCCAGTTGTAGGCCGCCCGAACCTGCCACTTGTCGTTCTCGTAGAACACCACCAGGTTGGCCGTGTCGCTCAGCCCTTCCAGCGCGAACTGGTCGCCGATGGAGTTGTTGTCGTACTTCAGGCCGGAGTTGACGACGGTGTAATTGGCCGACATGCCGAACCCGGTGTTGCCTAACATGTGCTGAACGTTGAGTTCCACGCCGTCGAGCGATGCGGACTTCTGGTTGGCCGGCGCATTGATCCGGAAGTTGGCGATGGGGTCACCCGGCTGCCCTGGAATCACGCCCGTCGTCTTGTTGACGCCGAACTGGCCGTCGTACTTCGCAAAGATGTAGTCCCGGATGCAGAGGGGATCCTCGGAGGCACATGAGGCTGCGACCGCCTCGTTCCAGAACAGGCCCTTGACCGGCGTCCTCAGGTTGAAGGGCGTGGCATTGATTTGCGTCAGGCCGATGTAGTTCTTGATGTCCTTGCGGAACAGGCCGACCGCGGCGTAACTGCCCTTGGCGTAGTACCACTCGAAGGAGAGGTCGAAGTTCTTCGACTTCAACGGTTTCAGCGCCGGGTTGCCCTGCTGCCCTGTGCCGCCGTCGATGCGCGTCAACGCGTTCAAGGTCTGACCACCCTGGATGTCGTTCCACAGCGGGCGGCCGATGGTCTCACCATAACTGGCCCGGAACTTCATGTCGTCCCGCACGTCGACGTCCACGTCGATGCTGGGCAGCAGATTTTTGTAGCTGCCCTTCAACGTCGTGAAGCCCGGCCCGGCGGCAAACCGGACCGGGTACTCATTGGCGGCCGACCAGTCGATGCCGAGGGCCACGGGCACCAAGGCCATCGAGGTGACGTCCGTGCTTTCGTAGCGAACGCCGATGGCCGAGCGCACGGGGAAACGGACATCCCAATCCTTGACGTACTGCAGGTACGCGCTCTGCGACTTCTCGACGACCCGGCTGTCCGTCGTGAACACGCTGCTGGGCAGGAACAGCGCCCGGGCGGCTGCCGCGGCAGCTGCCTGCGCAGCCGCGTCGCCTCCCGCCGTTGCCACCGCCGCAGCGTCTTTGGCGGCCCGCGCCGCAGAAGCCAGGCTGCGAACCGTGTTGAAGTCCCAGGTGAAGAACTGGTTGTAGAGCGACGGGTTGCCGCTGCCGCTGATCTGCGAGAAATACGGGCGGATCTGGTCGGCTCGCCAGACGCTGTCGGGGTAGTCGGCCGGGTTGCTCTGCCCGCCACCCCAGTCGTCCTGCTGCACGTTGGAAAACGCGGTGCGGTTCTTGACCTTGTTCAGGCTCAGGCCAAAGTCCAGCTTCGAGTCGTCAGCGGTCTTGTACTGCCCCTTCAGCTGCGCCTGGTCGACAGCCGACTTCATGTAGCTGTTGCGGAAGGACGAACCCGTCACCGTCATCAGGGCCGGGTTGATGTCGGAGTTGTAGATGCTCAGCACCGGGAAGTCGCGGGTGAAGTCGACCGCCGTGGTGCCGCGGTTGAAGCTGGCGGTGCCGAGCACGGCGTTCGAGCCGTAGGGGCTGTCAGCGCCCGACGTGGCCGTCGAGGAGTGAACGTCGAACTCGAACTTCAGCCGGTCGGAGAACTTCCATGCGACGTTCAGGCCGGTCGACTTGTTCTCGTTCCGCGTCGCGTACTCGGCACCCGCCATCGCCACGTCGCCGAGCCCGTTGCGCAGCGGCGAGTTGCCCGGGCCGCGGGTTTCGGAATAGAACCTTGGGCTGGCAATGGGGCCGTCAGTCCAGGAGCTCGACGAAGGACCGAAGTCGAACCACGCCGACAGCTCATTGCGTTTGTTCTGCAGCTTGAGTTCGGAGTAGGTGAAGTCGAGTGTCGCCGTCAGGTTCTTCATCGGCGCGTACTGCAGGGTCAGCTGACCGTTGCTGCGCTGTCGCTTGACGCCATTGACGCTGTAGATCAGGTTCTGCGGCAGCGAATACAGATCGGTCGGGTCCGGCTTGTTCGTGATGTCGGCGGGATTGGCGTTGCCCGCATTGGCCAGTGCCCCCGCATTGCCGCGACTCACGATCCAGCCGCCACCAACAGCGGCCTGGTTGTAGCCCAGGTCACGTTCCTGGTAGCTGGCGCTCAATGCGATGCCGAACTTGCCGTCGGTGGAGGTGTTGCTGTAGATGCCGGACAGCTCGGGCGTGAACTCATTGCCCGCCATCGTGCTGGGCAGCCGGCTGTTGGAGGTGTCCACGACGCCTTTGATGCCGAAGCTGCCGCGTTGCCCCGGATTCTCGAGAGGCCGCGCCGTCTTGATGTTGATCGTTCCACCAAGGCCACCCATCGGAGACGCGGCCCGGCCGGTCTTGTAGACCTCGATGCCGGCCACGGCCTCGGACGCCAGGTTGCCGAAGTCGAAGGCCCGCGAATTGGACGCACTGGTGTCGGCGATGCTGGAAGCCGGCATTTGCCGGCCGTTGAGCAGGACGATGTTGAAGTCGGGCCCGACACCGCGAACGGTCACCCTGGAGCCTTCGCCTATCGAGCGGTCGATGGACACGCCGCTGATGCGCTGCAAGGATTCGGCCAGGTTGGTGTCTGGAAACTTGCCGATGTCCTCGGCAGAGATGCCGTCCACGAGCCCTTGCGCGTCGCGCTTGAGGTTCAGCGAAGACTCGAGCGTGGCACGGATGCCCTTGACGACGATCGTCTGCGCGGCCTCGGCGGGCGCAGGCGCCGCGGCCTGCTGCGCGTGCACGGCGCTCGACCCGGCCGCGACCATGGCGCAGGCAGCGGCCAGATGGGTGACGCGGAAGGCCGATCGGCCGCCGCGCAGGCGGTGTCGGGGGTGCGGGAGTTGATGCACAGCGTCTCCTGATGATGTGGGCTGGACAGGACCTTCAGGTCGCCGCCCGGTGGTTGGCGCTCCGCGCCTTGGTCGGCAGCGAGGACTCGAATCTTGAAAGCGCTTTCAGAATGATGCCGCATCGGTGTTGAGTGTTGACCTAGGGCATACACGGAAAGAAAACGCCGCCTCGACACCTTGTTTCGGATGTCAATTTCGGGTAAGGAAACTCGCGGCGTGGTGCTTCGACTCCACGCCGACCGGCGCGGCATCGCGCCGGATCGCCCGCTTCAGATCGGCTTGAAGCCGCCCTTGAAGCGTTCCTTCAGCGGTTCGTGCGGCAGCGGCGGAAAGTCGATGTCGACCTCGGGCACCTGGTGGTCGGGCAGGGCCTCGAGCAGGTGCCTGATGAGCGCCAGGCGGCCGCGCCGCTGGTCGTTGAAATCGACCAGCGTCCACGGCGTGTGCTTGTGGTGGCTGGCCTCCAGCATGGCGTGGCGGGCCTCGGTGTAGTCGCCGTAGCGCGCTCGCGCCTCGATGTCGATGGGGCTCAGCTTCCAGCGTTTCAGCGGGTCGGCGCGGCGCTCGGCGAAACGCTCTTCCTGCTGCGCCTGGTCGACCGTGAGCCAGTACTTGAAGAGCAGGATGCCGTCGTCGACGAGCATCCTCTCGAACACCGGCACCTGCCTGAGAAAGGCCTCGGCCTGCTCTTCGCTGCAATAGCCCATCACGCGCTCGACGCCGGCGCGGTTGTACCAGCTGCGGTCGAAGAGCACGATCTCGCCGGCCGCCGGCAGGTGCTGCACGTAGCGCTGGAAGTACCACTGCGTGCGTTCACGGTCGGTCGGCTTGGGCAAAGCGACGGTGCGGCAGTGGCGCGGGTTCAGCGTCGAGGCGATGGCGTTGGCCGCACCGCCCTTGCCCGCGGTGTCGCGCCCTTCGAGCACCACCACCAGGCGCTTGCCGGTGTGCTGCAGCCAGCGCGCCATGTCGTTGAGCTGCAGCTCCAGCGGTGCCAGCTGTTCGTAGTACTCGCTCTTGCCCATGCGCGGCGCGGCGCGGCGGGACTTGGGGGCCGACGACTTGGATGCCTTCGCAGCTTTCGCCGACTTGGCTGACTTGTCCGACTTGGCCATGGCCCGCCCCTCCGTATCAGGCCACGACCACCGGCCAGCGCAGTTCATGCCCGGTGTCGCGCGCAAAACGCGCCAGGTCGTCGGGCGTGTCGATGTCGACCCTGTAGCGGCGATTGTCGGTGGCGAAGGGCGCCACGGCCTGCGCGTTGGCGGCCTGCCATTGGCGGCAGCCGATGTGGGCGTCGCCGGCCAGGATCTGCTCGCGCACCTCGGCGGTGAAGATCACCGGGTTGCCGCGTTCACCGGCCACCTCTGGGTAGACGACCGAGCTGCCCTGCGGGCGTTTTTTGAAGGCGGCGATGAGCGCCGTGATGTCCTGCGCGTTGATCATGGGCTGGTCGGCCAGCGCGACGATCACGGCGTCGAGCTTGCCCGTCAACGCGGCCAGGCCGAGGCGCTGCGACGAGACCTGGCCGTCGTCGGGCCGCAGGTTGCGCACCAGCGTGAGCGGAAAGTCCAGCACCGCGGGCTCTATCAGTTCGGCATGGTGGCCCAGCACCACCACGACCTCATCGACGCCGGCGCCCGACAGCGCGATGAGCTGGCGGCGGATGAGCGGCACGCCGCCGAGTTCGAGCAGGCACTTGGGCCGGCCGCCCAGGCGCGAGCCCGCGCCCGCGGCCAGCAGCACGGCGCCGACGACGACGCGGCTGTACAGGCCGCCGCCGCCTTTGAGGATGCAACCCATGCGGCCGCCCTCAGCCGCCGCAGCAGCTGCCCATGCGGGCGGCGCGGGCGGTGTACGCGGCGAGCGGCTCCGCCGCATCAGCGGGTGTGGATACGGTGGCGGCCTGCGCCGGCAGCGGCGCCGCGGCCTCGCGGGCACCGCCGCAGCACGAGCCGGCGCCCGGCTGCGGGGCCGCTTCGGCCACCGGCCCGCGCCGCGCCGCCACCACCGCGGCCAGCACCGAGAGCGCAATCTCCTCGGGCGTCGTCGCGCCGATGGCCTGGCCGGCCGGCGCGACGATGGCGGCCACCGCCGCGGCGTCTTCGCCGGCTTCCAGCAGCGCCGCCTTCAGCACCTGGGCCTTGCGCGCACTGGCGACGAAGAAGATGTGGCGCGCATGCAGCGAGAGCGCGGCGCGCAGGCCTTGCACGTCGCGCCGGCCCTGCGTGGCGACGACGACGAAGCTGCCCGGCGGCAGGTCGGCGCCGGGCGCGTCGCTGGCGATCACGCGCTCGGCGTCCGGAAAGCGTGCCGCGTCGGCGCCGTGCGCCAGCACCGTCACCGGCAGGCCCACGCGCGGTGCCAGCCCGGCCAGCGCGGCGGCCAGCGGCGTGTCGCCCACCACCACCAGGCGCGGCGCGGGCAGCAGCGGGTCGACGAAGAGTTCCAGCGTGCCGCCGCTGTGGCAGGTCATGCCGAACTCGAGCACGTCGGCGAGTTCGCGCATGGGGCCTTGAGCCGCCGCCGGGCCGCCCCAAGGCGGCTCACCCCCTTGGGGGGCGGAAGCGGCCCCGGCCGCTTCCTGGGGGCCGCGTTCCGCCGGTGCAATGCGGATGACGCGCGCGCGGCCGTCCTGCAGCGCCTGGCGCACCGTCTTCATCACCGCCGGCTGCGCGCAGCCGCCGCCTATCCAGCCCTGCACGATGCCGTCGGCCGTGACCACGGCCTTGTCGCCGGGCCGCGCCGAGGCCGGCGCCTGCACGCGCAGCACGCTGACCAGCGCGCAGGGGCTGCCCTGCTGTTGCAGGCGTTGCGCGGCGACGAGAAGGTCGATGGTGTTCATGGCGGGTCTCCTTCAGTTCAGGACATCGGCGGCCAGCGCGAGGTCGCGCAGCCGGTTCAGGCGCACGAAACGCGTGACCAGCGGCAGCGCGGCCTGCATCGCGGCCGAGGCCGGGCGATGCTCGGCGGGGTGGAACCAGGTGATGCGCGCGCCGCGGCTGCGCACCGCGGCCAGCTCTTGAGCCAGGCGCTGCGGCTCGTCGGCGTCGAAGCCGTCGGACAGCACCCACACCCGCGCCGCGCGGCCGAGCTGCGCTCGCGCATGCACGGCGTGGAAGTCGTGCAGGCTGGTGGCGATGCGCGTGCCGCCGCCAAAGCCGGCCGTCACCGCGTTGACCTTCTCCTGCACCGAGGCCCTGCTTTCGACCCGACGCTGCAGCAGCGGCGTCACCTCGGCCAGCCGGGTGTGGAAGACGAACACGCGCGCCCCCAGCGCCTGCACGAAGGCGCGTGCGATGCGCAGGAAGAGCTGCGCGTGCGTCTCCATCGAGCGGCTGACGTCGACGAGGATGAAGACGCGCGGCTTCTCGCGCCGCGGCCGGCGCCAGGCGGGCTGCATCGGCACGCCGCCGGTCTTCAGGCTGGCACGCAGGGTGCGCCGCACGTCGAGCCGTGCGCCGCGCGGGTGGTCGCGCCAGCGCCGCGTCAGACGCTCGCGCAGGCGCCGTGCGATGACCTCGGCCAGGCGTTCGAGCTGGGCCAGATCCTGCGGCAGCCATTCGTTCAAGCGGCGGTCGTGCAGGGCCTCGGTGCGGCTGGCGCCGCCCTGGGCGCGTGGCGCGGCTTCGGCCTCGGGCTGGAGGGCGGGGGCCGCAGCCTGCAGTGCGGTGTCCATCGCGCGGGCGCCAGTCTTCGGCGCGTTGTCGCCGGCCAGCTGGTCCTGCAGCGTCTGCACCACCTGGCGCAGGTCACGCGCCGGCCGCGTCTGGCCGCTGACGCGCACCGTGCCCTTCAGGCGCTGCGGGTACCAGTAGCGCTCGAAGAGATCGGGCCACTGCCGCCACGAACGGCTGTCGTGGCAGGCGATGGCGCGCCATGCGGCGCTGATGCCGGTGGCCGTGTCGCCGACCTGGCACGGCGCGCTGCGCTGCAGCGGCAGGGCGAGCGCGGCGCTGACGAAATCCTGCTGTTCGGCCACGCCGACCTGCAGGCCGTGCTCGCGCAGCAGCGCCGCGAAACCGGCGATGGCCTGCAGCGGCGCGGCGGCGATGGCCGGGCTTCCCGTGGCCATGGTGTCAGGCGGCCGGGGCCGGGTGCGGCGAGGCCTTGATCGCCACGCCCTCGCTGGCCTGGCGCTGGCGGCCTTCCAGCAACTGCCGCACGCGCTCGGGGCCGAACTGGAAACGGTCTTCGCGGGTCTTCAGCAGACAGGCCAGCGTGTGCGCCAGCGCCTCGGGATCGTCGGGCACCGACACGTGACCCAGGCGGTGCAGCGCGCGCACCCAGTCCAGCGTCTCGGCCACACCCGGCGTCTTGCCCAGGTCTTCGCGGCGCAGGCGCTGCACCAAGGCCACCGCCTGCTCGACGAGTGCACTCTCGGCGCTGGGCAGCGTGGTGCGCACGATGGCGATCTCGCGCGCCAGCGTCGGGTAGTCGACCCAGTGGTAGAGGCAGCGCCGGCGCAGCGCGTCGCTGAGCTCGCGCGTGCCGTTGCTCGTCAGCAGCACGGCCGGCACGTGCCGCGCCTTGATGGTGCCGAGCTCGGGCACGGTAATCTGCCAGTCGGCCAGCACTTCGAGCAGGAAGGCTTCGAAGGCCTCGTCGGCGCGGTCGATCTCGTCGATCAGCAGCACACAGGGCTGCTCGCTCTGCAGCGCCGTGAGCAGCGGGCGCTCGAGCAGGTAGTCGCGGGCGAAGAGGTCGCTTTCGCGTACCGATTGCGCGTCGGTCTCGTGCAGGCGTAGGGCCAGCAACTGGCGGCCGTAGTTCCATTCGTAGGCGGCCTGCGCCAGGTCCAGCCCCTCGTGGCATTGCAGCCGCACCAGGCGCCGGCCGGTGGCCGCGGCATGCGCGACGGCCAGCGCGGTCTTGCCGACGCCGGCGTCGCCTTCCAGCAGCAGCGGGCGCTGCAGTTCACCGGCCAGCCACAGCGTGGTGGCCAACGCCTCGTCGGTGATGTAGCCGGCGCGGTGCAGGGCCTCGCGCAGCGCGGTGTCGGTCATGGCAGCGTCGCTCAGAGCGTGAGAGTTTTTCGGGCGTGCCCGAACAGCGCGCCAAAAGGCACCTGATCTAGGCGCAAAGCGCAGACATGGCGCGGGCCATGTCGAGCATTTGCAACGACGAGCAGGTGCTTTTTGGTGTGATGAGCGGGCATGAACGAAAGCCTCTCAGGCTCTCAGGCCTTGCGGCGGAAGAGGCCGGCCAGCCAGGCCTTGAACACGGTCCACATCAGCCCCAGCGCGTTCAGCTCCTTGACCGGCGCAGGCGGCTGCGGCTGCGGCGCTTGCGGCAGCTGCTGCGACGACGGCGCCGTTGCGGGCAGGCCGCCGGGGGCTTCGCCGTGCGAGACCATGCGCGTGACCGTGGTGTCGCCGCTGGTGCCGTCGCCCGTCCAGGCCGGCGCCGGTGCGGCCAGCGCGCCCGCGGCAGCGCGGAAGTTGTCGGCAAACTGCGCCAGCATGGCGTCGCTCACCGGCACCAGCAGCCGGCTGCCGAACTGCGCCAGCTTGCCGCTGACGGTGACGGTGGCCTGGCCCACCAGCACGGCCGTGCCCGCGGTCTCGCCGGCCTCGAGGTGGGCCTTGAGCTTCATCGCCGCCGACGAGCCCGAGCGGTCGGCGCCCTTGGCCATCATCTGCAGTTCGTTGGCGGCGGCGTCGATGCCCAGCACCTCGATGTCGCCGGCAAAACTCATCACCGCCGGGCCGATCTTGGTCTTCACGGTGCCCTTGTAGTGCGTGTCGTCCAGTTGCTCGGTGATGGCCGCGCCGGGCATGCAGCCGGCCGTGGCGCGGATGTCGGCCAGCACCGCCCAGGCCTGCGCCACGCCCACTTCGAGCGGGTAGCGCTTGTCGAGTTGCACTTCCATCTAGAGATTCACTCCGCTCTTCACCAGTTGCTGCCACACGCGGTAGGCGCTGTGCGGCATGGTCATGTTCGTCACGCCCAGGTGGGCAAACGCGTCGACCACGGCCGACGTGAAGGTGGGGATGCTGCCGACATGCGGCGACTCGGCCACGCCCTTGGCGCCCAGCGGGTGGTGCGGGCTGGGCGTGACGGTGTGGTCGGTCTCCCACTTCGGCGTCTCGACGAAGGTGGGCAGGAAGTAGTCCATCAGCGTGTTGCCCAGCAGGTTGCCCTGGGCGTCGAAGGGCATCTGCTGGCCCATGGCCACCGCGTAACCCTCGGTCAGGCCACCGTGGATCTGGCCCTCGATGATCATCGGGTTGATGCGCGTGCCGCAGTCGTCCAGCGCGTAGAAGCGGCGCACCTTGCTCTGGCCGGTGGCGCGGTCGATGTCGAGCACGCACAGGTAGATGCCGAAGGGGAAGGTGAAGTTGGGCGGGTCGTAGTAGTGCACCGCCTCCAGTCCCATCTCCAGCCCTGCCGGCACGTTGTTGTAGGCCGCCCAGCAGACGTCCTTCATGGTCTTGAATCGACCGGTGTTGTCGCCCGGGTCGCCCTTGACCTTGAAGCGGTCGATCTCCCAGTCGAGGTCGTTCTCGCCCACCTCCAGCAGGTGGGCGGCGATCTTGCGCGCCTTGGCGTGGATCTTGCGCGCCGCCAGCGCGATGGCCGCGCCCGCCACCGGCGTCGAGCGGCTGCCGTAGGTGCCCAGGCCGTAGGGCGCGGTGCTGGTGTCGCCCTCTTCGACCTGGATCACCTCGCTGGGGATGCCGAGCTCGGTGGCGATGATCTGCGC